>NZ_JCAFTW010000003.1:0-407458 GCF_059370655.1 Stenotrophomonas sp. YJH_SMC_133 | reverse complement strand
GAAATGGTGATGCCGGGTGACAACGTCAAGATGGTCGTCACCCTGATCAACCCGGTGGCAATGGACGAAGGCCTGCGCTTCGCCATCCGCGAAGGCGGCCGTACCGTCGGCGCCGGCGTGGTCTCGAAGATCATCGAGTAATCTGGTAGTATCTGCGCCCCGATGTTGCCTGGGTAGGGCATCGGGGCGTATCAAATGGGAAAGCAGGCACAGGATGTGCCTTGTGTTCCCCGGACCAGGAAGGGTCAATGCCATTCAGGCGGCGTCAACAGGCGACTGTTGACAGCTGCCTTGCGTGCCATTATGCTTCTACGTCTGGGCAGGCCGGGAAACTGGTCTGCCTACGTTTTTGAGGTCTATGGATTGACCTTGGCGGCCTGCAGGAGTGCGGGCCGTCCGTATTCAGGAATTTCATGGGGCAAAGCAACCCAGAGGCTTTGTCTGTCGCTCTTTTAACGAAGGAACCTACCGCCATGGCGGACCAAAAGATCCGGATCCGGCTGAAAGCGTTCGATCATCGTCTGATCGACCGTTCGGCCAGCGAGATCGTTGAAACGGCAAAGCGGACCGGCGCGCAAGTGCGTGGCCCGATCCCGCTGCCGACCAAGATCGAGCGTTACACCGTTCTCGTTTCCCCGCACGTCGACAAGGACGCGCGTGACCAGTACGAGACCCGCACGCACAAGCGCGTGCTCGATATCGTTGACCCGAATGACAAGACCGTGGACGCGCTGATGAAGCTCGAACTGGCTGCCGGCGTCGACGTTCAGATCAAGCTGACCTGAGGACTACGACCATGACGAAGAAGTATTCGTTGGGCTTCGTGGGCCGCAAGGCTGGCATGAGCCGCGTGTTCACTGAAGATGGCCGCTCCATCCCGGTGACCCTGATCGAAGCAACCCCGAACCGCATCGCGCAGATCAAGACCGTCGAAACCGACGGCTACAGCGCCGTGCAGGTGACCGTCGGCGCGCGTCGCGCTGCCCTGGTCAACAAGCCGGAAGCCGGCCACTTCGCCAAGGCGAAGGTGGAAGCGGGTCGTGGCCTGTGGGAATTCCGCGTTGAAGACGCGCAGCTCGGCGATTTCGCCGTTGGCGGCGAAGTCAAGGCGGACATCTTCGAAGTCGGCCAGATCGTCGACGTCCAGGGTGTCACCAAGGGTAAGGGCTTCCAGGGCACCATCAAGCGCCACAACTTCCGTATGGGCGATGCAACCCACGGTAACTCGCTGTCGCATCGCGCGCCGGGTTCGCTGGGTCAGCGCCAGACCCCGGGTCGCGTTTTCCCGGGCAAGAAGATGTCGGGCCACATGGGTGCGGTGCAGCAGAGCACCCAGAACCTGGAAGTGGTCAAGGTCGACGTCGAGCGCGGTCTGATCGCCGTTCGCGGCGCCGTTCCGGGCGCGGCGGGTGGCGACGTGATCGTCCGTCCGGCGAGCAAGGCATAAGGAGAGATGACGATGGAACTCGTTATCACGGGTAGCAACAACAAGGTCTCGGTCTCCGACGCCGTGTTCGGTCGCGATTTCAGCGAAGATCTGGTCCACCAGGTCGTCGTTGCCTACCGCAACGCCGGTCGCGCCGGCACCAAGGCACAGAAGACTCGCTCCGAAGTGGCTGGTACCACCAAGAAGTCGAAGAAGCAGAAGGGCGGCGGCGCGCGTCATGGCGCACTGACGGCTCCGATCTTCGTCGGCGGCGGTGTCACCTTCGCGGCCAAGCCGCGCAGCTTCGAGCAGAAGGTCAATCGTAAGCAGTACCGTGCCGCCATGTGCGCGATCCTGTCCGAGCTGAACCGTCAGGGCCGTCTGACCATCGTGGAGTCCTTCGACGTCGAAGTGACCAACACGAAGGGTCTGATCGCCAAGCTGGCCGGCCTGGAAGTGGGCAAGCGCCCGCTGATCGTCACCGAAGAAGCGTCCGAGCACCTGTACCTGTCCGCCCGCAATCTGCCGTACGTGCAGGTGCGTGACGTCCAGGGTCTGGATCCGGTCTCGCTGGTGGGTGCCGACACGGTCGTCATCACCGCTGACGCGGTCAAGAAGGTCGAGGAGTGGCTGGCATGAACAGCAACGAAAAAATCTTCAGCGTGCTGCGTGCCCCGCGTGTCTCCGAAAAGACCGCGCGCCTGCAGGAACTCTCCAACCAGTATGTCTTCGAAGTTTCGAACGAAGCCACCAAGGCCGATGTAAAGGCCGCGGTTGAGCAGCTGTTCGACGTCAAGGTCGAAGCCGTCAACGTGGTCAACGTCAAGGGCAAGAACAAGTCCTTCCGTAACCGTGCTGGCCGCCGCGGCGATTGGCGCAAGGCGTACGTTCGCCTGGCCGATGGCCAGTCGATCGATGTAACGGCCAAGGCCTGAGGTACATCCCATGCCATTGATGAAATTCAAGCCCACTTCCCCCGGCCGCCGTTCGGCCGTGCGCGTGGTCACTCCCGACCTGCACAAGGGTGCTCCGCACGCTGCGCTGGTCGAGTCGCAGAGCCGCTCGGGTGGTCGTAACCACCATGGCCGCATCACCGTGCGTCACGTCGGTGGTGGTGCCAAGCAGCACTACCGCATCATCGACTTCAAGCGCAACAAGCTGGGCATCCCGGCGCGCGTGGAACGCATCGAATACGATCCGAACCGCACCGCGCACATCGCTCTGCTGTGCTACGTCGACGGTGAGCGTCGCTACATCATCGCCCCGAAGGGCCTGAAGGCCGGTGATCAGGTGATCGCTGGTTCGGATGCCCCGATCAAGGCTGGCAACACCCTGCCGCTGCGCAACATCCCGGTCGGCACCACCATCCACTGCATCGAACTGAAGCCGGGCAAGGGCGCTCAGATCGCTCGCGCCGCTGGTGCGGCCGTGCAGCTGGTGGCTCGCGAAGGCATCTACGCCACCCTGCGCCTGCGCTCGGGTGAAATGCGCAAGGTTCCGGTCGAGTGCTGCGCCACCATCGGCGAAGTCGGCAACGACGAGCACAGCCTGGAAAAGCTGGGCAAGGCCGGTGCCAAGCGTTGGCGCGGCGTCCGCCCGACCGTTCGTGGTGCTGCCATGAACCCGGTTGACCACCCGCACGGTGGTGGTGAGGCGAAGGCCGGCCAGGGTAACCCGCATCCGGTCACCCCGTGGGGTGTCCCGACCAAGGGTTACAAGACGCGCCATAACAAGCGCACTCAGCAGTTCATCGTCCGCGATCGTAGGGGCTAATCGACCATGGCACGTTCACTCAAGAAGGGCCCGTTCGTCGATCACCACCTCGTCAAGAAGGTGGAGGCCGCTGCGGGCAGCAAGAAGCCGATCAAGACCTGGTCGCGCCGTTCGATGATCCTGCCTGACATGGTAGGCGTCACCATTGCCGTGCATAACGGCAAGAACCACATCCCGGTTCTCGTCAACGAGAACATGGTCGGCCACAAGCTCGGCGAATTTGCCATCACCCGGACCTTCAAGGGTCACGGTGGTGACAAGAAGTCGGGCAAGTAAGGAGAGATGACAATGGAAGCGAAAGCCATCCTGCGCACTGCGCGCATCTCCCCGCAGAAGGCTCGTCTGGTCGCTGACCAGGTGCGCGGTCTGCCGGCCGAGCGTGCGGTCAACCTGCTGAAGTTCTCGGACAAGAAGGCTGCCCACCTGATCAAGAAGGTGGTGGAGTCGGCTATTGCCAACGCCGAGAACAACCAGGGCGCCGACGTCGACGAGCTGAAGGTTCAGACCATCATGGTTGATGAAGGTCCGACCCTGAAGCGTTTCATGGCGCGGGCGAAAGGCCGCGGTACCCGCATCCTCAAGCGCACCAGCCACATCACTGTGGTTGTGGGCGCCGCCAAGTAAGCGGATAAGGAAAAGACCATGGGTCATAAAGTTCATCCGATTGGTATCCGCCTCGGCATTTCCAAGGACTGGAACTCCAAGTGGTACGCCAACAAGGCCGAGTTCGCTGGTTACCTGGCAGCCGACCTGAAAGTGCGCGAAATGCTGCGCAAGAAGCTGGCTCAGGCCGGCATCAGCAAGATCCTGATCGAGCGTCCGGCCAAGACCGCTCGCGTGACGATCCACACCGCCCGTCCGGGCGTGGTGATCGGCAAGCGCGGTGAGGACATCGAGAAGCTGCGCAAGGAAGTGAGCGAGATGATGGGCGTCCCGGCGCACATCAACGTCACCGAAGTGCGCAAGCCGGAACTGGACGCGCAGCTCGTTGCCGAGTCGATCGCCCAGCAGCTGGAGCGTCGCATCATGTTCCGCCGCGCAATGAAGCGCTCGGTCGGCAACGCGATGCGCCTGGGTGCCCTGGGCATCA
Organism: Stenotrophomonas sp. YJH_SMC_133; assembly: GCF_059370655.1. Classification (NCBI taxonomy): domain Bacteria; kingdom Pseudomonadati; phylum Pseudomonadota; class Gammaproteobacteria; order Lysobacterales; family Lysobacteraceae; genus Stenotrophomonas; species Stenotrophomonas sp. YJH_SMC_133. The sequence goes on along the minus strand of NZ_JCAFTW010000003.1, from coordinate 403,169 downwards.
AGGTCAACGTGGGTGGCCGCCTCAACGGTGCAGAAATCGCCCGTTCGGAGTGGTACCGCGAAGGCCGCGTGCCGCTGCACACCCTGCGTGCCGACATCGACTATGGCTTCGCTGAAGCCAAGACGACCTACGGCATCATCGGCATCAAGGTCTGGATCTACAAGGGCGAGGTCTTCGATTTCTCCCAGGTTGGCCAGGAAAAGCAGGACGACACCCCGTCGCGCAACGATCGTCACGATCGCGGCGACCGTGGTGACCGTCAGCGCCCGGCCCGTGAAGCGAGGTAACGACAATGTTGCAACCCAAGCGAACCAAGTACCGCAAGGTACACAAGGGCCGTAACGATGGCCTGAGCTGGAGCGCCAACGCTGTCAGCTTCGGCGAATACGGCCTGAAGGCAACCGCACACGGTCAGCTGACCGCGCGTCAGATCGAAGCGGCCCGCCGCTCGATCAGCCGCTACGTCAAGCGCGGCGGCAAGATGTGGATCCGCGTGTTCCCCGACAAGCCCATCACCAAGAAGCCCATCGAAGTCCGAATGGGTTCTGGTAAGGGTAACGTGGAATACTGGGTGGCCCAGATCCAGCCCGGCCGCATGATCTATGAAATCGAGGGTGTTTCCGAGGAAGTGGCTCGCGAGGCGTTCCGCCTGGCCGCCGCCAAGCTCTCGGTCACCACCACTTTCGTGACCCGTACGGTGCGCTGATGGATATCAAAACTCTCCGTGAAAAGTCGGCTGACGAACTCAAGGCCCACCTGATCGACCTGCGTAAGGAACAGTTCTCTGTCCGTATGCAGCAGGTCACCGGCCAGCTGCCGAAGACCCACGACATTCGCCGGGTCCGTCGCGAGATTGCTCGCGTCAAGACCCTGCTCGGCAGCACGAAGTAAGGATGGCCGCTATGAGCGACAATACTGAAAAGAAGACGCTGCGCACGGTCGAAGGCCGTGTCGTCAGCAACAAGATGGACAAGACGGTTACCGTCCTGGTTGAGCGTCAGGTCAAGCACGCGCTGTACGGCAAGTACATCAAGCGCTCGACGAAGCTGCACGCCCACGATGCCGACAACGCCTGCAAGGAAGGCGATGTCGTCCGCGTGACCGAGATTGCTCCGATGTCCAAGACCAAGAACTGGCGCGTGGTGGAAGTCATCACGCGCGCGGCTGAATAAGGAGCTGAATCATGATCCAGATGCAGAGCTACCTTGACGTCGCGGACAATTCGGGTGCCAAGCAGGTGATGTGCTTCAAGGTGCTGGGTGGTTCCAAGCGCCGTTACGCCGGCATCGGCGACATCATCAAGGTCACCGTGAAGGATGCGATTCCGCGCGGCAAGGTCAAGAAGGGTGAAGTGTATGACGCCGTCGTGGTGCGTACCCGCAAGGGTGTGCGTCGCGCCGACGGCTCGCTGATCCGCTTCGACGGCAACGCTGCCGTTCTGCTGAACAGCAAGCAGGAGCCGATCGGTACCCGTATCTTCGGGCCGGTGACCCGTGAACTTCGTTCGGAGAAGTTCATGAAGATCGTCTCGCTCGCTCCCGAAGTGCTGTGAGCGACAGGAGATAATCATGGCTAACCGTATCAAGAAGGGCGACCAGGTTGTCGTCAACGCTGGCAAGGACAAGGGCAAGCAGGGCGAAGTCGTCCGCGTCGACGGCGACCGTGTGGTCGTCGCCAACGTGAACATCGTCAAGCGCCACACCAAGCCGAACCCGCAGGCAGGTGTTGCCGGCGGCGTGGTCGAGCGCGAAGCTTCGATCCATATCTCCAACGTGAATGTTCTGAACCCGGCTTCGGGCAAGGGCGAACGCGTTGGCTTCAAGGTGCTGGAGGATGGACGCAAACTGCGTGTGTTCCGCTCCAGCGGTGAGGCGCTCGACGCCTGAGGAATGAGAAGATGAGTTCCCGTCTCGAAAAGTTCTACAAGGACGAAGTGGTGCCGGCGCTGATGAAGCAGTTCGGCTACACCAATCCGATGGAAGTGCCGAAGCTGGTCAAGGTCACCCTGAACATGGGTGTCGGCGAAGCGGCCACCAACAAGAAGATCCTGGAAAACGCCGTCGGCGACATGACCAAGATTTCCGGCCAGAAGCCGGTTGTCACCAAGTCGCGTGTGTCGGTTGCGTCGTTCAAGATCCGCGATGGTTGGCCGATCGGCTGCAAGACCACGCTGCGTCGCCACAAGATGTACGAGTTCCTGGATCGCCTGATCAACATCTCGCTGCCGCGCGTGCGCGACTTCCGTGGTGTTTCCGGTCGTTCCTTCGACGGCCGCGGCAACTTCAACATGGGTGTGAAGGAGCAGATCATCTTCCCGGAAATCGACTTCGACGCCGTCGACGCGATCCGCGGTATGGATATCGCCATCACCACCACTGCGAAGACCGACGCGGAAGCGAAGGCGCTGCTGGCAGCGTTCAAGTTCCCGTTCCGTAACTGATCTGTCGAGGAAACCGAAATGGCAAAGACCTCCATGGTCAACCGCGACATCAAGCGGGAAAAGCTGGCAAAGAAGTACGCTGAAAAGCGTGCAGCTCTGAAGAAGATCGTGTCCTCCGTGGACGCGACCTACGAAGAGAAGATCGACGCCGCAACCAAGCTGGCCAAGCTGCCGCGCGATTCGTCGCCGAGCCGCCAGCGCAACCGTTGCGAGCTGTCGGGTCGTCCGCGTGGCGTCTACAGCAAGTTCGGCCTGGGCCGTAACAAGCTGCGTGAAGCCACCATGCGTGGCGACGTCCCGGGTCTGCGCAAGGCCAGCTGGTAATCCCAGCCGGCCCTGCGATCAGGAGCCCCTTCGGGGGTTCCTGAACCGGGCAGGGGAGGCATTCAGCTTTCCCGACGCAAAAAAACCGAAGAGCCCGGCGCAAGCCGGGCTCTTTTGGCGTATACTCCCGCGTCTTGCCCTGTGCAGACGGGGTTGTAGGAGTGGGCTTCCGGCCCACTGCAACAAGGGACCTGGCCCGTTTCCAGGAGACAACAGATTTTCGCGAAAGCGGATATCGGTGCACTCAAAGGTACTCATATGAGCATGACTGATCCCATCGCCGACCTGCTGGTCCGCATCAAGAATGCGGCCGCGGTTGGCAAGCAGACGGTGAAAGCCCCGTCGTCCAAGATCAAGGTTGCGATTGCCCAGGTCCTGAAGGACGAGGGTTACATCACCGACCTGCGCGTGACCCAGCTGGAAAACAACAAGTCCGAGCTGGAAATCGTGCTGAAGTATTTCGAAGGCAAGCCGGTCATCGCGACCCTGAAGCGCTTCTCGCGTTCGGGCCTGCGCCAGTACCGCGGCAAGAGCGAGCTGCCGAAGGTCATGAACGGCCTGGGTATCTCCATCATTTCCACCTCCAAGGGCATCATGACTGATGCGCAGGCGCGCCAGCTGGGCGTCGGCGGCGAAGTCCTGTGCTTCGTGGCCTAAGGCGAAAGGAGTAGAACTATGTCCCGCGTAGCCAAGAAGCCGATCGACCTGGGTAAGGTTGAACTGAACGTCCAGTCGGACAGCGTCACCGCCAAGGGCCCGAAGGGCACCCTGTCGCTGGCCAAGCCGGCCGGTATTGCCATCAACGTCGACAACGGCGTTGCCACCCTGAGCACCGAGAACGCTGACCTGGTCGCACTGACCGGTACCGTGCGTGCGATCCTGTCCAACATGGTCAAGGGCGTGTCCGAAGGCTTCGAGCGCAAGCTGGAGCTGGTCGGCGTGGGTTACCGCGCTGCCATGCAGGGCAAGGACCTGAGCCTGTCGCTGGGCTTCTCGCATCCGGTCGTGTTCGTGGCGCCGGAAGGCATCACCCTGTCGACCCCGACCCAGACCGAGATCCTGGTCCAGGGCGCTGACAAGCAGGTCGTCGGTGAAGTTGCCGCCAAGATCCGTGCGTTCCGCAAGCCGGAGCCGTACAAGGGCAAGGGCGTGAAGTACTCCGACGAAGTCATCATCCGTAAGGAAGCCAAGAAGGCATAAGCGCGAGTCCCTCGCAAGAGCCCGCACATCCCTGTGCGGACTTCTCAGGGAAAAGCTCTTCCTTCAGCTTTCAAGGAATAATCAAAATGAACAAGAACATCGCCCGCCTGCGTCGCGCCAAGTCGACCCGCGCCCACATCCGTGAGCTCGGCGTCGCCCGCCTGTCGGTGCTGCGCACCGGCCAGCACCTGTACGCCCAGGTCTTCACCGCCGACGGTTCCAAGGTGCTGGCTGCCGCCAACACCACCCAGACCGACGTCATGGAAGGCCTGAAGAACGGCAAGAACGCCGATGCCGCCGCCAAGGTTGGCCGCATCGTCGCCGAGCGCGCCAAGGCCGCCGGCGTCGAGAAGGTTGCCTTCGATCGTTCGGGCTACCGCTACCACGGCCGCATCAAGGCCCTGGCAGAAGCGGCCCGCGAAGCCGGCCTGCAGTTCTAAGGGACAAGGGCAGGGGGCCATTGGCCTCCTGCCTGCCTGCTCGCCAGCCTGAGTGAGGCTGGACGGCGCCGCTCTTCTGCAGCGGCCCACCGGAACGCCGCGTCACGCCACAACCATAAGCGGCTTCGAGCCGTACATACCCAAACAACCAAGGAATCAACATGGCAGAAGAGCGTCAGCAGCGGGGTCGCGATCGCGACCGTAACCGCGAAGAGAAGATCGACGACGGCATGATCGAAAAGCTGGTCGCGGTCAACCGCGTCAGCAAGACCGTCAAGGGTGGCCGCCAGTTCACCTTCACCGCCCTGACCGTTGTCGGCGACGGCGAAGGCAAGGTCGGTTTCGGTTATGGCAAGGCCCGCGAAGTGCCGGTCGCCATCCAGAAGTCGATGGAACAGGCCCGCAAGAACCTGGTCAGCGTTGACCTGAACAACGGCACCCTGTGGCACACCATCAAGGATGGTCACGGCGCAGCCCGCGTGTTCATGCAGCCGGCTTCGGAAGGTACCGGCGTCATCGCCGGCGGTGCCATGCGCGCCGTGCTGGAAGCGGTTGGCGTGAAGAACGTGCTGGCCAAGGCCACCGGTTCGCGCAACCCGATCAACCTGGTGCGTGCCACCGTGAAGGGCCTGTCTGCTGCGCAGTCGCCGGCCCGCATCGCGGCCAAGCGCGGCAAGAAGGTGGAGGAACTCAACCATGGCTAATGAGTCCAACAAGACTGTCAAGGTCCGCCTGGTGCGTGGCCTGCGTGGCACCCAGTCGCGTCACCGCCTGTCGGTGCGTGCCCTGGGCCTGAACAAGCTCAACGATGTGCGTGAACTGAAGGACAGCCCGCAGGTGCGCGGCCTGATCAACAAGGTTCAGTACCTCGTCCAGGTTGAGGAGTAATCGACCATGACTCTGCGTCTCAATGAACTGAGCCCGGCACCGGGCGCCCGCACCGAGCGTACCCGCGTCGGTCGCGGTATCGGCTCGGGCCTGGGCAAGACTGCCGGCCGCGGCCACAAGGGTTCGTTCGCCCGCAAGGGTGGCGGCAAGATCAAGGCTGGCTTCGAAGGCGGCCAGACCCCCATGCAGCGTCGTCTGCCGAAGATCGGCTTCCGTTCGCCGATCGCCAAGGACACCGCTGAAGTGCTGCTGTACGCGCTGGACAAGCTGCCGGCCGGTGAGATCGACTTCGCCGCCCTGCGTGCTGCCAAGCTGGTCCCGAGCACTGCCAAGAAGGCCAAGGTCGTCGTCAAGGGCGAAGTGACCAAGGCGTTCACCCTGAAGGGTATTGCTGCCACGGCGGGTGCCAAGGCCGCGATCGAAGCTGCCGGCGGCAGCGTAACGGAGTAAGAAAATCATGGCGCAAGCTGGCATCGGTAACCTCGCGGGCGGAATGGGCAAGTTCACTGAACTTCGCCAACGTTTGCTGTTCGTCGTCGGGGCTTTGATCGTCTATCGCATCGGCTGCTACGTGCCGGTGCCGGGCGTCAATCCCGATGCCATGCTTGCCATGATGCAACAGCAGGGCGGCGGCATCGTGGACATGTTCAACATGTTCTCGGGCGGCGCCCTGCACCGTTTCAGCATCTTCGCGCTGAACGTGATGCCGTACATCTCGGCATCGATCGTGATGCAGCTGGCCGTGCACATCTTCCCCGCCCTGAAGGCGATGCAGAAGGAAGGTGAGTCCGGCCGCCGCAAGATCACCCAGTATTCGCGCATCGGCGCCGTGCTGCTGGCAGTGGTGCAGGGTGGCTCGATCGCGCTGGCCCTGCAGGGCCAGGTCTCGCCGTCGGGCGCTCCGGTCGTGTACGCGCCGGGCATGGGCTTCGTGCTCACCGCCGTGGTCGCGCTGACCGCCGGCACCATGTTCCTGATGTGGGTCGGTGAGCAGGTCACCGAGCGCGGTATCGGCAACGGCGTGTCGCTGATCATCTTCGCCGGTATCGTCGCAGGCCTGCCGGGTGCGATCATCCACACCTTCGACGCCTACCGCGACGGCAACATCCAGTTCATCCAGCTGCTGCTGATCGCCATCGTCGTGCTCGCCTTCACCTTCTTCGTGGTGTTCGTCGAGCGTGGCCAGCGCCGGATCACGGTCAACTACGCGCGCCGCCAGGGCGGTCGCAACGCGTACATGAACCAGACCTCGTTCCTGCCGCTGAAGCTCAACATGGCCGGCGTCATCCCGGCGATCTTCGCCTCGAGCCTGCTGGCCTTCCCGGCCACCCTGGCCATGTGGTCCGGCCAGGCTGCCAACCAGAGCAGCTTCGGCCAGGTCCTGCAGAAGGTGGCCAATGCTCTCGGCCCGGGCGAGCCGCTGCACATGATCGTGTTCGCTGCGCTGATCACCGGTTTCGCGTTCTTCTATACCGCGCTGGTGTTCAACTCGCAGGAAACCGCCGACAACCTGAAGAAGTCGGGCGCGCTGATTCCGGGCATCCGTCCGGGCAAGGCCACCGCCGATTACATCGACGGCGTGCTGACCCGCCTGACCGCAGCCGGCTCGGCCTACCTGGTGATCGTCTGCCTGCTGCCGGAACTGATGCGCACGCAGCTGAACGCCTCGTTCTACTTCGGTGGTACTTCGCTGCTGATCGTGGTGGTGGTGGTGATGGACTTCATCGCCCAGGTGCAGGCGCACCTGATGTCCCACCAGTACGAGAGCCTGCTGAAGAAGGCCAACCTGAAGGGCGGCAACCGCGGCGGTTTTGCCCGCGGCTGATTGGCCTGTTATACTTTCGTCTTCCTGACGTGATGGTCCCTCCGCTTCGCGGACTCCGGCCACACAAACGAAGGGCGGCCCCCGCAGCGGTTCCGGGTGGGGGTGTGATGAGGTGGTCCCGCGCTGGAGTAGCGCGGGCGGCCCCGGGGGAAACCCCAGGTCCAACCCCATCCGGCGCCGGAGCCTGGGCACACTCCCCAGGCCGGGTTCATGAAACCAATGGTTTCACGGGCTTCCATGTAAACCGGAACCTTGTTAGTATCGCTAGTTCACTTTTTTGATCCATCCTGCCGGATTGGCGTGCCCGAGGCGCGCTGTCGGCCATCACTCAGCTGGAGAACCGCGTCATGGCGCGTATTGCAGGCGTCAACCTGCCAGCCCAGAAGCATGTCTGGGTCGGGTTGCAAAGCATTTACGGCATCGGCCGTACCCGTTCGAAGAAGGTCTGCGAAGTCGCAGGCGTTGCTTCGACCACCAAGATCCGCGATCTGTCGGAGCCGGAAATCGAGCGCCTGCGCGCCGAAGTCGGCAAGTACATCGTGGAAGGCGATCTGCGCCGTGAGATCGGCATCGCGATCAAGCGCCTGATGGACCTGGGCTGCTACCGCGGCCTGCGTCACCGTCGTGGCCTCCCGCTGCGTGGCCAGCGCACCCGTACCAACGCCCGCACCCGCAAGGGTCCGCGCAAGGCGATCAAGAAGTAAGGGACTGAGAAATGGCTAAGCCCGCTGCTAAGACCAAGAAGAAGATCAAGCGCGTCGTCACCGACGGCGTTGCCCACGTCCACGCTTCGTTCAACAACACCATCGTCACCATCACCGACCGCCAGGGCAACGCTCTGTCGTGGGCGACCTCCGGTGGCGCTGGCTTCCGCGGTTCGCGCAAGTCGACCCCGTTCGCTGCCCAGGTGGCCGCTGAAAAGGCCGGTCGTGCTGCGCTGGACTACGGCGTGAAGTCGCTGGAAGTCCGCATCAAGGGCCCGGGTCCGGGCCGTGAGTCGGCCGTGCGTTCGTTGAACAACGTCGGCTACAAGATCACCAACATCATCGACGTGACGCCTATCCCGCACAACGGGTGCCGTCCGCCGAAGAAGCGTCGCGTCTAAAGGGAGCGATAAGAAATGGCTCGTTATATCGGTCCTACCTGTAAGCTCGCCCGTCGCGAAGGCGCCGACCTGTCCCTGAAGAGCCCGGCGCGTGCGCTGGACTCGAAGTGCAAGCTGGAGCAGAAGCCCGGCCAGCACGGCGCCACTGCCCGCAAGGGCAAGCTGTCCGACTACGCCACCCAGCTGCGTGAAAAGCAGAAGGTCAAGCGTATCTACGGCCTGCTGGAGCGTCAGTTCCGCAACTACTACAAGAAGGCCTCGACCAAGAAGGGCAACACCGGCGAGAACCTGCTGCAGCTGCTGGAAACCCGCCTGGACAACGTCGTCTACCGCATGGGCTTCGCCGTGACCCGTCCGGCTGCCCGTCAGCTGGTGTCGCACCGCGGCGTCACCGTGAATGGCAAGTCGGTCAACCTGGCTTCGTACCAGGTCAAGGCTGGCGACGCCATCGCTCTGTCTGAAAAGGCTGCCAAGCAGCTGCGCGTCCAGGAAGCCCTGACCGTCGCCGCCCAGCATGACCTGAGCCCGTCGTGGGTTGAAGTGGATTCCGGCAAGTTCACCGGCATCTTCAAGGCTGTTCCGGATCGTTCGGATCTGCCTGCGGACATCAACGAAGCGCTGATCGTCGAGCTGTATTCGAAGTAATTCACATTGGAGAGCCCCCGGCGACGGCCGGGGGTTCACTAGGAGAACCCGCAACATGACGGTTACCGCCAACCAGGTTCTGCGTCCTCGCGGTCCGCAGATCGAACGCCTTACCGACACCCGTGCAAAGGTCGTTATCGAACCTTTGGAGCGGGGTTACGGGCATACGCTGGGTAATGCCCTGCGTCGCGTGCTGCTGTCGTCCATCCCGGGCTTCGCCATCACGGAAGTCGAAATCGACGGCGTGTTGCATGAGTACACCACGGTCGAAGGTCTGCAGGAGGACGTGCTCGAAGTCCTGCTGAACCTCAAGGACGTGGCCATCCGTATGCACTCCGGCGACAGCGCCACCCTGTCCCTGTCCAAGCAGGGCCCGGGCGTTGTCACCGCTGCCGACATCAAGGTCGACCACAATGTGGAGATCCTGAACGGCGACCATGTGATCTGCCACCTGACCAAGGACACGGCAATCAACATGCGTCTGAAGATCGAACGTGGTTTCGGCTACCAGCCGGCTGCCGCGCGTCGTCGTCCGGACGAAGAAACCCGTGCCATCGGCCGCCTGGTCCTGGATGCCTCGTTCTCGCCGGTCCGCCGCGTCGCCTATGCCGTGGAAGCGGCCCGCGTCGAACAGCGTACCGACCTGGACAAGCTGGTCATCGATATCGAGACCAACGGCACCATCGACGCCGAGGAAGCCGTGCGCACCGCCGCCGACATCCTCAGCGATCAGCTGTCGGTGTTCGGTGACTTCACCCACCGCGACCGCGGTGCGGCCAAGCCGGCCAACAACGGCGTGGATCCGGTGCTGCTGCGCCCGATCGACGATCTGGAGCTGACCGTGCGTTCGGCCAACTGCCTGAAGGCTGAAAGCATCTACTACATCGGCGATCTGATCCAGAAGACCGAAGTGGAGCTGCTGAAGACCCCGAACCTGGGCAAGAAGTCGCTCACCGAGATCAAGGAAGTGCTGGCTCAGCGCGGCCTGTCGCTCGGCATGAAGCTGGAGAACTGGCCGCCGGCCGGTGTCGCCAGCCACGGCATGCTGGGCTGATATCGGTAATGCCTGAAGGCTCCACCGTTCGCGGTGGGGCCTTCAACGCAACACACCATGCCATGACGAACCGCAGGTTCGCGCGGCAGGTCGTCCAGGACGGGCGGCCAGGACCATCCGCAGTCCGCGCAGCAACGCCAGGATGGCGACAACGATCCACACAGCCACATCATTAACCAAGGAATATCACCATGCGTCACCAGAAGTCTGGCCGTAAGTTCAGCCGCACCAGCGCCCACCGCGAAGCGATGTTCAAGAACATGGCCGCCTCGCTGTTCAAGCACGAGCTGATCAAGACCACCCTGCCGAAGGCCAAGGAACTGCGCCGCGTTGCCGAGCCGCTGATCACCCTGGCCAAGGTCGACTCCGTCGCCAACCGCCGTCTGGCCTTCGCCCGCCTGCGCGACAACGAAGCCGTGGGCAACCTGTTCACCATCCTGGGCCCGCGCTACGCGAACCGTCCGGGCGGCTACCTGCGTCTGCTGAAGTGCGGCTTCCGCGCCGGCGACAACGCGCCGATGGCCTACGTCGAGCTGGTTGACCGTCCGGTCGTGGCCGAGGAAGTGGCCGAGTAATCGGACCGCTCCAACGCGACACAGCGAAAGCCCGGCCTCTGCCGGGCTTTTGCGTTTCCCGGGGTCGGATCCCTTTCAGCAGGAAAGGGCCCTGACCCCGGGCAGGCGGCACCGCGGGCCAGAGCCCTTTGCATTCGCACTGGGATCTGACCCGCACCGTTCCGACAGGCGTCACCTGTGGCGGTTCGAATGGCACGCACTCTCGGTTACGCTTGGCGCCTGATCCATTTGAGCGTTGACGATGAATCCACTGCGCTGGCCCTTCCGCGCCCAGTTCTTCCTGGGCTTCCTGATCTGCGCGGGCCTGCTTGGCTACGCGATCTTCCTGCAGTTGAAGATGGGCCTGGAGCCGTGTCCGCTGTGCATCTTCCAGCGCCTGGCCTTTGCCGCGCTCGGCCTGCTGTTCCTGATCGGTGCGCTGCACGGGCCCTCCAACCGCCCGGGACGCGCGACCTATGGCGTGCTGGCGTTCATTGCCGCCGCAGTGGGTGCCGGCATCGCCGCGCGCCACGTCTACGTGCAGATGCTGCCGCCGGAAATGGGTTCCACCTGTGGCCCGCCGCTGGCGTTCCTGAGCGAGACCATGGGGCCGCTGGAAGTATTCCGCACGGTACTGACCGGTACCGGCAACTGCGGCAACATCGACTGGACCTTCCTGGGCCTGACCATGCCGATGTGGTCGGGCGCGTGGTTCGTGCTGCTGGCGTTGTGGGCGCTCGTGGTGTCGCTGGGCAAGGTCAAGCGCTGAAAGCGAAACGGGGTCGGGTCCCTGGGCATCGCAAAGGGCTCTGACCCCAATCGTTGACGAAGGGTAGTGCCGGCCGCTGGCCGGCACACCGTGAGGATGCCGGCCAGCGGCCGGCGCTACCTCAGAAGTCCTGCTGCAGGCTCAGGTAAGCACCTCGGCGCGGTCCCCACTGCGGGGCGAAGACGCCGACACCGCCACCGTCGCGCAGTTGATAGCTGCGATCCAGTGCGTTGATCACGGCCAGTTGGACGTGCAATGGATGGCCGCTGTCGGCATTGAAGTCGTGCCCGGCGCTGAGGTTCACCTGCAGGTACGACGGCAGCTCGCCGCCGTTGGGTACGCCTTCGATGTCGGAACGCAGGCCGCTGCCGAACACGTAGTTGGCACCGATCCGGTTGTGTCCGGCGAAGGCGTAGCTGAGACCACCCGATGATGTCAGCTTCTGGTCGTGGTCGAGGTGGATCCAGTGGTTGGCCACATAGGCCAGCGCTTCCGGATCGAGGTTGTACTGGCCGGTGATGACGTCGGTACCGATGGCCTTGTTCAGCGCGGCGTTGAAGTAGGCACTGAACGGACCGTTGCTGTAGTCGGCACTGAACTCCAGGCCACGGATGTGGCCACGGCGGTAGTTGAAGGTCGAATAGATGTAGGCAGCGCCGAACTGGCCTTCGTCCTGCAGGCGTGCGACGCGTCGGTCATACGCGTCCAGGCCCAGGGTCAGGTGCTCGCCCAGTTGCTGCGAGACGCCGATGTCGTAGTAGTCGCTGCGCTCGGCCAGCGGCGTGTTGTTGCCGCCGCTGGGCTGCTGGTTGGTGGTGCCGTCGTACAGCGCGATGTCGCTGCTGGCAATCAACTCGCTGGCCGGTGGCGTGAAGTAGCGCGAATAGCCGGCGTGCACGGTGGTGCTGTCGCTGGCATTCCAGACCACGCCCACGCGCGGGCTGAGCTGGCCTTCGGTGCGGCCGAAGGCCTTGTAGCGGTCGCCACGCAGGCCGTAGTTCACGGTCCAGTCGTCGCCGATCTTCCACTCGTCCTGTACGTACAGTGCCAGCGTACTGGCGTGGAACGCGCTGCGGTCGGGGATCAACAGCGGTGTCGTGCCGGACTGCTGGCCGCCGTCATCAACCGGGAACACCCAGCTGTTGCTGTTCGCCCGCGCGTTCTCGTAATTGCCGTACAGGCCATAGCGCAGCGTGTGGTCGTTGCCCAACGGCGTTGAGAAGTCGGCCTGCAGGGTATTGGCGCGGTTGCTGCGCTGGACCTGCGAGGCGACGCCGCTGAACACCAGGTCGCCCACCACGTCCGGGTTGAACGCCACGTCGCTGTAGCGCTGTCCGGCCGATAGCTGGTACGCGGTGCTGCCCAGCGTGCCCTGTAGCACCAGCATGCCGAAGCGGGTGGTCTCGCGCTGGGTCTCATCCAGCTGGCTGGAGTCGAAGGTGGTGGTATCCAGATATCCGAACTGTGGCGTCTGGCCCGGGTTGACCGGGATCTGGAAGCGGTTGTTGGCGAAACCGGCGAACACACTCAGGCGGGTGTTGTCGTTGACCAGGTAGGTGAGGTCGGCGAAGGCCTTTCCCTGGTGAGTATCGTCGTGCAGCGGCTTGCGTGAGTTGGTGGGGTTCTCCAGGCCGACCTCATGCTGGTCGTAGTTGCCGGTCAGGAACCAGCTCCAGCGCCCCTGGTTGCCCCACCAGGAGGCGTTCGGATTGATCTTGCCGAACGAGCCGGTGGTCAGCCCCGCGCTGCCGCCATTGCCCAGCTCGGCACCGTTGCGGGTGGTGATGTCGACCACCGCTGCGGTGCGCTCGCCGAACTGCGCCGGCAGTGCGCCGTCCATCAGGCGGATGCTCTTGATGGTGCGCGCGTCCAGGGTCTGGCCGAAGCCGGAGATCGATTCGGGCAGCAGCACGCCGTTGATGCGGTACTGCAGGTTGGCGTGGTCGCCACGCACATGCACGCCGCCATAGGAGTCCTGGACCACGCCAGGGGCCTGCAGCAGTACCTGGCTGAGTGGCGCGGAGGCACCCAGCGGCTGCTTCTGGATGTCCTCGGCGGTGATCTGGTACTGGCTGCTGCCGATGTCCGGCGACAGCGTGTTGCGGGCCTGGTCGAGCTGGGCGTGGACGGTGACCGCATCCAGATCCTTGACGGACGAAGCGGGGGCGTCGGCTGCCGAGGCGAAGGCGGGCAGGCTGGCCAGGGCCAGGGCGAAGGTGATGCCGGTAGCGAGGGGCGAGGGCTTCATGGTGGGAGAGGTGGCGGCTGGATGTGGAAGGGGCCGATCCATGACATTGAAGTGTTATTCCGTAACAAATCATGCGCCTGTCCCGGGCGGCTGACCATGCAGGATCTGGCCGCTGGCGTCGGCCTTTCTCTGCCGTTCAGGCGAGCCGGTAGGCCGGACCGGCCCTTTGCGTCAGCGGCCGGCTCTGCGACCATGACCGCCCCCCCATCCCGGAAGTCTGCAATGAGCCTGTCCGCCGTTCCGCCCGTGCCCGATCCCGCCGCGACCGCCGCCGGCGCTGCCTGGTCGCCGGAGAGCTGGCGGGGCAAGACCGCGCTGCAGATGCCGACCTATCCCGACCCGGTAGCCCTGGAGGCGGCCCTGCACGAGCTTAAGCGGCTGCCACCGCTGGTCACCTCCTGGGAGATCCTGGCGCTGAAGCAGCAGCTGGCCGAGGCCCAGGAAGGCAAGCGCTTCCTGCTGCAGGGCGGCGACTGCGCCGAGAACTTCAGCGACTGCGAATCGGGCACCATCTCCAACCGGCTGAAGGTACTGTTGCAGATGAGCCTGGTGCTGGTGCACGGCCTGCGCCAGCCGGTGATCCGCGTCGGCCGCTTCGCCGGCCAATACGCCAAGCCGCGTTCGGCCGATACCGAGACCCGCGACGGCGTGACCCTGCCGAGCTACCGCGGCGATGTGATCAACGCACCCGCTTTCACTGAAGCAGCGCGTCTGCCGGACCCGAAGCGGATGCTGCAGGCCCACGCGCATTCGGCGATGACGATGAACTTCGTGCGTGCGCTGATCGACGGTGGTTTCGCCGACCTGCACCACCCCGAATACTGGAACCTGGAGTGGGTAAGCCACTCGCCGCTGGCGGCCGAGTACCAGAAGATGGTGGCCTCGATCGGCGATGCGGTGCACTTCATGGAGACCCTGGCCGGGGCCCGCGTGCACAACCTCAACCGCATCGACTTCTACACCTCGCATGAAGCACTGCTGCTGCCCTACGAGCAGGCGCTGACCCGCCAGGTGCCGCGCCAGCAGGGCTGGTTGAACCTGAGCACGCATTACCCGTGGATCGGCATGCGCACGGCTGCGCTCGATGGCGCGCACGTGGAATACCTGCGTGGCGTGCGCAATCCGATTGCGATCAAGGTCGGCCCGTCGGTGACGCCGGACCAGCTGCTGCGCCTGATCGACGTGCTCAACCCGCACGACGAACCGGGTCGACTGAGCTTCATCCACCGCATGGGTGCGGCGCAGATCGCCGAGAAGCTGCCGCCGCTGCTGGATGCCGTCAAGCGTGATGGCCGCCGCGTGCTGTGGGTGTGCGATGCGATGCATGGCAACACCGAAAGCACTGCCAATGGCTTCAAGACGCGTCGCTTCGACAATGTGCGTGGCGAAGTGGAGATGTCGTTTGATCTGCATGCGGCCGCGGGCACGCGCCTGGCTGGCGTGCACCTGGAGCTGACCGGCGAGGACGTGACCGAATGCACCGGTGGTGCGCGCGAACTGACCGAGCGTGACCTGGAGCGTGCGTATCGCTCAACGGTGGACCCGCGGTTGAATTACGAGCAGTCGCTGGAGATCGCGATGGCGATCGTGCGCAAGCAGGAGCAAGTGCGGTAAGGGGTTTTCGGCAGGGCTTGCAGCCCTGCACCTGCTGCAATCAACGTCAACGGCAAAAGCTGAAGCAGCGGCAACAGCATGCATTCCGTGGGCTGGCGGGGCGGTGTCGGAGTGCGGGGGCGCTGCAAGTACGTCCCTGTAAGCTTGGCAGCCGCATCCATGCGGCTGACACCCCGCACTCCGACACCGCCCCACCTTCGACAGGTTCAGGTCGCTATTGGTGGGTGCCGACCGTTGGTCGGCACATCTGTCAGATGTCGAATGAATCATCCACGCATGGCGTGGATCTACTGGTAACTGCGGCGATTGGCATGCGCGGCTGTTGGTAGGTGTCGACCGTTGGTCGATACGATTTTTCTGTCAGATAGCAGTATTCAAAATGGGCTCCGACCCCGTGCCGACCAACGGTCGGCACCCACCATCAGCAGCAGGTTCCGACAGATCGCAGAAAACTGTCGAAGGCGGGGTGGGTCCGGTTGCGGGGGCGTGAGCCGCATGGGCCCGAGGCATGCCTCGGGCGGGTTGGGCAGGACGCCCAACCCCGGTCTTGCCGTGTGCGCAGGACTGCGCACACGAGCAAGCGGCGACCGAGCTTACATGGGTGAGGGCGCTTTGCTTGCGAAGCACTGCTTCGCAAGCGCCCGAACGCACAGCCGCCGACGGCTGGGCCGGGCCCCGGAGGGGGACTTGCAGCGACCCCCGCAACCGGACCCACCCCGCCATCCCACAAGAAATCCGCTTCTGCTTCTGCTTCGGCTGTTGCTCCAGCACGCAGCAGGTGCAGGGCTGCAAGCCCTGCCGACCAACACCCTGCTTACGAACGGCTGACGTGACGCTCATGCGCCATGCGCGAGGCTGTCCACCTGGTTGTCCGACTGGAGGTGGCAACGGTGCACTGGCAGAGCGCACAGGCCTACGCATGGCCGTTGGGATTGGCCGTAGTGGTGGGCGGCATAGGCGCATGGCTGATCCTGTGGATCTATCACCGGCTGAAAGGGCGTGATCGCCGACGTGCGCGTATCGGTCGAGTACTCGGGTTGCCGCTGGCCACCGCGTGGCCGCTGCTGCTGCTGATTCCCGCCTTGCAGGCGACGCCGCTGCAGGATCCGTTGCTGGGCCATCTGCAGCACGGACTGCACATTGCGTTGATGGCCTGCTTCGTCTGGCTGCTGGTACGCGCGGTGGCGGCGGGCGAGCGCGCGATCCTGCGCAGCCATCCCATTGATGTCTCCGACAACCTGGAGGCACGCCGCATCCAGACCCAGACGCGCGTGCTCAGCAGGGTGTTGATGGGCGGCATCATCGTGCTCGGTGCGTCGCTGGTGCTGTTGACCTTCCCGATGGTGCAGAAGATCGGCACGGCGCTGCTGGCGTCGGCAGGCCTGATCGGGCTGGTGGCGGGCATCGCCGCCAAGCCGGTGTTCGGCAACCTCATCGCCGGCCTGCAGATCGCACTGACGCAGCCGATCCGCCTGGACGACGTGGTGATCGTCGAAGGCGAGTGGGGACGCATCGAGGAGATCGGCAGCAGCTACGTGGTCGTGCGGATCTGGGATGAGCGGCGGATGGTGGTGCCCTTGACCTGGTTCATCGAGAACCCGTTCCAGAACTGGACGCGGCGCAGTGCCGATCTGCTCGGCACTGCGTTTCTGTGGCTGGACTATCGGGCACCGATCGCGGCGATCCGTGCCGAGCTGGAGCGCATCTGCCATGGCCAGGCGCTATGGGATGGGCGCGTCTGCGTGACACAGGTGACCGAAACCAACGAG
This sequence comes from Stenotrophomonas sp. YJH_SMC_133, assembly GCF_059370655.1. Classification (NCBI taxonomy): domain Bacteria; kingdom Pseudomonadati; phylum Pseudomonadota; class Gammaproteobacteria; order Lysobacterales; family Lysobacteraceae; genus Stenotrophomonas; species Stenotrophomonas sp. YJH_SMC_133. The sequence goes on along the minus strand of NZ_JCAFTW010000003.1, from coordinate 386,294 downwards.
CGCGCGATCCAGGTGCGCCTGCTGGTCAGCGCGCGCAGTTCCGGTGATGCTTTTGATCTTCGCTGCCTGGTGCGCGAACGCATGCTCGATTTCCTCGCACGTGAGCATCCGCAGTCGCTGCCGCAGGTGCGTGCGCGGCTGCAACACGAAGACGAGCTGGATATGCCGCGTGGTCCACGTGCACGCACTGCGGATGTGCGTTCGCCAGGTGCTGAAGATGGTGAGGCGGCGATCGTGCCGGTGGAGCCACAGGATCGGTAGTGCCGGCCGCTGGCCGGCAACGCCGGAGCGATCGAGCTGCCGGCCAGCGGCCGGCACTACCGGAAGCAAGATGTCGCGGCGTCACCGGAGCTCACGGCTCGCCGGCGTCGATCAGCGCATCGGTATCAAAGTGTGGCGGCCGCCGCGCACGGGTGCGCTGCTCGTAGGCGTAGGCCATTTCGATCAGCTTCGGCTCGCTCCAGGCGGTGCCCATGAACAGCAGGCCGACGGGAAGGCCGTTGATCTGGCCCATCGGCACGGTCAGGCTGGGGTAACCGGCCACGGCAGCGGCGCTGTAGCTCTCGCCGGGGAAGTCGTCGCCTTCGCTGCGGATCGGCCACGCCACACCGGTGGTCGGCGCCACCAGCGCATCGAGCTGATGGGCGGCGAGAGCTGCATCGATGCCTTCCGGGCCGGCCAACCGGCGCGCATCACTGCGCGCGCGGATGTAGGCAGGGTCTGCCAGGCCGGTGGTGGCATCGGCCTCCACCAGCAGCTCCTGGCCGAACAGGCCCAGTTCCTGCTTGCTGTGCGCCTGGTTGAAGGCGATCAGTTCGGCCAGGCTGCGCAGTGGCGCGCGGTGGGTGCTGAAGTAGCGCTCCAGCCCGGCCTTGAACTCGTACAGCAGCAGCGTGCGCTCAGCCTCGGCCCACGCGCCCTGGTTGGGCAGCTCCACTGGCACCACCACGGCGCCGGCGCGACGCAGCTCGGTCGCTGCCTGATCGATCAGCGGCGGCATGCCGCGGTACTTCAGCAGCGGCGTCTGCAGCAGACCGATGCGTTTGCCGCGCAGGCCCTGCGGGTCCAGGCGCGCGGTGTAGTCGTAGACCGCACGGCCGGGCATGGTCGCGGTGGCGGGATCGGCGTCATCGCGGCCGGCGATCGCAGTCAGCACGGCAGCAGCATCGGCGACGCTGCGGGTCATCGGGCCGGCGGTGTCCTGGCTGAAGGAGATCGGCACGATGCCATCACGACTGACCAGCCCGACCGTCGGCTTCAGACCGACCACGCCGTTGATCGCGGCCGGGCAGACGATGCTGCCGTCAGTTTCGGTGCCGATCGCCACGCTGGCCAGGTTGGCGGCCACGGCCACCGCGCTGCCGCTGCTGGAACCGCACGGTGAATGGCTGATGCGGTAGGGGTTGCGGGTCTGGCCGCCGCGCGCGCTCCAGCCGGAGATGGAGTCATTGCCGCGGAAGTTGGCCCACTCGCTGAGGTTGGTCTTGCCCAGCACTACGGCGCCAGCCTCGCGCAGCCGGCGTACCAGGTAGGCATCGTCCGGACGGAAGCCCTGCAGGGCCAGTGAGCCGGCACTGGTGACCATCGGTGCGGCGTTGATGTTGTCCTTCAGCAGCAGGGGGATGCCGTGCAGCGGCCCGCGCAGGCGCCCTTCGCGGCGCTCGCGGTCGCGTGCGGCGGCTTCCTTCAGCGCGTCGGGGTTGAGCTCGATCACCGCGCGCAGGCGGGGCCCGGTGCGGTCTAGGGCGGCGATACGCTGCAGGTAGGCCTGGGTCAGGGTGGTGCTGTCCAGATCTCCGGCAGTCATCCGCGCCTGCAGGTCGGCGACATCGGTTTCGGCGTACGGGAACGGCACGTTGCGGCTCGCAGGTTCGGCCGCATGCGCGCTGGGCGTGGCCGGGCTGCAGCCAGCCGAAAGCAGCGCCGGCAGCGCGGCGAGCAGGCAGGTCAGCAGAGGCGGCAAGGACGGGCGCATGGGGCGGCTTGGTCGGCTCCAATCCCCAGTGTAGCCGGTGCTCAGCGGTGGCGCTTGCGCAGGTCGCGGGCGAGGACGTAGACCACGATCAGGTTGATCGCCAGGATCGTCCATGACGGCCAACCGGGATGGCGGATGATCGCGAAGATGTCGAAAGGCAGGTACAGGGCGGCGGTCAGGCAGCCGAGCCAGGACGCCCAGACCTTGGCCCGCCACAGGCCCCAGGCTTCGACCAGGTGCAGCAGGCCGTAGCCGATCATCCCCGCCGCGGCCAGGTGGACCGCGTCGGGACTGATCATATGCAGCAGCGAGGGCAGGGTGCCATGGTCCGGATCCAGGCTGAAACGCCGGATCAGGGCCATGATGCCGTGCCGCAGCGGCTGCGGTCCGAGCACTTCCAGCCCGGTGGCGGCCAACAGCGCCAGCATCGCCTTGCTCGCTTCGAGCAGGGCGATGACGTGCAGACCCGGATGCCGGTGTGGATCCGGGTTGTAGCCGCTCTGGTTCACGGGGTGCTGACTCAGCCGCCGCGCGAAGCCTTCTTGCGATCGCTCTCGGTCAGGAACTTCTTGCGCAGGCGGATCTCCTTCGGGGTGATCTCGACCAGCTCGTCGTCTTCGATGAAGTCCAGGGCCTGTTCCAGCGAGTACTTGATCGCCGGGGTCAGCTGGATCGCATCGTCCTTGCCCGAAGCGCGCATGTTGGTCAGCGGCTTGGTCTTGATCGCGTTGACGGTCAGGTCGTTGTCCTTGGAGTGGATGCCGACCAGCTGACCTTCATACACGTTGTCGCCTTCAGCAGCGAACAGCTTGCCGCGCTCCTGCAGCGGGCCCAGCGAGTAGGCCGGCGTGGTGCCCGGTGCATTGGCGATCATCACGCCGTTGATGCGCTTGGCAATCGCGCCCTGTTCCTTCGGACCGTAGTGGTCGAACACGTGGAACAGCAGGCCCGAACCCTGGGTCAGGGTCTTGAACTCGTTCTGGAAACCGATCAGGCCACGGGCCGGGATCTGGTACTCCAGGCGCACGCGGCCCTTGCCGTCCGATTCCATGTTCTTCAGCTGGCCCTTGCGGGTGCCCAGCTTTTCCATCACGCCGCCCTGGTGGATTTCTTCGATGTCCACCACCAGCTGCTCGATCGGCTCCATCAGCTGGCCGTCGATTTCCTTGATGATCACTTCCGGGCGCGACACGGCCAGCTCGTAGCCTTCGCGGCGCATGTTCTCGATCAGCACCGACAGGTGCAGTTCGCCACGGCCGGAGACCAGGAACTTGTCGGCGTCTTCCAGCTGCTCGACCTTCAGGGCCACGTTGTGGACCTTTTCACGGTCCAGGCGGTCCTTGATCTGGCGGCTGGTCAGGAACTTGCCACCGGACAGGTCCTTGTTGCCGGCGAACGGCGAGTTGTTGACCTGGAAGGTCATCGAGATGGTCGGCTCGTCGACGGTCAGCGCCGGCAGCGCTTCCGGGAAGTCCGGTGCGCAGATGGTGTCGGAGATGGTCAGCTCCTGGATGCCGGAGATGGCCACGATGTCGCCGGCCTCGGCCGAATCCTGCTCGATGCGCTCCAGGCCCATGAAGCCCAGCACCTGCAGCACCTTGCCGTTGCGCTTCTTGCCTTCACGGTCGATGACCGCGACCTGCATGTTCTTCTTCAGGGTGCCGCGCTGGATGCGGCCGATGCCGATCACGCCCACGAAGTTGTTGTAGTCCAGCTGGCTGATGCGCATCTGGAACGGGCCTTCCGGATCCACTTCCGGCTTCGGCGCGTGCTGCATGATCGCTTCGTACAGCGGGGTCATGTCGCCGTCGCGCACGGTGTCTTCCAGGCCGGCATAGCCGTTCAGGCCCGAGGCGTAGACGATCGGGAAGTCCAGCTGCTCGTTGGTGGCGCCGAGCTTGTCGAACAGGTCGAAGACCTGGTCGATCACCCATTCCGGACGGGCGCCCGGACGGTCGACCTTGTTGACCACGACGATCGGCTTGAAGCCCATCGCGAAGGCCTTCTGGGTCACGAAGCGGGTCTGCGGCATCGGGCCGTCCATCGCGTCGACCAGGATCAGCACGGTATCGACCATCGACAGCACGCGCTCGACCTCACCACCGAAGTCGGCGTGGCCGGGGGTGTCGACGATGTTGATCCGGTTCTTGATGCCGGTCTTCTTGTCTTCCCAGGTGATGGCGGTGTTCTTGGCCAGGATGGTGATGCCGCGTTCCTTTTCCTGGTCGTTGCTGTCCATCACGCGCTCGGCGAGGACGGTGCGCTCGGACAGGGTGCCGGACTGCTTCAGCAGCTGGTCGACCAGGGTGGTCTTGCCATGGTCGACGTGGGCGACGATGGCGATGTTGCGAAGATTTTCGATGGACATACGAAAGGGGGCCAGTCGGCGCCGGATTTGGAAAAAGAAGTCCAACATTATACGTCGAACTTGACGATTCGCGAAAAGGTGGATTTCACATCCGTCGCGGGGCCCATTCAGCTGGCTGTCCGCCGCGTCGGCCGGGGCCGCCCGCGCCCGGAGACGCGGCTTCCCGTCCATGGGCTGAAGCCGGGTTCTTCACCGATGGTCGAAGCCGCCGCCGCCACGAGGCAGGTGTAAACTAGGTGGCTAGACGCGTTCCCCTCTGCATCAAGGATCTTCATGTCCCTCATCGCCACTTTCGACACCACCCAGGGCCCGATCAAGGTCGAGCTGTTCGCCGACAAGGCGCCGCTGACCGTGGCCAACTTCGTGAACCTGGTCAAGCACGGCTTCTATGACGGCCTGATCTTCCACCGCGTGATCGCCGACTTCATGATCCAGGGCGGCTGCCCGCAGGGTCGTGGCACCGGCGGCCCGGGCTACAAGTTCGAAGACGAGAAGAACGGCGTGAAGCACGAGGTCGGCTCGCTGTCGATGGCCAACGCCGGCCCGAACACCAACGGCAGCCAGTTCTTCATCACCCACATCAAGACCGACTGGCTGGACGGCCGCCACACCGTCTTCGGCAAGGTCCTGGAAGGCCAGGCCATCGTTGATTCGGTCAAGCAGGGCGACGTGATCCATTCGATCACCCTGGAAGGCGACGTCGACGCCGTGCTGGCCGCCCAGGCCGACCGCGTCGCGGAGTGGAACAAGCACCTCGCCGCCTGATCCCCCTTCGAAACGGCCACCCATGGGTGGCCGTTTCCCTGTTCCCCGCCGCCCGCCTGGCCTGCGTGGCTCTGCCCGCGGCGTCCCATCAAACGCTTGCAAGCAAGAGGAAACCCCCATGAAAGCACCCGTTCGTGTTGCCGTGACCGGCGCCGCCGGCCAGATCGGTTATGCCCTGCTGTTCCGCATCGCCTCCGGCGAAATGCTGGGCAAGGACCAGCCGGTCATCCTGCAGCTGCTGGAACTGCCGGTGGACAAGGCCCAGGCCGCCCTGAAGGGCGTGATGATGGAGCTGGAAGACTGTGCCTTCCCGCTGCTGGCCGGCATGGTCGGCACCGATGACGCCGAAGTCGCGTTCAAGGATGCCGACATCGCCCTGCTGGTCGGCGCACGTCCGCGCGGCCCGGGCATGGAGCGCAAGGACCTGCTGCTGGAGAACGCCAAGATCTTCACCGCCCAGGGTGCAGCGCTGAACAAGGTCGCCAGCCGTGACGTGAAGGTGCTGGTGGTCGGCAACCCGGCCAACACCAACGCCTACATCGCGATGAAGTCGGCCCCGGACCTGAAGCCGGAAAACTTCACCGCCATGCTGCGCCTGGACCACAACCGCGCGCTGAGCCAGCTGTCGACCAAGCTCGGCAAGCCGGTCGGTGGCATGGAGAAGCTGGTGGTGTGGGGCAACCACAGCCCGACCATGTACCCGGACTACCGTTTCGCCACCGCCGATGGTGCGTCGATCGCCGATGCGATCAACGACCAGGAGTGGAACGCCAACACCTTCATCCCGACCGTCGGCAAGCGCGGCGCGGCGATCATCGAAGCCCGTGGCTCGTCCTCGGCTGCTTCGGCCGCCAACGCAGCGATCGACCACGTGCGTGACTGGGTGCTGGGCAGCAACGGCAAGTGGGTCACCATGGGCGTGCCGTCCGACGGTTCCTACGGCATTCCGGAAGGCGTGATCTTCGGCTTCGCGGTGACCACCGAGAACGGCAAGTACACCCTGGTCAAGGACTTGCCGATCGACGACTTCAGCCAGAAGTACATCGACAAGACCCTGGCCGAGCTGGAAGAAGAGCGCGCCGGCGTCGCCCACCTGCTGGGCTGATGCAGGCGGTACCGGCTCCGGCCGGTACGTCTTCCATCAAGGTAGGTACCGACCGTTGGTTGGTACGCAGAAAACGGGGAGGCTTCGGCTTCCCCGTTTTCATTTGGAATTCCTGGAACCGCATGATCCACCTGCACTACATCGATGACGCACTGCTGGTGGCCGAGAAGCCGGCTGGCCTGTTGTCCGTACCCGGCCGCAGCGCCGAGAACCAGGACTGCGTGGTCGCGCGCCTGCAGGCGCTGTATCCGGATGCGTTGACCGTGCATCGGCTGGACCAGGTGACCTCCGGCCTGCTGCTGCATGCGCGTGGCAAGGACATGCAGGCGGCGTTGTCGATGCAGTTCGAGCAGCGCCAGGTTGGCAAGCGGTATGAAGCGGTGGTGCAGGGGCTGCTCGAGGGTGATTCCGGCGAAGTGGACCTGCCGTTGATCGTTGACTGGCCGAACCGGCCGAAGCAGATGGTCGATCACGAACGCGGCAAGCCGGCGTTGACGCGTTGGCGCGTACTGGTGCGCGATGTTGAAGCGCGGCGCACGCGCGTGGCGTTGGAACCGATCACTGGCCGCAGCCATCAGCTGCGGTTGCACATGGCCAGTATTGGCCATCCGATCGTCGGTGACGTGCTGTATGACGCGGCACCGGCGCACCGCGTGCATCTGCATGCACGCAGCCTGCGGTTCACGCATCCGCTGACGGGCGAGGTGCTCGCGTTCGAGTCCGCGGCTCCGTTCTAGGGGGTCGGCAGGGCTTGCAGCCCTGCACCCGCAGAATCAACGTCAACGTCAAAAGCGGCTATACGTGGGTTGGCGGGACGGTGTCGAAGTGCGGGGCCGCCGCAAGTACGTCCGTGTAGGCTTGGCAGCCGCATCCATGCGGCTGACACCCCGCACTTCGACACCGCCCCACCTTCGACAGGTTCACTCGGCTGTTGGTAGCGGTGGCCGTTGTTCCGCGCAGCTGTTGGTAGGTGTCGACCTTGGTCGACACGATTTTTCTGTCAGATATCGAATGAATCATCCACGCATGGCGTGGATCTACCGTGTCGACCAAGGTCGACACCTACCAGAGCAGTCGACCAAGGTCGACACCCACCAAGGCAGAACGCCGTTCTGACAGATCGCGGAGAACTGTCGAAGGCGGGGTGGGTCCGGTTGAGGGGGCGTGAGCCGCATGGGCCCGAGGCATGCCTCGGGCGGGTTGGGCAGGACGCCCAACCCCGGTCTTGCCGTGTGCGCAGGATTGCGCACACGAGCAAGCGGCGACCGAGCTTACATGGACGTACTTGCAGCGTCCCCCTCAACCGGACCCACCTCGCCATCCCACGGGAAACCCGCTGTTGCTTCGGCTGTTGCTTCTGAGGTTGCCGGCCAGCGGCCGGCACTACCGCGGGTGCAGGGCGCAGCCCTGCATAACAAACCCCACCCCCTACCAAGGTAGGGCGGCCCGCGCGGCAGCACCGGACTATCCTCGAACCCATGACTTTGTCTGGGAGGGCTGCGTCATGAACTACGAGGAAACCTACCGTCGCTCGATCGACGAGCCGGAGGCCTTCTGGGGCGAGGAAGCCAAGCGCATCCATTGGCATAAACCGCCGCAGCAGGTGCTCGACTACAGCAACCCGCCGTTCCGGCGCTGGTTCGTCGGCGGCGAAACCAATCTCTGCTACAACGCCGTCGACCGCCACCTGGCCGAGCGCGCCGACCAGCTCGCACTGGTCGCCATCTCCACCGAAACCAACAGCACACGCGAGATCACCTATCACCAGCTGTACCGCGAAGTGAACGACTTCGCCGCGGTACTCAAGCGCCTCGGCGTCGGCCACGGTGACCGCGTGGTGATCTACATGCCGAACATGGCCGAAGCGGTGTTTGCGATGCTGGCCTGTGCGCGCATCGGTGCGGTGCACTCGGTGGTGTTCGGGGGCTTTGCGGCGCACAACCTGGCGCTGCGCATCGACGATGCCAAGCCCAAGCTGCTGATCGCGGCCGACGCCGGCATGCGCGGTGGCAAGCTGATTCCGTACAAGCCGATGGTCGACGCCGCCTGCGCCGAAGCGGCGTCGCCGCCACCGCATGTGCTGATCGTGTCGCGTGGGCTGGATGCCGCCGAACCCCGCGTGCCGGGCCGTGACGTGGACTACGCCACGCTGCGTGCGCAGATCGGTGAAGTCGACGTGCCGGTGCAGTGGCTGGAAGCGAGCGAGCCGAGCTACCTGCTGTACACCTCCGGCACCACCGGCAAGCCGAAGGGCGTGCAGCGCGATGTGGGCGGCTATGCAGTGGCGATGGCGCAGTCGATGGAGACCGTGTTCGACTGCAAGCCAGGCCAGGTGATGTTCTCCACCTCCGATGTCGGCTGGGCGGTGGGCCACTCCTACAATGTGTACGGCCCGCTGATCGGTGGCTGCACCTCGCTGCTGTACGAAGGGCTGCCGACCAACCCGGACCCGGGCATCTGGTGGGCGCTGTGCGAGCAGTACAACGTGCGCACGATGTTCTCCTCGCCCACCGCCATCCGCGTGCTGAAGAAGCACGACGCGGACTTCATCCATCGCCACGACCTGCGCGCGCTGAAGTACCTGTTCCTGGCCGGCGAGCCGCTCGACGAGCCGACCGCGCACTGGATCAGCGAAGCGCTCGGCAAGCCGATCATCGACAACTACTGGCAGACCGAGACCGGCTGGCCGGCACTGACCCTGTTGCCGGGCCTGGAGATGAAGCCGGTGCGCTTCGGTTCGCCGGGCTTCCCCAATCTCGGCTACCGGATGAAGGTGATCGACGAGAACACCGGCGAGGAAGTCGCACCGGGGCAGAAGGGCGTGCTGGTGGTGTCGCCACCGCTGCCGCCGGGTTGCATGAGCACCGTGTGGAATGATGACAGCCGCTTCCTGCAGAGCTACTTCAGCCACTTCAAGGAACTGCTGTACAGCTCGCTGGACTGGGCGATCCGCGACGACGATGGCTACACCTTCATCCTCGGTCGCACCGATGATGTCATCAATGTAGCCGGGCACCGTCTGGGCACGCGCGAGATCGAGGAGGCCATTTCCAGCCATCCGCGGGTGGCCGAGGCCGCCGTGATCGGGGTCAAGGATGAACTGAAGGGGCAGGTGCCGCTGGTGTTCGTCACCCTCAAGCAGGGCCTGGATGGCGAGGATCCGGCGCCGGTGGTGGCCGAGATGATGGCGACGGTGACCACCTCGCTCGGCGCGGTCGCACGCCCGGCGCACGTACACGTGGTCAATGCACTGCCCAAGACCCGCTCCGGCAAGCTGCTGCGGCGCTCGCTGCAGGCGCTGGCCGAACAGCGTGATCCGGGCGACCTGTCGACGCTGGACGACCCCAGCGCGCTGGAGGAGATCCGCCGCGCGCTGGGCCGTTGATCCGGTAGTGCCGGCCGCTGGCCGGCACCCCCATCAATCCCGAGGTTGCCGGCCAGCGGCCGGCACTACCCGCGGCACTTGCGCTAAGCTCGGCCTGTCATCGACCTGCAATACGCGGCGCGCGCCGGGGAAGGCGCGTGCCGTCCGGGGATGGCACACAGGGGGGCGTGCCCGTCAGGGCGCGCCGGCATTGTGCATCGAGGGAGGGAGAGGCAATGGCATTGCTGCACGCCAAGACGGCTGCTGGCCGTCAGGAAATCGAAGACCGTGGCCGGCGCCTGCCGGCGGCACTGCGTTCGATCCTGCTGATGGTCGACGGCCATCGCGATGACACCGAACTGCGTGGCCTGTTCGAAGGCCTGCGCGCGCCGGCCGATGCACTGGAGCAGCTGGAAGCGCAGGGCCTGATCGAAGTGATCGGTGGCAATGCCGAGGTGGCACCGGTACGTGGCATCAGCACCGGCCGCGAACAGGATCCGGCGTTGTACCAGCAGCTGTACGACGCGATGAGCGAGGCGGTGCGGCGCCACCTGGGCCTGAAGGGCTACTTCATGCAGTTGAAGATTGAACGCTGCACCGATGCACTTGCGTTGGAACGCCTGTGCCCGGAACTGCTGGCGGCGGTGGGCAAGGCGCGCAGCCCGGCGCTGGCGCAGCGCTGGTGGCAGGAAACCCAGGCCGCCGTGGTCAATGGTGGCGGCGAGGTCGTGCAGGCCTGAGCCACCGCGTAAAGTGATCGGTTCACTTCCCCACAAGGAGTCCCGCGTGCAGGACGACCACGACGACACCGACACCCCAGGCTGGGACGCGATCAATGCGGCGCTGGCGCCGCTGTATGCTGGCCAGGAACCCCGTCACTACGGTACGGCGTTGCCGTACACGCTGGGTGGCCAGGATCCGCTGGATGGCATCAGCGTGTACTGGGCGGATGCGCCGGTACCGCACTGGCATTACATCACCTACGGCTTCTCCGAGCTGTACGCCAAGGAGAGCAGTGATGCAGATGCCAGCGGCTATGGATTCGAGCTGACCTTCCGCCTGGCTGCTGAAGCCGGTGAGCACGCCGGCAGCACCCCGCCGGTGTGGCCGATGAACCTGCTGCAGAACCTGGCGCGCTACGTGTTTGGCAGCGGCAACGTGTTCGAGGATGGTCACCATCTGAACGCCAACGGCCCGATCGCGCTGGAGACCGGCACGCGCCTGTGCCACCTGGCCTTCATCGCCGATCCGCAGTTGCCTGCGCGCGACACCGCCAATGGCCACCTGCAGTTCCTGCAGCTGGTCGGGCTGACCGATGAGGAGATGGAAGCGGTCAAGCGCTGGTCGACGCGCGGCGTGCTGCAGGCGCTGCAACCGGCGATGCCGCTGTGGATCAGCGACCTGCATCGCGGCAACCTGTTGGAGGATCCGACACTCGCCGCACAGGTGCGGGCCGGCAGCGAGCGCGAGGGCTCCAGCACCGGCATGTTGTTCATCGAGACACTGGATTGGCGGCAGGAGGCGGGCGTCACCACCCTGGTGCTCGGCGCCGGGCAGGTGGCCAGTGTGTGCGAGCTGCTGCCATTGCGCCTGCGCCACGGCAAATCGCTGGAACTGGCCAGCCGCGAGCGGCAGTGGGAATTCATTCCGGCAGCGCGCGGTGAAACCGGCGAGGTATCGGCCGACAGCACGCGCTGGGCGCTGGACGAGACGGGGCTGCAGGCCCTGGCGGGCGTGCGTGCCGAACGTGGCATCTACCCGGTGGCGGGAGCGCTGCGCATCGAAGTGGTGCCGACCTACCTGCGCGATGCCAACGGTGAAGTGATCCGCCAGATCGGCTGAGTGTGGTGATGGCGCCGGTGGGGTCAGAGCCGCCTGCTGTGCAGACGGATCCGACCCCGGGTCAGGCTCAGGCCAGGCCTTCGGCCTTCAGTGCGGCCTGCACGCCGGCATCGGCGTCCATGCGTGCCTTGTAGGCGGCCAGGTTGTCCAGACCCGACAGGTCGACCTTGGTGCCGGCGGCCCAACGCAGGGTGATGTAGAAGTACGGATCGGCGAAACTGCGGAAGCCGGCCAGCCAGGGCTTGTCGGCCAGCTGCCTGTCAGCGGTCTCGAACAGGCCACGCAGGCGCTTGTGTGCGGCGGCGCGGATCGCGTCGAACTGGCTTTCGTCGGCGATGAACTTGCCCGGTGCGAACAGCGGCGAGAAGGCCGGATGCACGTCGGAATTGACGAAGGCCAGCCAGCGGGTGGCTTCGGCACGCTGGCGCGCGCTGCCATCGCCGCCGAGGCCGGCCTGCGGGTAGGTGTCGGCGATATAGCCCATGATCGCGGCGTTCTGCAGCAGCACGAAGTCGCCATCGACCAGCGCGGGAACGGCGCCGGCCGGATTGATCTTGAGGAATTCCGGACCCTTCAGGGTGTCCTTGTTCAGCAGTTCGACCTCGAACGGCTGGCCGGTCCACTGCAGGGCGATGTGGTCGGCGGTGGAACAGGCACCGGGCTTGCTGTACAGCTTCATGGGAACTCCAGGTGATGCGGGCGGGAAACGCCCACTATCCCAGAGCCTGCCAGCGGGCGGCAACGCTGCCGCCAGCACGGATCGTTACGACTGCCGCGGCTTGAGGTTCTGCACCTTATAGAAGGTGTGATCGCCGATGGTGGCCACCTGGTAGGCGTTGCGCCAGTTCGGGCTGGCGATGGACAACGCGGCGAAGTGGCTGGCTCCGGGCACGATCTCGCGGCGCTCGCCGGCCGGCAGCGCCCAGTTGCGCTCGGCGTCGAAGGCCACGTTCATTGCCTCGCTCCAGGCCGCGTCATTGCCCAGCTGGGTGCCGGGGGAGACGATGGTCGGCGCGAACTGCTTGCGCGCGGTGACCACCTGGCACATCGAGTCGCCCCACAGGCCACTGTCGAGGCGGCGCAGGGCGACCTCGGCAACGGCTTGCTGGCCGCGCAGGGTCTGGTCGCGGGCTTCCAGGTAAACGGTGGTGCTCAGACACAGTGAATCAGCGGCCGGCTGCGGCAACAACTGCGACAGCCAGAGAATCCAGGCCAGTTTCATATAACTCCTTGCTCCGTATGGGCCGCACTCTCCGCTTCCAGTCGCGGGGGCGACAGGATGCGGGGTACGACTTGGCGTCATGGGGAGGCGGCCATCGGGGCCGCCCCGTGGGCAGCCCCAAAAGAAACGACCAGTACCGATCGTGGGGGCTGCGCCGGCTCACCGGAAACTGGCTGGTGAGCGGAAAGATGGCGCAAGGTAGGGGGGCGTAGCCGAACGCATCGTGAACCGTCCGGCTTGACATTCAGGTTCGGGAGGGGTGACGGAAATCACATTCCGTCCCCCATTCAGGCGCTCATCAGAGCGCGGCGGCCACCCGGCTGCCTTGGTCGATGGCCCGCTTGGCGTCCAGTTCGGCCGCTACATCGGCACCGCCGATCAGCTGCGCGTTGATGCCGGCGGCCTGCAGCTCGGCCTGCAATGCGCGGTTCGGTTCCTGCCCGGCGCAGATCACCACATGGTCGACCGGCAGCAGCTGTTCGCTGCCTTCCACGCGGATGCGCAGGCCTTCGTCGTCCACGCCCAGGTACTCGACGCCGCCGAGCATGCGCACGCCCTTGGCCTTCAGCGTGGCGCGGTGGATCCAGCCGGTGGTCTTGCCCAGCCGCGCGCCGGGCTTGCCCGGGCTGCGCTGCAGCAGCCACAGCCGCCGCGGCGATGCCTCGGGCTGCGGCCTGGCCAGCGAGCCGCGGGCCTCGAACGTGCTGTCCACGCCCCATTCGGCCATCCAGCGCTGTGGGTCCAGCGCGGGGGACTCACCAGCGTGGCTGAGGAATTCGCCGACATCGAAGCCGATGCCGCCCGCGCCGATGATCGCCGCACTGGCGCCCACTTCGACCCGGCCCAGCAGCACGTCCAGGTAGCTGACCACCTTGGCGTGGTTGGCGCCGGGGAAGTCGACCTTGCGCGGCGTGATGCCGGTGGCCAGCACCACCTCGTCGAAGCCGGCCAGGCTGGCCGCATCTGCTCGCGTGCCCAGGCGTAGCTGCACGCCGGTTTCAGCCAGCTTGTGGCGGAAATAGCGCAGGGTCTCGTGGAACTCTTCCTTGCCGGGGATGCGCTTGGCCACGTTGAACTGGCCACCGATCTCGTCGTTGGCATCGAACAGGGTGACCTGGTGGCCGCGCTCGGCGGCCACCGTGGCGCAAGCCAGGCCGGCCGGACCTGCGCCGACCACCGCGACCTTTTTCGGCGTGGCAGCCGGGCGGTAGACCAGCTCGGTCTCGTGTGCGGCACGCGGATTGACCAGGCAGCTGGCCAGCTTGTTCTCGAACACGTGGTCCAGGCAGGCCTGGTTGCAGGCGATGCAGGTGTTGATCGCCTCGGCGCGGCCGGCGCGGGCCTTGTTGGGCCATTGCGGGTCGGCCAGCAGCGGGCGCGCCAGCGACACCATGTCGGCGCCGCCGCTGGCGAGGATGTGCTCGGCGACGTCGGGCATGTTGATGCGGTTGGTCGCCACCAGCGGCACCGTTACATGCGGCTTGAGCTTGGCGGTGACAGCGGCGAAGGCGGCGCGCGGCACCGAGGTGGCAATGGTCGGGATGCGCGCTTCGTGCCAGCCGATGCCGGAATTGATGATCGTCGCGCCAGCCGCCTCGATGGCCTGGGCCTGCTGCACGATCTCTTCCCAGTTGCTGCCGTCGTCAACCAGATCCACCAGCGACAGGCGGTAGATGATGATGAAGTCCGGGCCGCAGGCCTCGCGGATGCGGCGCACGATCTCCACTGCAAAACGCATGCGTTGGTTGGCGTCGCCACCCCAGCGGTCGGAGCGCTTGTTGGTGCGCGGGGCGATGAACTCGTTGATGAGGTAGCCCTCCGAGCCCATCACTTCGACGCCATCGTAGCCGGCTTCGCGGGCCAGCTTTGCGCTGCGTGCGTAGTCGGCGATATGCCGCTCGACGCCGCTGGCCGACAGCGCACGGGGGGTGAACGGGTTGATCGGCGCCTTCAGCTTCGACGGTGCCACCGACAGGGGATGGTAGGCATAGCGGCCGGCATGCAGCAGCTGCAGGCAGATCTTCGCGCCGTGCTGGTGCGCGGCCGCGGTGAGCTGCCGGTGCGGGCGCACTTCCCAGGGCCAGGACAGCTTTCCGCCAAAGGGCTTCAGCCAGCCGACCACGTTCGGCGCGAAGCCACCGGTGACGATCAGGCCGACGCCACCTTCGGCGCGTTCGGCGAAGTAGGCGGCCAGGCGCGGGAAGTCGCGGGCGCGATCTTCCAGGCCGGTGTGCATCGAACCCATCAGCACGCGGTTGCGCAGCTGGGTGAAGCCCAGGTCCAGCGGGGCGAACAGGTGGGGATAGGCGCTTTCGTTGGCTGGCGACATGATCGATACGCTTGCGTACGGAAGCGCGAAGCGTGCCGGGAAACGGCGGCTGGGGCAAGGGGCGCGGGCGGTAGTGCCGGCCGCTGGCCGGGTACGCTCGGCACATGCGTGCTGTCGCTCCCGCATTTCGCTGCGCGAACCGCGGGCCCCACTTATCTGCCTCCAACCCCGCGCCTGCGGCGCTGCCCCCGAACTCCGGGGGCGGTAGTGCCGGCCGCTGGCCGGCATTCGATCAGCTCAGGGTGATTGCGGTTGCCGGCCAGCGGCCGGCACTACCGGGGGACGCCCAATCCCGAACCAGCCCAGCGTTACTCCGCACAGGGGGCCAATCAGCAGGGCGAAGGCGAGGGTGCCGACACCGACATTGCCGCCGAGCCACCAGCCCAGCAGCAGCACGCTGCCCTCGATCAGGCTGCGCACCTTCCAGATCGGCCAGCCGGTGCGGGCATGCAGGCCGGTCATCAGGCCGTCGCGCGGGCCGGGCCCGAGCTTGGCGCCGATGTACAGGCCGGTGGCCAGGGCGACCAGCAGCATGCCGGCGCAGAACATCGCCAGCTGCCAGCCAAGGCCGACCGCCGGGGGAAGCAACCACAGCCCGAACTGCGCGGATGGGCCGATCAACATCACGTTGAGCACGGTGCCGACGCCCGGCTTCTGTCGCAATGGCCACCACAGCAGCAGCACCAGGGCACCGATCACATTGGTGGCCAGGCCGAACGATAGCGGCGTCTGTGCGGCGATGCCCTGCGACAACACGTCCCAGGGGGCCACGCCGATCGCTGCACGGATCATCAGCGAGGCGCCGAAGCCGTACAGGAACAGGCCGATGATCAGTTGCAGCAGACGCAGGGGCAGGGCGGTGGGCATGGTGGCGCTCGGGGAGAGGGGGGGCTGTTTCCACCGTAATCCCGATTCAGTCACTCCCATAGATACAGATGCCGGCCGATCCACCGCTACAGGAGTCGTCGATCCTGCGTATGGGCCGTTCTGTGGAGGTGGGCCATGCTCCGGCTGCTTTGCCTGGCACCGCCAGCCGAACATGGCTCGGCACTGCACCGGCGTTCCAGCCTGGCTCAGTCGCCCCAGCCGGCCAGCGCCAGCTTGCCCACCGTGCGCCCGCTGGCCAAGCGCTGATGCGCGATGTCCAGATTCGCCGCATTGATCGCGCCCAGCGTCTCGCTGAGGGTGCCGCGCAGCTGGCCAGCGTCGATCATGCTGGCCGCGCGGCTGAGGATGCGGTGCTGTTCGATGCGGTCCGCCGTGGCGAAGCGCGAACGCGCGAACATGAACTCCCAGTGGATGCCGATGCACTTGGCCTTGTAGGGATCACCGATGCGCAGCGCGCCGCGCGGTTCGACGATGAGGCCGACATGGCCCTGTGGCGCCAGCAGCTGACCCAACGCATCCCAGTAATGGTCGGTGTCGGCCAGGTTGAGCGCGACCTGTACTGCGTCGATGCCCAATGCCTGCAGCTGGGGCAGCAGCGGCTGCCGGTGGTCGATTACATGCTGGGCACCCATCTGCCGGCACCAGTCGATCGACGATTCACGCGAGGCGGTGGCGATCACCTCGAATCCAGCATGCCGGCCCAGCTGGATCGCCATCGATCCAACACCGCCTGCTCCGCCGATCACCAGCAGGTGCTGGCCGGCATGGCGGCGATCATCCAGCTGCAATGGCATGCGCTGGAACAGCAGTTCCCATGCGGTGAGCGTGGTCAGTGGCAGTGCGGCCGCTTCGGCGAAGTCGAGCGTGGTCGGCTTGCGCGCTACCAGCCGTTCGTCCACAAGATGGAACTGCGCATTGCAGCCTGGCCGGGTGACATCACCGGCGTAGTAGACCTCGTCGCCGGACGCGAACAGGCTGGCGTCCTCGCCGATCGCTTCGACCACCCCGGCGGCGTCCCAGCCGAGTACGCGGGGTGCTTCGAGCGTGGCCGGATCGGTGGTCGCCCGCTGCTTGCCGTCGACCGGGTTCACCGAGACGGCCTCGACCCGGATCAGCAGGTCGCGGCCACCCGGAGGCAGCGGCGGGGGCAGATGGATATCGCAGAGGGCGGGGGCGGATTCACGACTCAGGGCGACAGCTTTCATCTCGGCTCCGGCTGGGTTCGTGGCTCCATCATAGAGTTCCTCACGTTTCAGCAGATACGCTGAATCGGGTGGAGCAAGCTGTTGCGCAATATGTCGTATTCCGCACTTAAACCCCGTCAAACCCTTGCAGCGTGAGGGTCTTGCGGATTTTCATCATCCTGTATAGGGTTTCAACGTCGGACCGGTGGAGGGTCGGGCGCGATACTTCACATGTTACGGGACTGTTAACATGACCTTCACCCGCCTGAGCATAATGTTCGCGGCGGTGGCGTGCTGAATCGGCTGTCGAACATCGACGCACTAGTGCTGGCCCATGCCTCTACCGGTTTCATACCCCCGAAATAGGAGCTGTACTCAATGAACAAGAAGATCCTTACTGCCGCGCTGCTGGGTGGTCTGGCTTTCGCCCAGGCTGCGTCCGCGCAGGAGTTCGATGACCGCTGGTACCTGACCGGTTCGGCCGGCTTCAACTTCCAGGACAGCGACCGCCTGACCAATGACGCTCCGTTCGTCACCCTGGGCCTGGGCAAGTTCATCAGCCCGAACTGGTCGCTGGACGGTGAGCTGAACTACCAGAACCCGAACTTCGACGCCAACAAGGACATGAACTGGTCGCAGTACGGCGTCTCGCTGGACCTGCGTCGCCACTTCATCAAGGAAGGCCGCGGCTGGAACCCGTACCTGCTGGCCGGCCTGGGCTACCAGAAGTCGGAAGAAGAGTACAACCCGATCAGCGGTGGCCTCGCTGACCGCAAGGACGGCAACTTTGCCGCCAAGGTCGGCGTCGGTCTGCAGACCACCTTCGAGAAGCGCGTCGCTGTCCGTGCCGAAGTCGCCTACCGCGCTGATTTCGACGACCAGAGCGTGAACCCGAAGCGTGCCGGCAACGATGAAAGCTGGTTCGGCGACGTGCTGGCTTCGGTCGGCGTCGTGATCCCGCTGGGCCCGGCTCCGGTCGCGGCTGCTCCGGCTCCGGCTCCGGTTGCCCCGAGCTGCGCCGACCTGGATGACGACGGTGACGGCGTCAACAACTGCGACGACAAGTGCCCGAACTCGCAGCCGGGTCAGACCATCGGTCCGGACGGTTGCCCGGTGCCGGTCTCCATCGACCTGAAGGGCGTCAACTTCGACTTCGACAAGTCGAACCTGCGTCCGGACGCCGTGGCGATCCTGAGCGAAGCCACCGAGATCCTGAAGCGTTACCCGGATCTGCGCGTTGAAGTCGCCGGTCACACCGACTCGAAGGGTACCGACGCTTACAACCAGAAGCTGTCGGAGCGTCGTGCTACCGCCGTGTACAACTACCTGACCAAGAACGGCGTTGACGCCGGTCGCCTGGTCGGCCCGATCGGCTACGGCGAGAGCCGTCCGATTGCTCCGAACACCAACCCGGATGGTTCGGACAACCCGGAAGGTCGCGCCAAGAACCGTCGTACCGAGCTGAACGTCCAGAACTAAGTTCTGACGCTCTGCCAGTAGGACACAGCAGGACCCGGCTTCGGCCGGGTCTTGTTGTTTCTGCGGCCCGGAATCCGGTGCCTGCCGGTCCGGGGGTAACCGTTCGTCGGGTTTTTGTCCGTAAAACCAATGGGTTGCCGTATTCATTGAAAGTGGCGCTTGAAAGCTGTCGCGGCATTGCTAAACTCGCCGCGTCACTTCCTTTCCTGGATGCCCTTCATGCTGCGCTCTGCATCGGCCGCCGTCCTGGCGCTGGCCCTGGTTCCCGCCGCCCACGCTGCGGTCGATTGCTCGGTCAACACCAGCGCCTCGCCGCTGCCGTTGCCGGCCACGACCATCGCGCCGGTGGCCGACGAGCTCTACATCCGTGGCAACCAGCTGGGCATGCCGGCCGGCGTGCTGAGCAGCAACTACGATCCGTCGCAGTCGCTGGACCAGGTGCTGCAGCGCCTGCGCATCGATGGCTGCCAGAACATCGCCAAGGCCATTCCGAGCGCACCGGCGGTGAAGCCGAACGATCCGGCGGCCTACAAGCCGCAGACCGAATTCGACAACACGCCCTGGCGCTTCGACATGAGCCAGAACGGCAAGCGCATGACCGCCGAAGAGTTCGACGCCTGGATGAAGGCGCGTGGCGTGCGTGTGGTCAAGGCGCGTCCGGCTCCGGCCGCCACTCCGGCCCCGGCCGAAGCACCGGCTGAGACCAAGCCGGTCGACAAGAAGTAAGCACCGCGGGGAGCAGAGGCTTGCGCACGCGCCGCCCACCTGCCACCCCCGCCGCCCGCTCCCACGCATCGCGTGGGCGTGCGACTCCCGCTGCCACCGCCGCCGGTGTCCGTCATGGCCTGGCGCGCGTGCTGTCCAAGGCCGGCGTCTGCTCGCGCAGCGAGGCCGCGCGCTGGATTGCCGAGGGCCGCGTACGCGTCTCCGGCCGCATCGTGCGGGATCCCGAGTTCCCGATTGGCCAGCCGGCGCCGCCGATCGAGGTCGATGGCCAGCCGATGGGCGCGCCGCAGCGCCTGTACCTGATGCTCAACAAGCCACGCGGGGTGGTGACCACCGCGCAGGACGAGCGTGGCCGCGACACCGTCTACCGCTGTTTCGATGGTGCAGGGCTGCCGTGGATAGCGCCGGTCGGGCGCCTGGACAAGGCCAGTGAAGGGCTGTTGCTGTTCAGCAACGATCCGCAGTGGGCGGCGCGCCTGACCGATCCGGAAACGGGTCCGCAGAAGACGTACCACGTGCAGGTCGACCGCCTGCCAGATGACGCCACGCTGGCGGCCCTGCAGGCTGGCGTGGATGACGAGGGCGAGTTCCTCGTGGCCCAGGCCGTGCGCGTGCTGCGCAGCGGCGACAAGACCGCGTGGCTGGAGGTGGTCCTCGACGAGGGCCGCAACCGCCACATCCGCCGCCTGCTGGCGGCCTTCGACCTGCAGGTGCTGCGCCTGGTCCGGGTTGCGATCGGCGGGCTGCAGCTCGCCGATCTCGGCAAGGGCCAGTGGCGGATGCTGGAGGTCAATGACCAGCAGCGGTTGGGGGCCGCTGCACCGGGCTGATCATCGCCCGCGGCCGGCGGTTGCCGGCCACCGTTCCAGGCGTAGGGGGCGCCTGGTTGCTGAACTTCCCGAACGGAGCCTGCCCATGTACCACCCGACCCTCAACCAAACCCTGCGCTGCGCAGGCCTGCTGCTGCCGATGGTGCTGCTGACCGCCTGTGGTGGCCACAAGAAGGTGGCCAAGGCAGAAACGCCGGCCGAAACCCCGGTGGTGGAAGTGAAGACCCCGGAGCTGGATGGCCGCGGCAGCTACCGCTTCCTGATGAGCAACGGCGACAAGAAGATGACCGCCGATGAGTTCGATGCCTGGATGAAGGCCAACGGCATCCGCGTTGCCAAGGGCAACGGCCAGGACGCTGCCGCCAAGCCGGTGGTGGTGGCCAGCAAGGACGAGCCGAAGGGCAAGAAGAAAAAGAAGTGATGCCGGGAAGGTGCCGACCTCGGTCGGCACGCCCTCAAGCTCTGGTAGGTGCCGACCTTGGTCGGCACGCTTTGACCGCTGGGATCAACCCTTGATCACGCCCAGCTCGACACCGATGCGGGTGAACGCATCGATCGCGCGGTCCAGGTGCTCGCGGCTGTGCGCAGCGCTGATCTGGGTGCGGATGCGGGCCTGGCCCTTGGGCACCACCGGGAAGAAGAAGCCGATCGCGTAGATGCCTTCTTCGAGCAGGCGCTCGGCGAACTTCTGCGCCAGCGGTGCGTCGTACAGCATCACCGGGCTGATCGGGTGCACGCCCGGCTTCACGTCGAAACCGGCGGCGACCATCTTTTCGCGGAAGTAGCGGGTGTTCTCCACCAGGGTGTCGCGCAGGTCGTCAGCGGCGGCCAGCATCTCGAACGCCTTGATGCCGGCGGCCACCACATGCGGCGGCAGCGAGTTGGAGAACAGGTACGGCCGCGAACGCTGGCGCAGCAGCTCGATCACCTCGGCGCTGGCGCAGGTGAAGCCGCCCAGTGCGCCGCCCATGGCCTTGCCCAGGGTGCCGGTGATGATGTCGATCTTCTCCAGCACGCCCTTCACTTCGGCCGAGCCGCGGCCGGTGGCACCGAGGAAGCCGGTGGCGTGGCATTCGTCGATGTGCACCAGCGCGTTGTACTTCTTCGCCAGCGCGGTGATCTCGTCCAGCGGGGCAATGAAGCCGTCCATCGAGAACACGCCGTCGGTGGTGATCAGCTTGGTCTTGCAGCCGGCGGCATCGGCGGCCTGCAGCTGGGCTTCCAGGTCGGCCATGTCGCAGTTGGCGTAGCGGAAGCGCTTGGCCTTGCACAGGCGCACGCCGTCGATGATCGAGGCGTGGTTCAGTGCATCGGAAATGATCGCGTCGTTCTCACCGAGCAGCGGTTCGAACAGTCCGCCGTTGGCGTCGAAACAGGCCGCGTACAGGATGGTGTCCTGCTTGCCGAAGAAGTCGGCGATCTGCTTCTCCAGCTGCTTGTGCAGGTCCTGGGTACCGCAGATGAAGCGCACCGAGGCCATGCCGAAGCCGTGGGTATCCAGCGCATCCTTGGCGGCCTGGATCAGGTCCGGATGGTCGGCCAGGCCCAGGTAGTTGTTGGCACAGAAGTTCAGCACCTTGCGGCCATCCTCGAGGGTGATCTCGGCCGACTGCGGGCTGGTGATGATCCGCTCGGACTTGAACAGGCCCTGGGCGCGGATGGCGTCCAGTTCCTCGGCGTAGTGGCGGGTCAGGGCGGAGGAGGCGTCGGTCATGGCGTGGGCACGGCTCTGAACGGGGAAACCGTTGATTCTACCGGGCTACGACGGCCTTCGACCGGGCCGGGCAGGGCACCGCCACGGGTTGCACATGTTGCATCGCAATAGCAAACGGGTTAAAAATTCGTGAACCGCGCCTGTCTGGCGCCGGTTGCCCGCTCCCCCTTCCCGCCCCCGCCACCCTCGGAGACGCCCATGAAGCACGCCCGTGCCTGCCTCGCCATTGCCGCTGCCCTGACCCTGGCCGCCCCGTTCGCCGCCAGCGCTCAGGAAAACGAATCGCCGTACAGCTGGAACGTCACCGCTGTTTCCGATTACCTGTTCCGTGGTGTGTCGCAGACCGACGAGGATCCGACCCTGCAGGCCGGTTTCACCTACACCAGCCCGGTTGGCCTGTACGCAGGCGTGTGGGGCTCGGGCGTGGATTTTGGTGCGGGTGACCCGAAGACCGAGGTCGACTACCTGATCGGCTACGGCGTGGACGTCACCGAGCGCGTCAACTTCGACGTGCTGCTGAACCGCTACACCTACCTGAAGTCCAGCCACCAGAACTACAACGAGCTGATCACCACCACCACGCTGGATGACACCTACAAGCTGACGGTGGCCTACACCAACGATGTCTGGAACAGCAGCACCGATGGCTGGTACTTCGGCCTGGGCGGCAGCTGGGGCCTGCCGAAGGACTTCACCCTGAATGCCAACGTCGGTCGCAGCACCTTCGAGGACGGCATCGCCAAGGACTACACCGACTGGAACGTCGGCGTCGCGCGCCAGTTCGGCCTGTTCAACGTCGGCCTGGGCTACTACGGCACCGACGGCAACGGCCGTGACAATTCCGGCAAGCTGGCCCACAGCCGGGTGATGCTGAGCGTCGCCGTCGGCAAGTAACGCCGCAGGCGTTACGGGTAGTGCCGGCCGCTGGCCGGCAACACCAAAGAAAAAGGCGCCCATCGGGCGCCTTTTTCAATTTCAAGGTGTGCCGAGCAAGCTCGGCACCCACCCATCGCGCACGGCGAAGGGTCAATTCCAGCTGAGCACGACCTTGCCGGCCTTGCCTTCTTCCATCAGGTCGAAGCCCTTCTGGAAGTCGTCGATCGGCAGCTGGTGGGTCATCACCTTGCCGAGCGGGAAGCCGGACAGCACCAGCTGGGTCATCTTGTACCAGGTCTCGTACATCTTGCGGCCGTAGATGCCCTGCACGGTCAGGCCCTTGAAGATGATCTTGTCCCAGTCGCAGCCGGCGCCCTTGGGCATGATGCCGAGCATGGCGATCTTGCCGCCGTGGTACATGCAGTCGAGCATGTCGTTGAACGCACGCGGGTTGCCGCTCATTTCCAGGCCCACGTCGAAGCCCTCCATGTGCAGTTCCTTCATCACGTCCTTCAGCGACTGGTTGGCCACGTTGACCACGCGGGTGGCGCCCATGTCGGCGGCCAGCTTCAGGCGGAAATCATTGACGTCGGTCACCACCACGTTGCGTGCACCGATGTGCTTGCAGATGCCGGCGGCGATGATGCCGATCGGGCCGGCACCGGTGATCAGCACGTCCTCGCCGATCACGTTGAACTCCAGCGCACAGTGCGCGGCGTTGCCGTACGGGTCGAAGAACGCAGCCAGCTCCGACGGGATCTGGTCCGGGATCGGCCACAGGTTGCTGGCCGGCATCACCATGTATTCGGCGAAGGCGCCGTTGACGTTGACGCCGATGCCGACGGTGTTCGGGCACAGGTGCGGGCGGCCGCCACGGCAGTTGCGGCAGTGGCCGCAGACGATGTGGCCTTCGGCCGAGACGCGCTGGCCGATTTCATAGCCGGTCACGGCCGAGCCGAGTGCGGCGACGCGACCGACGAATTCGTGGCCGATGGTCAGGCCCGGCTTGATGGTGCGCTGACTCCACTCGTCCCACAGGTAGATGTGCAGGTCGGTACCGCAGATCGCGGTCTTCTCCAGCTTGATCAGGACCTCATTCGGGCCCGGGGTCGGCACCGGAACTTCTTCCAGCCAGATGCCCTTGGCCGCTTCGCGCTTGACCAGGGCCTTCATCGTTTGCTGCGCCATCGGGGTGGAACTCATCAGGGGGAAAGCGCGGATTATAGGGTGCCGCGCGGATTTCCCATGTTGCGCTGCGGGTGCATTGGCGGAACGAAAGGCGTGCGCCGGCGGGCGTTTCGAACGTGCCGCAAACAGCAGCGCCTCCTTGATTCCGGGGGAGGGGGCGTGGTCACCCTGGCCGGGACACGCAAAAGCCCATCCATGGTGCTCGATGGCGCCATCCATGGCGCTCGATGGCGCCATCCATGGCGCCAACGGTCCCGACCAGGGTGACCACGCCCCCTCTGGACCATTCCATGTGCGCGGCCGACGTGCGCATGGCAGCGCAAGAAGTAGGCCCATGACTTCCGGGGTTCGGGCCGGGGCAGGGCGGCGGGCTACAATCGAGGGTTCCACTACCAGGGGCCGCTCCATGCGCTCGAACCTGCTTGCATTCTCCATCGTCGCCAGCCTCGGGCTGGCCCAAGTCGCCCATGCCGCTGAAGGCATGTGGGTGCCGCAGCAGCTGCCGGAAATCGCCGGCCCGCTGCAGAAGGCCGGCCTGAAGCTGTCCCCGGAACAGCTGTCCAACCTGACCGGCGACCCGATGGGCGCGGTCGTCGCCCTCGGCGGCTGCACCGCCAGCTTTGTCTCGCCGCAGGGCCTGGTGGTCACCAACCACCACTGCGCTTATGGCGCCATCCAGCTGAATTCGACCGCGCAGAAGAACCTGATCAAGGACGGCTTCAACGCGCCGACCCTGAAGGACGAACTGAGCGCCGGCCCGAACGCCCGCGTGTTCGTGCTCGACCAGATCACCGACGTCACCACCCAGGCCAAGGCCGCCATCGCTGCCGCCGGCAACGACCCGCTGGCCCGCAGCCGTGCGCTGGACGCCTTCGACAAGGCCCAGGTCGCCGCCTGTGAAGCCGATGCCGGCTTCCGCTGCCGCCTGTACAGCTTCTCCGGCGGCAACACCTACCGCCTGTTCCGCAACATGGAAATCAAGGACGTGCGCCTGGTCTACGCGCCCCCGGGCAGCGTCGGCAAGTTCGGCGGCGACGTCGACAACTGGATGTGGCCGCGCCACACCGGCGATTTCTCGTTCTACCGCGCCTACGTCGGCAAGGACGGCAAGCCGGCCGCCTTCGCCGCCGACAACGTGCCGTACCAGCCCAAGCACTTCCTGAAGTTCGCCGACCAGCCGCTGGGTGCCGACGACTTCGTGATGGTGGCGGGCTACCCGGGCCGCACCAACCGCTATGCCCTGGCCGGTGAATTCAACGAAACCGCCAGCTTCACCTACCCGACCATCGCCAAGCACTACAACGCCGTGCTGAAGATGATCGCCGACGCCGGCAAGGCCGACGCCGACGTCAAGGTGAAGTACGCCGCCACCGCCGCCAGCATGAACAACGTGGCCAAGAACTACCTGGGCCAGCTGGAAGGCTTCAAGCGCATCGACGCCGCGGGCCAGAAGCAGGCTGAAGAAGCCGCCGTGCTGGCGTGGCTGAAGAAGCAGGGCGCTGCCGGCAAGCCGGCCCTGGCGGCACACGCGCAGCTGCTCAAGCATCTGGATACCAGCAAGTCGACCCGCGAACGCGACCTGTTCGTCGGTCAGTTCAACAACACCTCGGCCGTTGGCGCGGCGATCACCCTGTACCGCCTGTCGATCGAGCGCAGCAAGCCGGATGCCGAACGCGAAGCCGGTTACCAGGAACGCGACCTGACCACCATCGAAGGTGGCCTGAAGCAGATGGACCGTCGCTACGTGGCGAAGATGGACCAGCAGCTGCAGGCCTACTGGCTGGAGCAGTACGTGGCCCTGCCGGCCGCACAGCGCGACAACGAAGTGCTGAACAAGTGGCTGGCCGGCAGCGATGCCGCTGCGGTGAAATCGCTGGTGGGCAAGCTGTCGGGCACCGAGCTGGGCAGCCTGGATGCACGCCTGAAATGGTTCAAGGCCGACCGCGCCGCGTTTGAGGCCAGCAACGATCCGGCCATCCAGTACGCCGTGGCCGTCATGCCGGCACTGCTGAAGCAGGAAGAGCAGAAGAAGATCCGCGAAGGCGAATCGCTGACCGCGCGCCCGCTGTACCTGCAGGCCGTGGCCGACTACAAGAAGAGCCAGGGTGAGTTCGTCTACCCGGACGCCAACCTGTCGCTGCGCATCACCTTCGGCAACGTCATGGGCTATGGCAAGGACGGCGTGAAGTACACCCCGTTCACCACCCTGGAAGGCGTGGCGGCGAAGGAAACCGGTGAGGATCCGTTCGATTCGCCGAAGGCGCTGCTCGATGCGGTCAAGGCCAAGCGTTATGGCGGCCTGGAAGACAAGCGCATTGGTTCGGTGCCGGTGAACTTCCTGTCCAACCTGGACATCACCGGTGGCAACTCGGGTTCGCCGGTGCTGGACGCCAACGGCAAGCTGGTCGGCCTGGCCTTCGATGGCAACTGGGAATCGGTCAGCTCCAACTGGGTGTTCGACCCGGTGATGACCCGCATGATCGCCGTCGACAGCCGCTACATGCAGTGGATCATGCAGGAAGTGGCGCCGGCGCCGCAGCTGCTGAAGGAACTGAACCTGGCGAAGTGAGGTAGTGCCGGCCGCTGGCCGGCAACCTCGACCAGACAGCCGGAGTTTCCGAAACCCCGCGACCCACGTCGCGGGGTTTTTTCATGCCCGGCCCGGTGCGCCGAACAGGTATCATCCCTGTTCCGCGTACTTCACAGGATGTGAACGAAACGCGGAAACCTCCTCCCCCCAGGACCCCTTGCACGCATGCGCATCCTGCTTGCCCGCCACGGCGAAACGCCGTGGAACGCCGAAGGCCGCTACCAGGGCCAGATCGATATTCCGCTTTCGCCGATCGGTGAAGCCCAGGCCCAGGCACTGGGTGCCCGCCTGGCCTCGGTGGACATCACCCGTGCCGTCGCCTCGCCGCTGTCGCGCGCGCAGCGCACCGCGCAGCTGGCGCTTGGCGCCGCCCGCGCCGACATGCTGCTGACCGAGCCCGAGCTGCAGGAAATCGCCCACGGTGAATGGGAAGGGTTGCTGGCGAGCGAGATCCACGAGAAGGATCCGTCGCGCCTGCAGGCCTGGCGCGAGGAGCCGGATACGGTGTTGATGCCCGGCGGCGAATCGCTGCGCCTGGTGCTGGAGCGCAGCTGGCGTGGGCTGGCGCGTGCCACCGAAGGCCTCGGCGAGCACGACACTCTGCTGGTGGTTGCGCACGATGCGGTCAACCGCGTGATCCTGTGCAAGGTGCTGGGCCTGCCGCTTTCCCGCCTGTGGACCTTCCGCCAGGCACCGACCACGCTCAACCTGCTCGAAGGCGCCGACCTGGACAGCCTGGAAGTGGTGCGCCTGAACGACTGCGCCCACCACACGCCGTTCTTCGGCGAAGCCAAGCACCGCGCCCTCTGATCCATCCCCCGCATCAACTGCTTCTGCTGGAACCGCTGCCGTGACGAACACCCCGACCACCCTGGCCGACTGGCTGGACTACATTGAACGCCAGCACCCGGCGAGCATCGACATGGGCCTGGAGCGCGTGCGCGCCGTGGCCGCGGCGATGGGCCTGGGCGCGCCGGCCAAGCGCACCATCGTGGTCGGTGGCACCAACGGCAAGGGCTCAACCGTGGCCTTCATCGAAGCCATTGCACGCGCCGCCGGCTGGAAGGTCGGTGCCTACACCTCGCCGCACCTGCTGCGCTACAACGAGCGCGTGCGCATCGACGGCCAGGACGTGGACGATGCCGCGCTGGTCGCCGCGTTCAATACCATCGAAGCCGTGCGTGGCGAGATCACGCTGACCTATTTCGAGTACGGCACGCTGGCCGCGCTGCAGCTGTTCGCCGACGCCGGGCTGGACCTGGCGGTACTGGAAGTGGGCCTGGGCGGCCGCCTCGATGCGGTCAACATCGTGGACGCCGACGTGGCGGTGATCACTACCGTGGACATCGACCATGCCGAGTGGCTGGGCGAGGATCGCGAGGCGATCGGGACCGAGAAGGCCGGCATCATCCGCGGCTGGAAGCCGGTGATCCTGGGCGAGACCGATCCGCCGTCGAGCGTGCTGCGCCGTGCCTACCTGGTTGGCGCCAATGCGATCCGTGGTGGCAGCGACTATTTCTACGAGCCGATCGATGCGCAGCGTTGGCGCTGGCGCGATGTCGGCCTGCGCATGGAACTGCCGACCCCGGCGCTGGCCGGCCCGATCCAGCTGGCCAATGCGGGTGCCGCCATCGCCGCGCTGCGCGCGCTGGACAAGCCGGTGCCGCGTGCGGCGTGGGCCGCCGGTGTCGCAGCGGCACGCATTTCCGGCCGGCTGCAGGCATTCGAGCGCGATGGCGTGCAAATCCGCGTCGACGTCGGCCACAACCCGCAGGCGGCGGGCCAGCTGGCGCGTGCGCTGAAGGCCGAGGTCTCGGCCGGGCGCACCCTGGCGGTGTACGCCGCGCTGCAGGACAAGGACGCAGCGGGGGTGGTGCAGGCGCTGGAGGACGTGGTGGGCGAGTGGACCCTGGCCGGGCTGGAAGGCCCGCGCGGGCAGAGCGCCGCCCAGCTGCAGGCACGCCTGGCCGGCACCGCCGCCGCCACGGCGCTGCTGGCTGACAGCGTCGAACAGGCACTGGCGCAGGTGCTGGCCCAGGCCGAGCGCGGTGACCGCGTGCTGGTGTTCGGCTCCTTCCATACCGCTGCCGGCGCCCTGCAATGGCTGCAGGGCGATGCCTGATACGCGTTCAGCCAACGCCGACGCCGTCCGGTCCGGCACCCGTATAATCGATGCCAATCTCCGGACAGTTGCCTGCCTCACGTGGATACGCCTCTGAAACAGCGTCTGATTGGTGCCATCGTGCTGGTGGCACTGGCCGTGATTTTCCTGCCGATGCTGGTCAAGGGGCCGGCACCGGACAGCGGCGTGGCCAATGTGCCGATCGCCGCGCCGGATGCACCGGCCGATGGCCAGTTCGAAACCCGTGAGCTGCCCCTGGTCGCCCCGGCCGGTGGTGCCACCGGCCTGCAGACCGGGCAGGCCAAGCCGCTGCAGGACGCCGCCACGCCGGCCACTCCGCCGACCGTGGACACCTCGCCGACGGTCGCCGCCGGCAACTATGCGGTTACCTTCGGTGCCTACGGCAGCAAGGCCGACGCCGATGCGGTGATCGCCTACCTGAAGCGCTCGCAGCTGCCGGGCTTCGCCGAAACGGCGACCATCAACGGCCGCCAGGCATGGCGCGTGCGCGTGGGGCCGTACGCCGACCGAGCACAGGCCGAGGCCGCCCGCCTGCAGGCGGTGAAGATCCGTGCCGATGTGAAGGCCGAAGTGATCACCCTGGATGCCGCAGCGGACAGCAGCGCCCCGGTGGCAGCCACCCCGGCACCGGCTACGCCGAGCGCCAGTACCCCATCCGCCGCCACCGCGCCGTCGGCCAGCAGCAACCCGGTGCGCAGTGAAAGCCTGCCGCCGAGTACGCCGACTGCAACGACCACTCCGGCGGCCAAGCCCGAGCCGCCGAAGCCGGCGCCGAAGCCCGAAACCCCGAAGCCCGAGCCGAAGCCGGAGGCCACCGCCAGCAAGCCGGCAACGGCCCCGGCCACGCCGGCAGCGCCGGCCGCCAGCGGCGTCGGCTTTGCCGTGCAGCTGGGCGCGTTCGGCCAGGCCAACGATGCCAACGCCCTGCGCGACAAGGTCCGCGCCGCCGGCTTCAGCGCTTTTGTCGAGCAGGTGCGCACCGAAAAGGGCACCCTGCATCGCGTCCGCGTCGGGCCGGTGGCCAACCGTGGCGATGCCGAGCAGCTGAAGGCGCAGGTTGCCGCCAAGGTCGGCGTGGCCGGCATGGTCCGACCGCACCCATGACCCACGCGCAGCCTCGTTGCCAGCGCCGCCGAAGGAGCGGGGCGCCATGATCGACGTGGTGCTGCTGATCGTGATCGCCGCCTCCACCCTGCTGGGGATGCTGCGCGGCTTCGTGGGAATCGTCATCGGCACCCTGTCGTGGCTGCTGGCCGCGTGGGCGGCCTTCGCCTTCGGCAATGACGCCGCACATTGGTGGGCCGCCCCGGCGGCCCCCGGTGGCGAACACTTCGTCGGTGGCTACCTGGGGGTCGGCATCGGCGTGATGATCGTGGTTGCGGTGATCGGCATGGTCATCAAGGCCCTGGTCCACCGCAGCATGCTGACCAGCCTGGACCGCCTGCTGGGCGGGGTGCTGGGCGCCGTGCGGGGCGGCCTGATCGCCGCGATCCTGCTGCTGCTGGGCAGTTTCACCCCGCTGACTGCCGAGCCTTCCTGGCAGCGCTCGGCGGTGCGGCCACTGCTGAACCCCACCGTTGCCTGGATGAACAGCAAGCTGCCGCACTGGGAGGTTCCCGGGGCCGATCTGCTGCCCAAGGCCTTGCCGACCGACGCGCTGTCCCCATCTGCATTGATGGAGTTGGGCAAGAACGCAGGCGCCGGGTTGGGAAAGCCGGGCGCGGCAGGCGATAATGGCATCCTCAACCAGGTAGTGGCAGGCAGCGGATGGCTGCGGCCTGCGAAAGCGGAACAGGGCGATTCCTACGATCCGGCCGAAGTGCGTCCGGACGCCCCAGCACTGCCGGACAGTATCGAGCCGGGCGATCCGGCCAATGTCGACCGCAGGCGCGGCGACCACCGCGGCCAGGTACGGCCACCTTCCTTGTAACTGGGCACAGCCCAGCGGAGACCTCGCACCATGTGTGGCATCGTCGGAATCGTCGGCAACCAGAACGTCGCCGGGCAGTTGTATGACGGCTTGACCGTCCTCCAGCACCGTGGCCAGGACGCGGCGGGCATCGCCACCGCCAACGGCAGCCGCCTGCGCGTGCAGAAGGCCACCGGCCTGGTCCGCGATGTGTTCGATGCCCGCACCATGTCCACCCTGGAAGGCAGCGTCGGCATCGCCCACGTGCGTTACCCGACTGCCGGTTCGGAAGGCATGGACGAGGCGCAGCCGTTCTACGTCAATTCGCCGTACGGCATCGCGCTGGCCCACAACGGCAACCTGATCAATACCGAGGCGCTGCGCCAGCAGGTGTTCGAACAGGACCGCCGCAACGTCAACACCGATTCGGACAGCGAAGTGCTGCTGAACGTGTTCGCCTACGAACTGGAGCAGCAGCGCCAGCTGAGCCCGGAAGCCGCGATCCGCGCGGTGGCTGGCGTGCACCGCCGCTGCAAGGGTGGCTATGCAGTGGTCAGCGTGGTGCTGGGCCTGGGCCTGGTCGCCTTCCGCGACCCGCATGGCATCCGTCCGCTGGTGCTGGGCAAGCGCAGCCATGCCGAGGGCGACGAGTACATCGTGGCGTCCGAGTCGGCCGCGCTGGACGTGCTGGGCTTCCAGCGCGTGCGCGATGTGCAGCCGGGCGAAGCGCTGGTGATCACCGCGCGTGGCGAGCTGTTCTCGGAGATCTGCGCCGAGCCGGCCGAGCACACCCCGTGCATCTTCGAATACGTGTATTTCGCACGCCCGGATTCGATGATCGACAACGTGTCGGTGCACAAGGCGCGCATGCGCATGGGCATCAAGCTGGGCGAGAAGATCCTGCGCCTGCGCCCGGACCACGACATCGACACCATCATCCCGATCCCGGATACCTCGCGCGACGCTGCGCTTGAGATCTCCAACGTGCTCGGCGTGAAGTACCGCGAAGGCTTCATCAAGAACCGCTACATCGGCCGCACCTTCATCATGCCGGGGCAGGGCGAACGCGTGAAGTCGGTGCGTCGCAAGCTCAACCCGATCCACCTTGAGTTCCGCAACCGCGTGGTGCTGCTGGTGGACGATTCGATCGTGCGTGGCACCACCAGCCAGCAGATCGTGCAGATGGCCCGTGACGCGGGCGCGCGCAAGGTCTACCTGGCCAGCGCCGCGCCGCCGGTGCGCTACCCGAACATCTACGGCATCGACATGCCGGCGGCCGAGGAACTGGTCGCGCACAACCGCACCGTGGAAGAGATCGAAGCCCACCTGGGCTGCGACTGGCTGATCTACCAGGACCTGGAAGACATGGAAGCGGCAGTGAGCGAGGGCAATCCGGCGCTGCGCAACTTCGATTCGTCCTGCTTCAACGGCCACTACCCGACCGGCATTGAACCGGGCTACTTCGAGCGCATCCAGCAGCTGCGGTCGGACGACGCCAAGCACAAGCGCCGCGCCTGAGGACCAGGCGTGGTTGACGTACCCGACGTTGCTGGCGACCTGCTGCGCGCAGCGCAGCAGTGCCTGGCCGAAGCCGACCCGCTGCGCAAGGTTGCGCTGACCCAGGCCTACGCCGCTGCGTTCCGTGCCGGCCGCCTGAAGGTGGCTGCCGGCGCGCTACCGCCAGAGCCGATCCGCATGCCGGGCCGGCCGGCGCAGCTGGTGCTGGTGCACCCGCGCGAAGTGCCGCGGCGCGGACTGGGCGGTGTGGAAGGTCGGGCTGCCTTCATCCACGCCATCGCGCATATCGAACTCAACGCGATCGACCTGGCCTGGGACGCGGTGTACCGCTTCCGCGGCCTGCCGCCGGCATTCCATGCCGACTGGGTCAGCTGTGCCGACGACGAATCGCGGCACTTCATGCTGCTGCGGGAGCGCCTGCAGGTGCATGGCCACGACTACGCCGACTTCCCCGCGCACAACGGCCTGTGGGAAATGTGCGAAAAGACCGCGCACGATGGCCTGGCACGCATGGCGCTGGTGCCGCGCGTGCTGGAAGCGCGCGGCCTGGACGTGACGCCCGGCATGATCGAGAAACTGCGCAATGTCGGTGATGGCGAGACCGCCGATGTGCTGGAAGTGATCCTGCGCGAGGAAGTGGCACATGTGGCTGCCGGTTCGCGCTGGTACCGCTGGTACTGCGACCGCGCCGGCGTCGAACCGCGTGCACGTTTCAAGGAACTGCTGGTGGAGTACGCCGGCGGCTACCTGCACGGACCGTTCAACATGGAAGCGCGCCTGCTGGCCGGTTTCGACGCGGATGAGCTCGCCAACCTGGTCGAACAGGCCGGTTGAAGAAAAGGGGACGGAGGGGATTAAGTCGTTTGTGGCACAAACGACTTAATCCCCTCCGTCCCCTTTTTTCAGACGTTCGGCAACACCACGCGCTTGCCATCCACCGTCGGTCGGTTGATGTAGAACAGGCCGGGACCCGGCCGGTAGGGTAGTTCGCTGACGCCGGCATCGGCGGCGTAGGTCAGTGCGGTGTCGCCCAGTGCATCGAAGTTCCAGTGCGCCGACTGCATCAGGTAACGCCGGCGCAGCAGCGCCTCCTGTGTCTGCGTCAGCGGCTGTCCGGCCACCAGGCGCCGTGCGATCGGCTGCAGGGCGGACGGCAGCTCCCAGCCAGGAACCTCGGCGGCATTGGCGGTCCATTGCACGCCGGCGTCGATGGCCTGCTGCTGCATCACCTGCAGTGCGATCAGCTGGTAACGCCAGTCGATGCGCCGACGCAGCACCACCGCGGCGGTCACATACAGCGCCGGTGACAACAGCACGCTGCGGCTGCCGGCGCGACGCTGCTGCTGCCACTGGTGCCAGACATCCACCCAGACCTCCTTCTCACCCACGCCCAGCTGCTGGCGCCAGCGTTCGGCATCGGCCTGCGTTTCAGCGTAGACCGTGGTGGCCCGCAGCAACGCCAGTGGAGGGACCTGGTAGTCGGCAACCGCGGGGCGGCGCAACTGTTGCCGGCGCGGGCGGCTGAGCAGCTTGGGACCTTCTTCCAGCTGGTTGTAGCCACCGCCGATATTGGCGTGTACGCCGGGTAGGGCGATCTCGGCAAACGGCGGTGCCACGCTGGTCAACGGATAGTGCTGGCGATGTTCATCGCGTGCAGTGAGCTGCACGACGCGACCGGCGATGCCGCTGTGCAGGGCCAGCTGCGGCCGCTCATCGGCGCGGCCGCCATTGACTGCGACAACGGTGTCGAACAGCCCGATGAAGCGCAGCACCGGCGTGGCCGGGGCGAAGTTCGCAGTGCAGGACAGGCCGGCGGCCTGCAGCAGCTGGCGCCAGCGCACGCTGTCCCAGCCCTGCAGTTGGTTGGCGATGTCACGTGCGGCAGCAGCACCGCGTGAATAACCGAACAGGTCCAGCTGCACGCCATGCAGCGGTCGCTGCCAGCGTGCGGATAGTCCCGACAGTGCGGCCGGCAGCAGCACCTGCAGCGCGCGCTGCACTTTCGCGCGAACGCCACTGGCACCGATGCCGAAGGCCAGCCCGATCAGATCGTCGTCGGCATCATCGCGGGTACCCACGCCTTCGACATAGATCGACAGCGAGGGAGCGGCCATCGCATCACGGCGGCTGTCCGGATACAGCTGCTGCAGGCGCGCGATGTTGGTCAGGCCGTTGTCGTAGCTGCTGGTCAGCCGGCTCTGGTAGGTCGAATCATCGTCCGCGCGCAGCTGCGCCGGTCGAGGCTGCGGAACCTGCGGACGGCCGCGCGCCAGGTTGTGTGCGTTGTTGCGGGTGCCGTCGAAGAACAGGCCGATCCGCAGCAAGCCGACATCTTCGTCCGTGTCCTTCGCTGGTGCCATGTGCATTCCCCGTCGTGGCCGCGTCACGGTAGCGCGAAAGCGGTGTATTGGCGAAGTGTAGTGACGCTTTTGACCTTACTTAACGCAGATGCGGTCGATCACAGTTCCTGATTTTCATTCCCATCTTCTATTGAATTCACACGACCCGCGCAGGCCATATGGCCAAACCCGGCAAACCCGGGCGTGCTGCATCAACGCTGTTCACATCATTCAAGGAGCGACGCAATGTTGTCCAGATCGATTGGCAAAGCGGCAGGTGGCCTGGTGTTGGGTTTGTCGGTGGCGGCAGCCGCGCATGCGGCACCGTTGTTCGAACCGGTGACGGTCATCAGCCGGGCATCGGCCAACAGCGAGCCTGCACTCGGCAAGCTGCTGGCCACCCCGTCCACGGCGACGGTGCAGGAAGTGCGTGTCGACGCGGCGGCTACGGCGCAGCCGCAGCTGGAATTCGAGCTGCTCGGCAAACGGGTGCAGGCGGTGCGCAGCAAGGTCGAGGCGCTGCCGGATGGTGGCAGCATCTGGTACGGCCAGTTCCGTTCGCCGTCCGACCGGTTGACCGCCGCCACCTCCAGCGGCCAGGATGATCCGGGCAATTCGTTGATCCTGGTACGTTCGGGCGACACCATCACCGGTTCGATCCGCAAGGACGGCAAGCTTTATCGCCTGCGTCCACTGGGTAACCGCCACGTGCTGGTCGAGGTCGACGAATCGAGGATGCCAGCCGATCATCCGGCTGACTACAACCAGCTGCCGAAGATCCCGATGGCCGACAACGACCACATCGGCATCGCGCAGGCCTCTTCGGGAACGCCGGCGACCATCCGCGTGCTGGTGGTGGCGACCAATGCGGCGGTCACTGCCTATGGCGGCAACATGCAGTCGCTGGTGCAGCTGGCGGTGGCCGAGTCCAACCAGGGTTACGTCAACAGCAACGTCGGCCTGACGCTGCAACTGGCCGGTTACGAGACCACCAACTACAGCGAGTCCGGTAACTTCACCACCGACCTGTCACGTTTCCGCGGCACCAGCGACGGCTACATGGACAGCATCCACACCAGCCGCAACACCACCGCAGCCGACGTCGGCGTGCTGCTCATCAACAACAGTGCCTACTGCGGCCTGGCCTCGGGCATCGGCTCGACCGCGTCGACCGCTTTCGCGGCGGTGTACTGGGATTGCGCAACCGGCTACTACTCGTTCGCGCACGAGATCGGCCATCTGCAGAGCGCGCGGCATGACATCGCCACCGACTCGAGCACCTCGCCCTACGCCTATGGCCACGGCTATCGCTACGAGCCTGCCACCGGCACCGGTTGGCGCACGATCATGGCCTACAACTGCACCCGCAGCTGCCCGCGCCTGAACTACTGGTCGAACCCGAACATCAGCTACAACGGCATCCCGATGGGCAATGCCAGTACCGCCGACAACCAGCGCGTGCTGGTCAATACCAAGGCCACCATCGCGGCCTTCCGCTGAGGCCAGGCGCCGACCAGGGGCGGCGTCTACCCGGGCACGTGCACCTGCCCGGGTAGATGCCAACCTTGGTTGGCACCCTCGGACCCATCATTCGCGCGCGAGCGTATCCAGCGACCAGCCGCCGGCATCCACGCGCAGCACCGAACCCTGCTCGTACCAGTCGCCCAGCACGATGCGGGTGCAGGCACGGCCACCGGCCTGCAGCGAATGGATCGCCGGGCGGTGGGTGTGGCCATGGATCATGGTGTCCACGCCATGGCGCGCGAACGTGGCATCGACTTCGGACGGCGCCACGTCGGTGACGGTCTCGAACTGCGCGCGATCACCCTGTTTCATTTCCGACTGGCGGGCCTGGCTGGCTTCGCGCGCCTTCTGCGCGAACGCGATACGCGCTGCCAGCGGCTGTGACAGGAACTGTGCCTGGAACGCCGGGTCACGCGTCTGTGCACGGAACTGCTGGTAGGGAATGTCATCGGTGCACAGCAGGTCACCGTGCTGCAGCAGCACCGGGCGACCGTAGAGGTCGATCATGCACGGGTCGGGCAGGATGCGCAGGCCGGCACGGCGCGCGTAGTCCTCGCCAAGCAGGAAGTCACGGTTGCCGCGGATGAAGTACACCGGCACGCCGCTGTCGGACAGCACCTTCAGTGCATCGGCCACTGCGTCGGCGGCGGGCGAGGGCGTGTCGTCACCGATCCAGGCTTCGAACAGGTCGCCGAGGATGTACAGCGCATCGGCGCCGGGCGCCTGCTCGCGCAGGAAGCGCAGGAACAGGTCGGTGATCTCCGGACGGCTGGGGTCCAGGTGCAGGTCGGAAATGAACAACGTGGTCATGCAGGCATTCTAGGGCATCAACGATGACGGTAGCGCCGCCGGCATCGTGGGGATCAGATCCCTCTCCGAAGGAAAACGGATCTGACCCCGGGGCTACACCGGCAACGGCAACCAGGCCAGGCTGGCCGAGGCCAGCCCGATGGCGATGCCGGTGGCGGCCAGCACATCGGACGGGTAGTGCAGGCCGAGTACCACCCGCGACAGCGCCACGCCCGCGGTGAACGGCACCAGCAGTGGCGCCAGCCACGGGTAATAGGCCAGCGCCACGATGGTGAACGACACCGCGTGCAGGGTATGCCCGGAAGGGAAGCTGAACTCGTCCAGCGGTGCCACCCAGGCACGGATGCGCAGGTCGGCGGCATACGGGCGCGGGCGCCGGGTCCAGCGCTTGAGGCCCTTGTACAGCAACAGCGCGGCCAGGCCGGTGGCGGCCATGTGCACCGATGCGCGCAGGCCGTCGAAGCCATCAAGCAGCACCAGGGCGCCCATCAGCACATACCAGAACACGCCATCACCGAGCCGGCTGATGACCGCGAACAGGCGGCGCACACGGCGGCGGCGGCAGTAGTGGTTGGCCCGCCGGCACAGGCGTGCTTCGCGGTCGGCCAGCAGTTCAAGCCGCGTTGTGCGCATGGCCGGTCCTCCGCGACTGGGCCAGTTCGGCCAGCAGGGCGTCGAATTCCGCCACCACCTGCTGCGGATGCAGGCGCTTCATGGCGCGTGCGGCGTTGCTGCCCAGCACGTGGCGCTGCGCGTCATCCGCGGCCAGTTGCACGGCCGCGTCGATGAACTGCTCGTCGTTGTCCACTGCGGCGCCATTCTCGCCATTGCGCAGGTACTCGCGCGCAGCGCCGTAGTCGAAGGCCACCGTTGCCACGCCGCTGGCCATGCTTTCAAGGGTCACGTTGCCGAAGGTCTCGCTGCGGCTGGGGAACAGGAACAGATCGCCGCTGGCGAAATGACGTGCAAGCGCATCGCCACGCTGGACGCCGCAGAAGATGAAGTCGGGATTTTCATGCGCCAGCTTTTCGCGGGCCGGGCCATCGCCCACCCACACGAAGCGGGCCTTCGGACGGATCTGCTGCAACCGACGGAAGGCCTTCACCGCCAGGCCGAGGTTCTTTTCCGCGGCGATGCGGCCGACGTAGATCGCCACCAGGCCGTTGCCGTCCACGCCCCACTCTTCGCGCAGGGCAGGGTCACGGCGGTTCGGATCGAACTGCTGGCTGTCGACCGCGCGCGCCAGCAGGCGCACGCGTTCGAAGCCCTGTTCGCCGAGGAACTGCTGCAGTTCGCGGGTAGGTACCAGGGTTGCATCGGCCTGGTTGTGGAAGCGGCGCATCCAGCGCATCGCGGCGGCCTGCAGCCAGGCCACGCCGTAGTCGGGCAGGTACTCGTCGAAGCGGGTGTGGAAGCCACTGGCCACCGGGATGCCGAGGCGCCGTGCGGTGCGCACCGCCGACCAGCCCAGTGGGCCTTCGGTGGCGACATAGACGGCATCCGGGCGTTGATGCTGCCAATGGCGACCGAGCCGGATCGGTGCCGGCATGCCGAAGCGCAGGCCGGGGTAGCGCGGCAGGGCGGCGCCGGGAACCAACAGGGTGCCCGGTGCGGAGTCCAGCGCTTCGTTGGCCTGGCGGGGCCGGATCAGGTCGATCTCATGGCCGGAATTGCGCAGTCCCTGCTCCAGCCCCTGCACGGTGAGGGCAACGCCGTTCACTTCCGGCGGATAGGTCTCGGTGACGATGGCATAGCGCATGGCGGGCCTCCGGGTTTCCGGCATGCTCGGGCCTGGCGATGTAGCCGATGTGACCGCTTTGCGACCGGCAGATGACGCGGCCGGAAGCGTACGCCACCACGGCCCCGAAGGGCCGTGGTGGGCACCGTGCGTGGTGCGTGGATCAGAAGCGCTGCTGGTATTTCATGTAGATGAAACGGCCGATGTCGAAGCCACCGTAGTAGGAGAAGTTGGCACTCGGCTGGCTGTACATGGCCGGGCCCTGGCGGCCGAACACGTTGTTGGCGCCGATCGAAACGGTGGCGTCCCACGGCAGGCTGTAGCGCGCCTGCACGTCATGGAAGGTGACCGATCCACGACGGTTGTAGTCGCGCGTACCGCTGAACCACGGCGCGCGCTGGTCGGGATGGGAACACTCGTTCGGATAATCCTCCGCACCCAGGCAGCGTTCCTTGACGGCGGAGAAGTAACGCAGGCCCCAGGTCAGGCCGAGGTTGCCATGCTCCCAGCCCAGCGACGCGTTGGAGCGCACGCGGAAGCCGATGCCGCCGTTGGTGGCAATGCCATTGCTGGGGATGGCCGGTACGCCGGCTTCGTTGGTGGTCTTCTCTTCGGCGTTGACCACATAGGTGGACTTCCAGTCAGCGCTCAACCTGCCCCAGCGGGTTTCGACCTTGTGGCCAATCTCCAGGTCGTAGCCTTCTGCCTGGCGGAAGCCGCTGTTGCGGTTGCCGAAGTTGAGTTTGTTGACGATGCCCAGCTCCGGGTCGCGGGTGAAGCTGCTGCAGCGCTCGGCAATACCCAGCTCGTAGCAGTCGCGAAGGATGTCGTTGGGATGGTCGGAGACGATGGTGTTGTCGATGCGGATCTTCCACCAGTCCAGTGCGATGTGAAGCCCTTCGGCGAACGTCGGGCTCCAGACCAGGCCCAGAGTGCGGCTGGTCGAAGTTTCCGGCTGCAGGTCGGGATTGGAGCCGTTGGTGAAGGGCAGGGGCGTCTGTCCACTGCTGCCGGTGATGGGTTCATTGCCCTGGCCGAGCTGGCGGTAGGTGTCGGCGTTGGCGATGTCGGCAGCACAGCGCGCGCGGACCTCGGCACTGCTTGCGGCTGCGCCATGGACCGTATCGCAGGGATCGCGGAAGCCGGTGGTGAACGTCTCCGAGCCGCCGCCGTACAGGTTGGCGATGGTCGGCGCACGGAAGCCCTGTGCCCAGGTGCCGCGGACCAGCAGCTGATCGATCGGCTTCCAGGTGAAGCCGAACTTGCTGTTGAGGGTTCCGCCGAAGGTGGAGTAGTCCGAGTACCGCGTCGCCGCGCTGAGGGTCAGTTCGCGGGCGCCGGCGAGGTCGCGCAGCACCGGCACGCTCAGTTCCAGGTAGGCTTCGTCGACGCGGTAGCCGCCACCGGTGGGGCCTGCCGCCAGGTTGGTGGTGGCACCGGTCTGCGCAAGCGCATCGGGGATGAAGCGGCCGTCCTCGCGGCGGCTCTCGGCCCCCACGGCGAAGCCCAGCTCACCGGCGGGCAGGCTGGCAAGGCTGCCGCTGAGGTTGGCGAACAGGTTGCGGGTGGTGGTGCGGCCGCGGGTGAGTTCTTCCGGGAACAGCCAGTCCTGGAGCTCCGTGTTGCCGGTCAGGCCATAGGGATCGTCCTGGCCATACGGAACCAGCGGGTTCCAGGGTTTGCAGCCTGCGATCGGCGCATCCGGCGTTCCGCATTCGACCTTGCCGGTTGCCGGGTTGTAGAACGAAGGACCGGTGGCATCGGCCACGCGCTGCTTGTGCAGGTTGCCGGTGGCACGTTGGGTCAGCTCACTGCGGTTGTACTGGTAACCCGCTTCCCAGTCGAAGTCGCGACCGCCGAATTCGAAGTTGCCCTCGAGTGCCGCGACGGCCTGCCAGGTGGTCAGATCGCTGGTGCTGACGCGAGGAATCTCCCAGGTACGACGGTTCCAGTGCACATCGCTGGGCGTGTCGTAGCCGTGATGGCTGCCGAACGGATTGAACCAGCTGTCGGCCGACATCGGGGTGATGCCGGCTGGGCCGGACTGGAAGGGATAGCCGGCAATCTGGCGAGTGGTGGTGCGCCGGTTGTAGGCCAGCTGGGTGTTGAAACGGACCTGATCGTTCAGCTCCACGCGCGCATCGACGAAGATCGAATCGCGCTTGATCGGCGTCTGCAGATGCATCTGCTCGTTGCTGTTGCTGACATCGCCGGTGAACGGTGTGTTGTCGCTGAGGTGGAAGCTGTCCGGCCCGCCCGGCTGGCTGCCACGGTCGAGCGAATAGCTGCAGCCCCGGCTGTTGCTGCAGCCGGGGCCCTTGAAGCCGGTGATGCGACCCCACTGGCCGACCGTGGTCCAGCCGTCATCCGCGTGGCCGTCGGTATAGGTATAGGCACTGAAGCCGCGGTCCCTGGCCCAGACGCCCTTTTCTTCGACATGCTCGGCAGCAACGCTGATGGAAGCACGGTCATTGGACCAGCCGGCAACCACGTCGTACTGGGTACGGGCACCGTCGCCTTCACTGTATTGGCCGTGATAGACGTTGGCGGTTACACCCTGAACGTTGCGCCGGGTGATGATGTTCACCACGCCGGCCATCGCGTCGGACCCGTAGATGGCCGAGGCACCATCCTTGAGCACTTCCATGCGTTCCACCGCAGCGGCAGGAATGCTGGAGATGTCCTGAAAACCCGAAGTGGTCATGCCCAGCCGCTTGCCGTTGACCAGCACCAGGGTGCGCTGCGCACCGAGACCACGCATGTTCACGTAGCTGCCGCCGGCGGCTTCGCCGGCGCTCAACGGGCTGGCGCGGCTCAATGCCGGGCTGCCGGTCGCGGTCAGGTTCTGCAGGATGTCGGCAACGGAGTTGAAGCCCTGTCGCTCGATGTCGGCGCGGCTGACGGTCAGCACCGGCTGTGCGGTTTCCAGGTCGACCTGGCGGATGCGTGAGCCGGTGATTTCGATGCGGTCCAGCGTGGTGGCTTCCGGTGCCTGCTGCGCGAGCGCCGGAACGGCCAGGGTTGTGGTCGCCGTGATTGCAAGCGCACGACGGATCGCCAGCCCCAGTGCGGGAATACGGATGGTCATGGGTGTCTCTCTCTCAGTCTTCGAAGTCTTCGGTGCGCAGCCAAGCGGGCCGCGCCAACGCCACCGCAGGCGGTGGTTGTTCGAACCTAGTGAAGGAGGAGAGGGAGAGGTATGGGGAAAGGACGAAATCGCCATGGAGCGGCATGACGCTTTCGCACAAACCGGAAGTGAATCAATCGATTGATCTGATCGACGGCGGAGCGATGGACGATGCACCCTCGCCCCGACTCTGGACCGAAAGCGTCATGGCAATTGCAGGCAGCGACAACCTGCGCGGAAACAGAAAAGACCACGGCTCCGAAGGGCCGGGGTCGTAGAGCTTCAACAGCTTGTCGAACACACGCGGAAGAGGCCTATGGCGACGCGTCATGACGTGCCGCCCTGGCCGTAGGGATCAGGCCACGAACGGCCGGAACTGGATACCCAGCCCGGCGATGCCGTCGGTCTCGCCGATCAGGTCGGCGCGGAGCAGCGGGCGCGCATCGATGAAGGCCTGCGGCACGATCAGCGACAGGCGGTTGTCGTCCGCGGTCAATTCCAATGCCGGCAGCGGATCGTCCTCGTGGGCGCGGTTGAGCAGTACCGCCAGGCGCAGCAGGGCGGCCAACCGGCGTGCGGTCAGCAGCAGGCGCTCGGGCAGGGCGTCGAACGCGGTCTTGGTCACGCTGCGGCGATGGCTGCGTACCAGTGCGGCCAGCATCTGCTGCTCCTGCCGCGAGAAGCCGGCGATGTCCGAGTGTTCCAGCACGTAGCTGCCATGCACGTGGTAGCCGCTGTGGGCAATCATCAGGCCCAGCTCGTGCAGGCGCGCGGCCCAGCCGAGCATGCGTGCGTCGTCGGCATCGAGTTTCCAGCGCTCCTGCACCTGCTCCAGCAGCGACAGCGCGGTGTCCTGCACGCGGTCGGCCTGTACCGTGTCGATGCCGTAGCGCTGGCTGAGCGCGGCCACCGATTCGTCGCGCAGGTCGTTCTCACCGGCACGGCCGACGATGTCGTACAGGATGCCTTCGCGCATCGCCGCCTTGCTGACCAGCAGCTTCTGCAGGCCCAGGGCCTGGAAGGCGGCCTCCAGCACCAGGATGCCGCCGGCGATGATCGGGCGGCGGTCGCTGGACAGGCCCGGCAACTGGATGTCGTCGATCTTCTTGGCCTTCAGCAGCTCGTCGCGCAGCTGGGGCAGGGCCTCGGCGGTGATCGCGCCCTTGCTCAGCTTCATCGTCGCGCAGATCTCGCTGATTGCCTTGTGCGTGCCCGAAGATCCGAGCGCTTCCTGCCAGCCCAGTGCGCGGTACTTGCTGGCAAAGGGCTGGAACTCGCGGCCGATCTCGGCCAGCGCGTCCTTCCAGCGCTTCTTGCTCAGCTTGCCGCCGGGGAAGAAGCGGCGGGTGCTGGCGATGCAGCCGGCCTGCAGGCTTTCACGCTCCAGGGTCTGCATGCCCATGCCGATGATGAATTCGGTGGAGCCGCCGCCGATGTCGATGACCAGCCGGCGCTGGCCAGGCTTGGGCGGTTGCGCGTGGGCCACGCCGAGGTAGATCAGGCGCGCTTCTTCGCGGCCACTGACCACTTCGATGGCATGCCCCAGCGCGGTTTCGGCCGGGACCAGGAACGACTGCGGCGAGCGCAGCTGGCGTACGGTGTTGGTGGCCAGCGCGCGTACCCGGTGCGGCGGCACATTGCGGATGCGCTGGCCGAAGCGGGCCAGGCATTCCAGCGCGCGCTGCCGTGCGGCGGAAGAGAGCCCACCTTTGCCATCCAGGCCATCGGCCATGCGCACGGTCTCGCGCAGCCGGTCGATCACCCGCAGCTGGCCGAGCGTGTAGCGCGCGATGACCATGTGGAAACTATTGGAGCCAAGGTCGATGGCGGCCAGCAGGTCGCCATCCTGCAATGCGGGCGGAGTCGTAGTGGTATGCGGCATGGGCGAATGTTAGCCGAAGGGGCGGTGTGCTCGTCACCGCGCGGCCTTCACATTTTGGAAGAGGGGAGTGCGGCAGGGCTGCGCCCTGCACCCGCAGAGGCAACGTCAACGTCAACGTCAACATCAAAAGCGGGGTATCCGTGGGTTGGCGGACCCACCCCGCCTTTGACAGATTTCTGCGATCTGATGGTGGGTGCCGACCGTTGGTCGGCACTGATCCTATCCCGCCCAAAATCGGTGCCTACTGCTCTTGGTAGGTGTCGACCTTGGTCGACACACCGGGTCAGAGGCCCTGCATCAATGCCATCTGCGCGGAATGCGGGGCTTCGTCGTGGGCCGGGGCACGCTTGTGGTAGATGCCGTCGGCATCCAGTTCCCAGGCGTTGAGGTTGTCGTCCAGGTAGTTCTGCAGCA
This sequence comes from Stenotrophomonas sp. YJH_SMC_133, assembly GCF_059370655.1. Lineage (NCBI taxonomy): Bacteria > Pseudomonadati > Pseudomonadota > Gammaproteobacteria > Lysobacterales > Lysobacteraceae > Stenotrophomonas > Stenotrophomonas sp. YJH_SMC_133. The sequence goes on along the minus strand of NZ_JCAFTW010000003.1, from coordinate 342,445 downwards.
CCTCGCGGTAGACCCGCTTGGCCAGCTCCGGGTCGAGGATCGGGAAGCAGGTCTCGACCCGGCGCAGCAGGTTGCGCTCCAGCCAGTCGGCGCTGGCGCAGTACATCTCCGGTGCGCCGTCGTTGCCGAACCAGTAGACGCGGCTGTGCTCCAGGAAGCGGCCGACGATCGAGCGCACGCGGATGTTGTCCGAGATGCCCGGCACACCCGGGCGCAGGGTGCAGGCGCCGCGGATGATCAGGTCGATCTGCACGCCGGCCTGCGAGGCGGCGTACAGCGCGCGCACCACCTGCGGTTCGTTCAACGCGTTCATCTTGGCGATGATCCGCGCGGGACGGCCGGCGGCGGCGATGCGCGTTTCGCGCTCGATGCGGCCGAGGATGCCGGTGTGCAGGGTGAAGGGCGACTGCAGCAGGCGCTTGAGCTTCATCTTCGAGGCCAGCCCGGACAGCTGCTGGAACAGCAGGTGCACGTCGTTGCCGATGTCCGCATCGGCGGTGATCAGGCTGATGTCGGTGTACGCGCGGGCGGTGCCGCTGTGGTAGTTGCCTGTGCCCAGGTGTACATAGCGGCGCAGCTTGCGGCCCTCGCGTCGCACGATCAGCAGCATCTTGGCGTGGGTCTTGTAGCCGACCACACCGTACACCACCTGTACGCCGGCTTCCTGGAGGCGATCGGCCAGGCCCAGGTTTGCCTCTTCGTCGAAGCGTGCGCGCAGTTCAACGACCACGGTCACGTCCTTGCCGTTGCGCGCAGCCTGGATCAGCGCATCGACAATCAGCGAATCCTTGCCGGTGCGGTACAGGGTCTGCTTGATCGCCAGCACGTTGGGGTCGATCGCCGCCTGCCGGATCAGGTCCAGCACCGCGGTGAAAGCATCGAACGGGTGGTGCAGCAGCAGGTCCTGGCGCGCCGCGGTCTCGAAGATGCCGTCGCTGTCGCGCAGCGTGCGCGGGGTCATTGGCGGGTACTTCAGGTCCGGCTGTGCGATCAGGTCGTACAACTGGATGATGCGGTTGAGGTTGACCGGGCCGTCGATGCGGTACACCGCGTTCTCGGTCAGGCCGAAGTTCTGCAGCAGGGTGCGCACGATCTCGCGCGGCATGTCCTGCGCGATTTCCAGCCGCACCGCCGGCCGGTAGCCGCGATCGACCAGTTCGTCGCGCAGTGCCAGCGCCAGGTTTTCCACCTCCTCCTCGTCCACCACCAGCTCGGAATTGCGGGTGACGCGGAACTGGTAGGCCCCCTGGACTTCCATGCCCGGGAACAGCTCATCGACGAAGGTGGACAGCACCGATGACAGGAACACGAAATTCTGCGACCCGCCGAGCTTCTCCGGCAGCTGGATGATGCGCGGCAGCGAGCGCGGCGCACGCACGATGGCCAGATGGCCGGCGCGGCCGAACGCGTCGGTACCCTTCAGCACCACCACGATGTTCAGCGACTTGTTGAGGATCTTCGGGAACGGGTGCACCGGGTCCAGGCCCAGCGGCGACAGCACCGGCATGATCTCGTTGCGGAAATAGGCACGCAGCCAGCGCCTCTGCCGATCGGTCCAGGAGTGGCGGCCGAGCACGCCGATGCCGGCCTCCATCAGCGCCGGGCGCAGCGTCTCGTTCCAGCAGCGGTACTGCTGGTCGACCAGTTGTGCCGCGCGGTCGTGGATGGCGTTGAGGATCGCCTGCGGGCTCATCCCGTCCGGTGCCGGTGGCAGGCCGAATTCCTGCGCGTGGCGGACGGCGGCGGCGCGGATCTCGAAGAACTCGTCCAGGTTGGTGCAGGAGATGCACATGAAGCGCAGGCGCTCCAGCAGCGGCACCTGCGGATCCATCGCCTGCGCCAGCACGCGGAAGTTGAAATCCAGCTGCGACAGCTCGCGGTTGATGTAGAGCGCCGGGTCGCGCAACGGATCGTTGTCCGGGCTCACGGGGAGGGGGAGGGATCCGAGGCTGCTCATGGCGTCATTCTTCGATGGAAGTCAGGGGGGCGGACTCGCGCGGGCGCACGTGGTCGGCATCGAAATGGCAGGAAAACACCGAGCCCTTGCCGACCTCGCTTTCAATCTCCAGCCGCGCGTGGTGCAGGCCGAGGATGTGCTTGACGATGGACAGGCCCAGGCCGGTACCGCCGCTTTCGCGGGAGCGGCTGCTGGAGACACGGTAGAAACGTTCGGTCAGGCGTGGCAGGTGGGAAGCCGGGATGCCGTAACCGGAATCGCGCACCGCCAGCACCGCGCCCTCGCCTTCGCGGCGGAACTCCACGGCGATGCGGCCACCGGCCGGCGTATAGCGCACCGCATTGGTGACCAGGTTGGAGAAGGCGCTATGCAGCTCCTTGGTGGAACCCTGCAGGTCGACGCCGGCCAGATCGTCGATGCTGATCTGGTGGCGGCCCTGGCTGTGCGCTTCGGCCTCGCGGCGTAGTGTGGCCAGCATCGGCTGCATGGCGACGGTCTCTTCCTCGCTGTGCTCCTGCGACTCCAGCCGCGACAGGGTCAGCAGGTCTTCCACCAGCTGGGCCATGCGCTGGCTCTGCTTGCGCATTTCTTCCAGCATCGGACCGGTGCCCGGGAAATCCTCCGGGTCCATCATGTCCAGGTAACCGTGGACCACGGTGAGCGGCGTGCGCAGTTCGTGTGAAACGTTGGCGACGAAGTCGCGGCGCACCTGTTCCAGGCGCAGCAGCTTGCTGACGTCGCGGGCGATCAGCAGCCAGTAGTCTGAAGAATACGGAATCAGTCGCAGGTTCAGGCGGATCGCAGGATCGACCGGTGAGGGCACGTCCAGGATCGGCTCGGCGTTGCGGCCGCCGGCCAGCCAGTGCGCCAGCGGCATCGGCTGCAGGCGTTCGACCAGCGCCTCGCCGAGGTCGCCCGGATGATGCAGGCCAAGCAGGGCGGTGGCCGCTTCGTTGAACCACTGCACGCGCTGGCTGTTGCGGTCCAGCACCACCACGGCATCGGGCAGCGCGGCGGCAGCGGCGCGGTAGCTGCGCAGCATGTCGAGCAGGCGGCGCTTGCGAACGCGCATTTCCACCTGGTTGCGGTACAGCAGGCGGTCCAGCTCGTTCCAGACGCCGGTGCCTTCCTCGGCGGTATCCCAGCGCTGGCGCGCGGTCAGCCGGCGCAGCACGCTGCGCAGCCGCCAGTAATGCCAGGCCAGGGTGGCCAGCGCGCCCAGTGCGATGCACAGCCACAGGTGACCCGTGAACCACCCCACCAGTCCGGAGAACAGCAGTACCGCGGCAACGGTGGCCAGGGTCTTCAACCAGGCAGAGCGGATGTGGCGGGGCATTGCGATCTCGTCGTTGAAGTGCGGCGGTTCACTGGGGTGAACCGAGGGTTATAGCAGAGTTGCCGGCGCCGGCACCCGCGGTGCGCGGCGTCGGCACGACGAGACTCAGGTCGCGGTGGAGAAGCGGTAGCCGGCGCCGCGCACGGTCTGCACCATGTTCTCGGCGTTGAACGGTTCCAGCGTCTTGCGCAGGCGGCGGATGTGCACGTCGATGGTGCGCTCCTCCACGTACACGCTGCCGCCCCACACATGGTCCAGCAGCTGGGCGCGGGTGTAGACGCGCTCGGGGTGGGTCATGAAGAAGTGCAGCAGGCGGTACTCGGTCGGGCCGATCGGCACCGGCTGGTCGTTGGCGAACACGCGATGGGCGGCGCCGTCGATGCGGATCGGGCCGACGGCCACGCTGCCGTCCTCGTCGTCCTCGCGGGCGCGGCGCATGACCGCACGGATGCGGGCCAGCAGTTCGCGCGCCGAGAACGGCTTGACCACATAGTCGTCGACGCCGGCTTCAAGGCCACCTACGCGGTCGTTCTCTTCACCGCGGGCGGTCAGCATGATGATCGGCACTTCGCGGGTCAGCGTTTCCTTGCGCCAGCGGCGGGCCAGGTCCAGGCCGCTGGTGCCGGGCAGCATCCAGTCCAGCAGGATCAGGTCGGGGACGCGGTCGGCGATGGCGGTCTGGGCCTCACGGGCATCGCCGGCGTGGACCGGTTCGTAATCGCCCTTGCGCAGGGCGAAGGCGACCATTTCACGGATCGCGGGCTCGTCATCGACGATCAGGATGCGTTTCTGCACGAGGACACCGTAGGGCTCGGTTACTGGAGTGGTGCCAGTAGACTACGGTTTGATGACATGTTTGTGACTGCCTGGCCGGAACCGGTCGGGATTGCCATCGACCGGTCACGCAGCACTCAGCGGCGGTCCAGGTCCGGGTCCTGCACGCCCTGGCGGCGCAGCTCCAGCACGGTGGGGGTGATCGCCTCGATGCGCGCATCCACCCGCGCCCGGCCCACGTAGTCCAGCGCCGGGTTGCGCTTGAGGGCCTGCAGCTGCATCAGCGATTGCTCCGGGCGGCCGCTGAGGAAGGCGGCCTCGGCATAGGCCTCGCTGGCGCGCACGCTGTCACCGGCCAGCTCGCTGGCGCGGGCGTATCGCTGCTGGAAGACCGGATCGTTACCACTTTGCGACAGCAGGGGCCGCAGCATGGCCTGCGCGCGCTGGCCCGCCTCGCGGGTGCCCTGTTCGTTCAGGATCTCGGCGTAGGTCAGGGCCACGGGCCGGCTGTTGGGGTGCTCGCGCAGCAGCTGCTCGAAACGGGTGTTGGCCTGCGCGCCCAGCCCGGCACGCGATTCGGCCTCGCCCAGGCCCAGTGCCAGCCACAGGTTGTCCGGGCGGGTCTGCAGCAGGCTGGCCAGGGTCTGCCGGGCCTGCGTGGCACCGCTGCGGCCGCCGCGCATGACCGCCAGCGCCTGGCCATAGCGCTGGGCGTCGTTGAGACCGTCCTTCTGCCGCTTGGCCATGTCCGCGTATTCGCGCTCCAGCTCGGCGGTGGAATCGGCGCTCAGCACGCGCAGGCGCTCGCGTGCCCACTCGAAGTCGCCGCTGGCGCCACGGGCCAGCTGGCCGACCGGAACGCGCAGCACGCTGCTGGGCAGCAAGGGGTTGTTTCCTCGCAGCAGGGGCTCGGCCAGGCCCGGATCGGCTGGATTCACCCGCTCCCTGCGCTCGCCGCTGGGGGTGCTGGTGGTCAGCAGCACCGTGTCCTTCTTCATCTGCTCGGCGCGGGCCTTGGCCTCGCTGATGCGGGTGATGTTGACCGGATGGGTGCGCAGGAACTCGGGCACGCTGTAGCCGCCCTCGTTGCCGCGCATCGCTGCCGACATGCGCTCGAAGAAGCCGGCCATGGCATCCACGTCGTAGCCGCTGCGCGACAGGGTACGGATGCCGAGGCGGTCGGCTTCCGATTCGTTGGAGCGGGTGTAGTTGATCTGCCGCTGCTGCATCAGGCCCATGCCGGAGCTGATCGCGGCCATCGTCGCGTTGCCGGAGGAGGTGCTGTTGCTGGCCTGCGCGGCGACCACCGCCGCCAGCATGCCGAGCAGGATCGGGATCTGGTCGCGCTGGGCGCGTTCGACCCCGCGCAGCACGTGCTGCTGGGTGACGTGCGCGATTTCGTGCGACAGCACTGCAGCCACCTCGTCCTCGCGCTCGGCGGTCAGCACCAGGCCGGCATTGACCCCGATATAGCCGCCCAGCGTGGCGAAGGCGTTGATCTGGCGGTCCTTCATCACGAAGAACGTGTAGGGCTGGCGCGGCTGGTCGCTGTTGGAGCCAAGCCGGGTGCCCATGGTCTGCAGCCAGTCGTTCACCAGCGGGTCGTCCAGCAGGTAGCCGTAGTTGCGCAGCTCGCGCAGCATCATCGCGCCGTACTCGGCCTGGCGCGCCGGGGTCAGCAGCTCGCCGGCCGAGGAGCCGATGTCGGGCAGCTTCTCCTGGGCCTGGGCCAGCGGCATGGCCAGGGCCAGGGTAACGGCGGTAGTCAGCAGCAGGGCTCGCAAGCGGAAGGTCCTCGGGCAGGGCGCGCCAAGCGTGGCAGGGCAGGGGGCAACCATTCGTTAACCCACAGTGTTGCGGCGGTGGCGTGGAATTTCCAGCGCACCGGTACCATATGTAGACCGTCGATCCATCGTGGAGTTTCCCGTGACAGCCCAGACCGCCGGCGGCGCCCCCGCCATCACCATCTATTCCACCGCCGTCTGCCCGTACTGCGTGGCCGCCAAGAACTTCCTGAAGAGCAAGGGCCAGCAGTGGACCGAGGTCCGCATCGACCTGGACCCGGCCGAGCGCGAGAAGATGATGGCACTGACCCGCCGCACCAGCGTGCCGCAGATCTTCGTCGGCGACGTCCACGTGGGCGGCTACGACGACATGATGGCCCTGCACCGTGAAGGCAAGCTCGAGCCGCTGCTGGCCGGGCAGGGCCAGGCATGAGCGCGGCCGACGACGGCAGCAAGGACCGCATCGCCGAATTCACCGACTTCCGCAAGCGCATGAACGAACGCATCCTGGGCGAACCGAACCAGGTGGTGCGGCGCTTCTTCGCACTGGACACGCAGACCTACCAGGCCGGCGCGCTGGATGTGAAGACCAAGGAACTGCTGGGCCTGGTGGCCTCAATGGTGCTGCGCTGCGACGACTGCATCAGCTACCACGTGGCCCAGTGCAAGGACGCCGGCGTGACCCGTGAAGAGTTCTTCGAGACCTTCTCGGTCGGCCTGGTGGTGGGCGGTTCCATCGTGATCCCGCACCTGCGCCGCGCGGTCGACTTCCTCGACCAGCTTGAAGGCGGCGCCAGCGCTCCGGCAGCGCACGAGCACTGAGGGTAGTGCCGGCCGCTGGCCGGCATCGCCTGAACTCGACCTGGCCGAGGTTGCCGGCCAGCGGCCGGCACTACCGGGCCCGCGAGGGGGCCTGTCCCGCGATCCAGCAGCCCAGGAGCCCCTTCTTGTTGAAGGGGCGCGCCGACAGGCGGGGGTAGAGGAAGAATGCGCGGGCAATTCTGCCTGAGCCGGGCACTGGGACCATGGTCTATTTGGGACCTCGGCCCCGTCTCAGGCATAATTGCCGGTGAAACTTCCTTTGCGCCGGCGTTTCCGGGCACGTCCGGACGGCGTTTTTCCCCCTGTTCGGAACATCGATCAATGACGCAGAAAATTACGGTCATCCGCGGCGACGGCATTGGCCCGGAAATCATGGACGCCACCCTGTTCGTGCTCGACCAGCTCAAGACTGGCCTGGAGTACGAAGACGCCGACGCCGGCCTGGTGGCCCTGGAAAAGCACGGCGACCTGATGCCGGCGGTGACCCTGGAATCGATCGCGCGCAACAAGGTCGCGCTGAAGAGCCCGCTGACCACCCCGGTCGGTGGTGGCTTCACCTCGATCAACGTCAGCCTGCGCCGCCATTTCGACCTGTACGCCAACGTGCGTCCGGCCCACACCTTCCCGAACACCAAGTCGCGTTTCGACAACGTCGACCTGATCACCGTTCGTGAGAACACCGAGGGTGCCTACCTGGCCGAAGGCCAGGAAGTGTCGGCCGACGGCGAGACCGCCTTCTCCGGCACCCGCATCACCCGCAAGGGCTCCGAGCGCATCGTGCGCTACGCCTTCGAGCTGGCCAAGAGCACCGGCCGCAAGAAGGTCACCGCCGTGCACAAGGCCAACATCATCAAGTCGACCTCGGGCCTGTTCCTGAACGTCGCCCGTGAAGTGGCCGCGCAGTACCCGGACATCGAGTTCCAGGAAATGATCGTCGACAACTGCTGCATGCAGCTGGTGATGCGTCCGGAACAGTTCGACGTGATCGTCACCACCAACCTGTTCGGCGACATCATCTCCGATCTGTGCGCCGGCCTGGTGGGCGGCCTGGGCCTGGCCCCGGGTGCCAACATCGGCAAGGACGCGGCGATCTTCGAAGCCGTGCACGGCACCGCGCCGGACATCGCCGGCCAGGGCAAGGCCAATCCGTGCGCGCTGCTGCTGGCAGCCGCGCAGATGCTGGACCATATCGGCCAGCCGGAAAACGCCGAGCGCCTGCGCAAGGCCATCGTGGCGACCATGGAAGCCAAGGACTCGCTGACCGGCGACCTGGGCGGCACCGGCACCACCATGAGCTTCGCCAAGGCCATCGCCAGCCGCCTGTAAGCGGCAGGTCGATCGCGGTTGGATCCACAGCGGGGCGCCTTCGGGCGCCCCGTTGCGTTTCTCCGCCGGTGTAGCGTCGAGCCATGCTCGACTGATCTTCGTGTCGGCAACCGCAGAAAGGCCGTCGAGCATGGCTCGACGCTACAGATGTGGCCTGTGCGAGCTTCGCACAGATCATGTGCCTCTGTGGGGCTGGTTCGTGCGCCAGGCGCTCCGCATCCTGTGCTCCACACCCATCGCAGGAATCCGCACATGAACCTCACCACCTTCGGCCTGGCCAGCCTGATCGGCATGGCCGCCACCGCCCCGGTTGCCGCCGTTGATCCGGCCCATCCCACCATCCGCCAGATGGCCGGCGCGCCGGTCGCGACCTCGCTGGATGCAGCGAAGACCGCCGTGCTGGTGATCGACTTCCAGAACGAGTATTTCGATGCCAGCGCCGCACCGGGCTTTGCCGGTGGCCGCATGGTCATCCCCGACGGCATGGCCGCACTGCGCCAGGCGAAGCGGGTGGTCGAATTTGCCGGCGCCAATGGCATCGGTGTGATCCACGTGCAGCATGTGCTGCCGGCCGGCGCGCCGCTGTTTGCGCAGGGCAGCGTCAATGCGGCCTTCCATCGCGACCTGCAGCCGCGCCAGGGCGAGACCGTGGTGCAGAAGGACAACGTCAGCGTGTTCGCCGGCGCGTCCGCCGCCGTGCTCGACCAGGTGCTGAAGAGCGCCGGCATCGACACGCTGATCGTCACCGGCCTGCAGACCCACGCCTGCGTGGCCGGTGCCGCGCGCGATGCGGCCGCCGCGCCGCGCGGCTATCGGGTGATCGTGGCCTCCGATGCCAGTGCCAGCCGTGACCTGGACCTGGCCGGCGGCCAGCGCATCAGCCATCGCGCGCTGCATGAAGCCTCTCTGGCCCAGATCGAGGACACCTTCGGCGATGTCATGACGACTGACGCGATCCTCGCACTGCCGGTGCGCAAGGCTGGCGACGGCGCTTGATAAGCTGGCGGGGCCCGCATGCCGTGGGCCCCGCCAGACGGAGCTGCCCGCCGATGGATCACTTCGCCGCCCTGCGTGCGCTGCGCGCCATCGTTGACGCGGGCAGTTTCACCGCGGCCGCTGAACGCCTGGGGACCACCCACTCGGCGATGTCCCGGCAGCTGCGCCAGTTGGAAGAACACCTGCAGGTGCGCCTGCTCGATCGCAACAGCCGTCGGTTGTCATTGACCGAGGCCGGGCGCGACTACTACCGCGAGGCGGCAACGCTGCTGGACCGCCTGCAGGAGGCCGACGACCGTGCCCGCGCCGGGCAGGCGCAACCCAGTGGCCGCGTACGGATCAGCGTGCCGCAGGTGGTGGCCAGCCAGGAGCTGCCGCACTGGCTGCCCTCGTTCCTGCAGCGCTACCCGCAGGTCACGCTGGACCTGTCGGCGGATGATCAGCTGGTCGATGTGGTGGGCGGTGGTTTCGACCTGGCCCTGCGCATTGCGGCTTCATTGCCGGACAGCCAGCTGGTCGCGCGCGAGCTGGCCAGCTGCCCGCGCATCCTGGTCGCGGCACCGGCCTACCTGGCTCGCCATGGCCTGCCGCGACAGGCAGCAGATCTCGAACAGCACACGCTGCTGGGTTTCAGTCCCACGCCGTCAATGCCGCCCTGGCAATTGCAGGGGCCGCGTGGCGCGAGCGTGAGCGTTGACGCCGGGCAGCGCCTGCGCGTGGATGCCACCCCCGCCCTGTATGCCGCCGCGCTGGCCGGAATGGGCATCAGCCTGTTCACCGCGTTGACCGTGCAGGAGGACCTGCGCGCCGGTCGTCTGATCCGCGTGCTGCCAGCCTGGCATGCCGGCCAGCGGCGCTATTTCGCGCTGTATCCGCATGCACGCGCGCTCGCCCCCAAGGTGCGCGCGCTGGTCGAGCACCTTGCGGCGCACTACGCTGCAGCGATGGGTTCGGCGGGGTAGCCGCGCGGCTGCAGCCGTGGTGGTGATAGCGTCGGTGACTCTGCGGGTTGCCCCGCAAAGGGCTGGGATCAGGCTGGGCGGAACATGCGGAAGCGCTGTTCGGCGCCGATACGGAAGTAATCGGCGGGGCCGCCGCCGCGCAGGATCGGTGCCGCCGCCGCGGTGTCGTAGATGCCATCGACCAGCAACCGTGCATCGATATGCACCGCCACGACTTCGCCCAGCACCAGCCAACCGTGGGTGTCCTGTCCGGCGGCATCGCGCAGGCGCACGATCTGGGTGCAGCGGCATTCCATGCTCACCGGGCTCTGTGCCACACGCGGTGGCGCGACCTGCGTGGATGCCAGCGGGGTCAGGCCGGCGAGGGCGAACTCGTCGACATCCGGTGCAACCGCGCGGCAGCTTTCGTTCATGGCCTCGGCCAGGTCGAAGGTGGCCAGGTTCCAGACGAACTCTCCGGTGGCTTCGATGTTGCGCAGCGAGTCTTTGCGGCCCTGGCTGGAGAAGCCGATGATCGGCGGGGTGTAGTTGAAGGCGTTGAAGAAGCTGTAGGGCGCCAGGTTCAACGTGCCGCCCGCGTCCTGGCTGGAAATCCAGCCGATCGGGCGCGGGCCGATGATGGCGTTGAACGGGTCATGCGGCAGGCGGTGGCCCTCCGCCGGGCGGTAGCTGTGAAAGGTGTCGGGCATGGGGGGGCAGGGGACGTGTGGGCCAGCTCGACTCTACAAAAAAGCCGCGACCCTTGCGGATCGCGGCCTGTCGTTTACGGCGTGGCTGGACTCAGCGCTGCTGGATCTTCGAGAGCAGGCGCAGGAATTCCACGTACAGCCAGACCAGGGTCACCATCAGGCCGAATGCGCCATACCACTCCATGTACTTCGGCGCACGCTGGGCCACGCCGGTTTCGATGAAGTCGAAGTCCAGCACCAGGTTCAGCGCGGCCACGACCACCACGAACAGGCTGAAAGCGATGCCCAGCCAGCTGGCGTCGTGGATCACCGGCACGTTGATGTTGAAGAAGCCCAGCACGAACGAGGCCAGGTAGAGCAGGGCGATACCGCCGGTGGCGGCGACCACGCCCATCTTGAAGTTCTCGGTGGCCTTGATCACGCCGCTGCGGTATGCGAACAGCAGGGCGGCCAGGGTGCCGAAGGTCAGCAACACCGCCTGGAACACGATGCCCGGGTACTTCATGTTGAACAGTGCAGACACGGCGCCCAGGAACAGGCCTTCAACCAGCGCGTACATCGGCGCGGTCACCGGCGACCATTCCTTCTTGAAGATGGTGATCAGTGCCAGCACCAGGCCACCGATCGCGCCACCGATGGCGTACAGGCTTGCGCTGCCGGAAATCTGGCCGTACTCGTCGACCGACTGGCTCCAGGCGAACGCTGCGGTCAGCACGGTCAGCAGCAGCAGGAGGCCGGTCTTGTTGGCGGTGCCGTTGAGGGTCATCACCTGGTCGGGGTGGGTCACCACCGAACCGCTGGCGAGATCAAGGAAGGTCGACTCGGAAAGAGCCGGGTTGCCGCTGCGCATGCGAGTTCTCCGTGCGAATGAAGGTCGGGACGGCCATCCGGCCGATGACTGCGAGCATAGCCGATGACCACGCATGGCGCCGTGGCAGGTTCATGACCGGTCTCGCCTGCGTTGACAGTTCGCGATGTGCTTGGCCACAATGAACGACTCCCCGGGCCCGGCCCGAGGGGATTGCAAGACCGGGGTATAGCGCAGTCTGGTAGCGCGCCTGCTTTGGGAGCAGGATGTCGGGGGTTCGAATCCCTCTACCCCGACCAATCCCACATCACGTCGGATTGGACACCGTTCCGGTTCGGGCGCCCGTAGCTCAACTGGATAGAGCACCGGCCTTCTAAGCCGGCGGTTACAGGTTCGATTCCTGTCGGGCGCGCCATCGGCGAGCACCGGGATCGCATCGGCGGATGTGAAGAAGTGCTTGCAAAAGGGTAAAGACTCCACCAGAATATCGGACTCGCTTCGGCGGACCGGAACTTCGGTGACAGTCTCCAGGCAAAGGTTTGAGGTTCCAGCGTCAGCGGTATCGGCGATGGAGTGAAAGTTTCAGTGGTGGCTGTAGCTCAGTTGGTTAGAGTACCGGATTGTGATTCCGGTGGTCGGGGGTTCGAATCCCCTCAGCCACCCCACTGATTCAACCGCATCGGCGCAGCCGAAACGGTATTGCAATAAACAGAAAGCACGCTACAATGTGCGTCTGAGTTTCACGGGCCGTTAGCTCAGTTGGTAGAGCAGTTGACTCTTAATCAATAGGTCCAAGGTTCGAATCCTTGACGGCCCACCAAGACGGAAGCCACCTGGTACGCCAGGTGGCTTTTTTCTTATTAGTGTGACCCTTTCGTTTCGATGGATCACAGGTTGCAGGGCCCCGCCTGGCGTGGATCTGCAACGCAGCGGGATCGCAGTGCTGGTTTCAACGATGTTGAAGAAAGTGCTTGCACCCTCCGAGCGGATCGGGTCATAATTCGCGCCCCGATTTCGGGCTGTTAGCTCAGTTGGTAGAGCAGTTGACTCTTAATCAATAGGTCCAAGGTTCGAATCCTTGACAGCCCACCAGACGAAAGCCACTTGGTTCGCCAAGTGGCTTTTTTCTTGCCTGTATGCCGGGTTGCGCTTCATCCACGCATGGCGTGGATCTACTGAAGCGATGCTGAAATCAGGGGCATACGCGTCATCAGTGTTTTCAATGCTGTGCGCTGCTTCTCAGCGCATCGCGTCCTGCATCGCACCCAATGGATCTTCCGCGCCGATGGCGCATGTACGAAGGAAGATGTTGATGGCTGGTATCAATCGATTGCACCGCACGCTGTGGGTTCCCTTCGCGCTGATGGCGCTGGCTGCCTGTGCGCCGGCCAATGATCCTGCGCAGACCGTCGAGCGCGATGCTGGCACGGAGAGCACTCCGGCGCGCCCGGTCGGTGACGCCCTGCAGATGCAGCCGGCTCAGCCTGCGGAAGGGGAGGTCCTGCCCGACGCGGTGGACGTGCAGCGCAATGCGGATGGTTCGGTGGATGTGCGCAAGGCCACGCCGGAGTCGGTGGCCCTGCGCCGTACCGACGACGGGGGCGTGGAGATCCGCAAGGTGGATCCTGCGGCCGGGCAGGGAGCCGATGCGGCGCCTGCCGAGGCCAGGTCGCAGCACTGAACCACCGCTGCCCCGGCTGAGCGGCCGCTCGCCGGGGCGGTCCCCGCGCGCCAGTCGCGAGGATGGCCATGTTCAGCTTTGTGCAGGCCTTCCGCTTCCTGCGCCCGCCTGCGACAATGAACGCCTGTGCCGGCCACGCGAAAGTGGCGGAATTGGTAGACGCCCTGGATTTAGGTTCCAGTGAGGGTGACCTCGTGCGGGTTCGAGTCCCGCCTTTCGCACCATCCGGCCGAGCACAGATTGCCTAAGTGATTGAAAAATAAGCTGGCGACGGTCAGTTGTGCTATTGGATTCCCGCTTTGGCAATTGATCCCTGTCTCGGAACGTCACCTGTTCCGTTCGAGGCGGCGGGGAGGCGGAACTGCTCCAGCGCAGACATGCCCTGGAGCGATTGCTCGGCCAGTACCTTCGCGTAGACCGCTGAGGTGGTCTGGATGTCGCGGTGGCCGAGCCACTCCTGCACGAGCTTGATGTTGCCGGTCGCCAGCAGCAGCCGGGTGGCGCAGGTATGGCGGAGCGCATGCGGCACGCACTCCTTCTCGGAAGCGAGATGTGTCCCCTTGATGGCCCATTGCCACAGTCGGTCGGCGCGCGCGCGATTGAGCATGGTGAAGGGGCCGTCCGAGGTGGCCGCCAGCGCGTCCTTGCGCCGCTGTAGAACCTCGGCGACGCGGGCGGTGCAGGGTAGGGTGCGGGGACGCCCCTTCTTGAGCGTAGCGTGCCGCCAGAAGCGGACGTGGAGCCTTCCGCCCTGCTCGACTACTTCGGACCACCGGATGCCGATGGCCTGGCTCATGCGGCATCCCAGGTCAGCGAGGCACACGAACAGGTCGCGGTAGTCCGCCCCGTCGCGCACCCGTGGGTGCCCTCCGGCAGGGCCGTTCGGCAGCGTGTCCCACTCCAGCAGCCGCGCCAGGATCATTTCCTCGTCCTCGACGTTCAGGACGAACGTGCGTGCGTTGTCCCGCTCGTCGGCCAAGCTGTACTCGGGCAGCTCTCCCAAGTACCGGCCAGCCTTCCGCTCGCGTTTCAGCAGGGCGAGGAGGCACTGCATCTTGCGGTTCACGGTGGCGGGAGCCGCCTTGTCGGCCAGCATGCGCTGCGCCATGTCGTTGACCGCGGCCTGCGTGATGTCGTTGATGGGCGTTTCCTCGCCCAGGTAGCTCTGGACCACCTTGCAGTTGGTACGCACGGTGTCGATGGACCGGAGCTTGCCCCAAAAGTTGCGGTCGTCCAGCGCGTCGTCCATCGCGTCCTTGAGGGTGCGCTGGCGGACCTTGGCCTTTGCCACGGCCATCTGTACCGACCGGGACTTGCCCCGAATCAGCTCCCGCAGCGCGTCCTCGGCAATCTCGGGGTCGTCGCGCAGGGCGTCGAGGACCGCCTGCTCCTTGCGCTCGGCTGCCACGCGGTCGCGGGTGCCGGTGGACAAGCGCACGCGCCGGTATCCCTCCTGCACGTCGAGCATGTAGTAGCGCTTATCGGGCGCACCCGGCTTGGGCGCGGTCCCTTTGAGGCGAAGGGCCATGTGTATCTCCAAAAATGAAAAGGCCCGCACTAGGCGGGCCTCGGGGCACAACGGGGTGTTGGGGGTTAGGCGGCTGCGACGCGCGCCGTCACCTTGCGGTTGACACGTTCTGCGAGCGAAGCCAGCCAGTGCAGCGCCTTGGTCGTCGGGAAGATCAGGTTGCGCTTGCGGTAGGCGGGATCAGGGCGCTGCTCCAGGAAGTCAGGCCCCGGCTCGCGGTTACGCTTGATAGACGACAGGTCGAGCACATTGCGGCTCACTGCGGAGGGAGAGAGTCCGCCGAGGACGCGCTCAAGGTCCACCTGCTGAATGCCCGGCTCGTCCACAACGGCGAGTAGGGTGAGGATGCGGGTGGCGGTGATGTCCTCGTCGATCTCTTCCCGGAAGGCTGACAGTGCGGTTGTGAGAATGGCCGTCAGTTCTTTCTGCGAGAGATTCATGGTGCGCTCATTTTCCGTAAGGGGATGGTTCCCCCTTGGGAAACCATCAGGGTCTATCTTGGAGCCGCAATGTAAGGATTACAAGGCCCAAGCCAATGTTGATGGCATTCTTGCCAATTTTGTCCATCCAGAAACCACGCTGCCAGGGCGTGGGGGAGGGGTCGATTCCGATCTCATATCCAAAGGCTTTCACGAACAGGTCCAGGTACTTCTGCCCTGCGAAGGGGCCGTCCTGTCCCCTGCTCACGGCGTTGTAATGCGCCGCCACCCCCGGCTGCGCTCCACAAAAAGGTCTTACGTTTCAGTGTTTTAAGAACGGTAGTGCCAGCATCGCCGCCAGGGTCACAATGGCCCCGACCACGGATGCAAAAAACAGTCCTTGCCCTACGCGGACTACCGCGCTGGCTATTGTCCGTCTCACCGTACTCATAGACTGAGAACGCCCCCCTGGTCGTCTGCGGATGCGCAGCCCGACAGCATGACGCTGCCGTCGGGCAGACTACAGGCCACAATGATGGCGCGTCCGTAGGAATCAAGTACCACGGGAGAGATTGATCCCGACTGGTGCAGTGAAGTCATGGCCGCGGGGTCTCCGTTGGGGCCGCGGGTGGGACCGGATACGACACCCGCCAGCCACAGTCCTCGGGGACGACCGAGAACTGGACGCGCTCGTTGAGTAGGCCGAGCATCGCGCGGAGAGCGCCGCGCTTCTCGTTATGGTCGAAATTGATGGTCCGAATCATTCGGGCACCTCGTAGGTCCGTTCATGCAGGACCAAAACCTCCCGCTCGAATACCAAGAACGGGCCGAACTGGTGGACGCGGAGGGCCACGTTGACGATCACCAGGGTCGAGTTTGCGGTGAAATCTGCGTTACGCATATGTAAGTCTCCTGTTATGCAAGTGCTACAAATGGAACAATGAGTGCCAAATATCGAGATTGGCCTTATGATTAGGGCTGAAGGGCGTGATCGCCACTCCCGACCCCAAGGACCATTCGATGATTGACCCCCGCGTAGAAGTCGCCATTACGGCCCTTCACCTAGTCGTATGGGTGTGGACTAGCTCGGTGCCGGCGCATCGCACATACCTGTATTGGCGCAGGGTCTTGCGGAAGCGGCGTTAGCGGCTCCAGAAGTAGAAGCCGCTCACCTCAAACGCGTCACCGTTGAGCCGAATGTCGCGGCCATAGCTCTCGTAGTCGAAGTAGCGGGAGAGGGCGTCGGGCACGTCGTGAAGAAGCCTCGATTCGTCCACATAGTTCTCGGCAAAGTCGGCCCAGCTATCGAACTGGCCCGCGTAGGCTTCGTGGAACTGCTCCACGGTCACATCGTCGAGGCCCTCGTGGTCGCAGAAGGCCGTGTAGGCGGCGCGTTCGGTGTCGTTGTGCAACTCGTCCAGCCGCTCTTGCAATGCGCACAGCTTGTCCAGGTCGGGGTGCTCGCCCCAGGTATCCCCGAACACGTCGTCGTAGTCGTGGACGGCCCACTCCTCGGCGCTGGCGACCTTGCCGCTTCCGCCACACGCCGTGCATTCCGCCCCGCCGAATACTCGGGGGACGTATGTGGTTCCAGTACCGCCGCAATCCGGGCAATCAACGGTCACGTTCGGGTGCGGCGACTCGCGCAGGATGCGGGCAATCTCATCGCGCACGTCGTCGGCGTCGCGTCCCTCCAAGTTGATCCACTCGCCGTGCAGGACGCCAGCGTTATATGAGGCAAGGCAGGCAACGTATATTTGCATGGTGTGCTCCAGAAATGCGAAGGCCCGCACTAGGCGGGCCTCGGGATCAGCGGTGGTTGTCGGTCAGTGCGCCCAATCGGGCTTGACGTTCAGCAGGTAGGCGGCGGCCACTGCGCGGGCGGTGTCTTCGTCGGCCACGTCGGCAATCCACCACCAGCGGTCCTTACCAGCCCAGCGGTAGACGCCCCAAAACTGCGCGGCCATCGGTGCGCAAGGCTCGACGCTTCCATCGAACTCTTGGCGGGGACCGTAGGAGACCGATCGGTCGCCCAGGGTGACCAGCTTGTCACCGGCAGGTACAGCCAGCTCGTTGTCGTTGCTCATTGCGACAGGCCCTTTGCGTGCTCAATGGCGCGATCCAGCGCGCCGGGGATGTTGTGAAAAATGCCGTGGCGTGTCGAGTGCGTGAGGCCGATTTTGTAGACCTCAAAATGGTTCGGCCCCTTGCGCAGCACCCACGCTTTTTCGGTCTCGAACATGATGTCCTCCTCGCGGTAGCTCATGCGAAGCGGCCCATCTCGGCTTGGATCATTTCGCGTGCCTGCCGCTCAGCATCGGCGAGTTCGCAGCGATTCTTGGGGCGTTCGGCAAGCCACGCACCCAACGGTTCCGCGATCTCGTAGCCAAAGACGCCGGGATAGCCGTCAGGGGTGCAAAGCTCCTCGAACAGCTTGTGAAGCATCCGGGCCACATTGGTCAGGAACTCGCCCACTTCGATGGTCACAGGCACGTCAGCCAACTGCCACCCTGCCGCAAGCAACGCAAGGTCGATGGGGTCGAAGTCGGTATCCCTGATTGCCCGGTTGACCACGGTGGCGAACTCCTCGGCTTGCTGCGGCGTCATCGCGGTCGCCGCCAGTTGTTCGTGATAGCGCCCCGGCTGTGCCAGGAACACGTTGCGGGTTCCGTAGGTGCGCAGTTCCATCACAGCACTCCCAGCCCGCGCAGCACCGGCATCACCAGCGCGTTGGTCTCGTCGTTGTCGCTCCAGTCGCTCGCGGCGTCGTTCCCGTTCTCCCAAATCAGGAGCACAAACCCCGCCTTTGTTGCGTCCGGGCGGTAGAACCGCAGGTGATCGTGGTCGGTAGAGGCGAGGGCCTCCAACACTTCTTGCCGGTCGCGGCTGTGCCGCACCGTGGTTTCTTCGCCGTCGTAGACGCCGAGCGAGTAACCAGCGGCGAGGGCGGCATCCACCAGCGCCACGGCTATGCGCTTCGCGCTCTCAGGGGCGTACTTGTCGAGGTTCATGGCTTTCTCCGGGCAACAAAAAAGCCGCCTAGCGGCGGCTAATGGGTTCGGGTTAAGCGCGGAGCGCGTCGCTGCACAGGGCTTCCGGGTATGACGAGTCGCGCATTGGCATGACGATCAAAGACGCACACCTGATGCTCGGATCGGTGATGCCGCCAATACCGAACATGGCCGCCACGTCGCCGCCAGTCACCGGAATCAGTGAAGTGGCCTTGCCGCCGAATGCCTTGCGAATTACACCGGCCGCCTTCACTACGCCTTCGAGGACGGCAGGCGCGAATCCGGACAGCTTGAGTTCGTTCGGCTTGGACACCGCAGCACGCCAGTCCGGGTAGGTTCCATCAACGGCAGCAAACTCAATGGCCTGGCCTCCGCGCTCCGCCTTGAACCGGCTGGCATCGCCCACGGCGCTGAAATAGACATCGCCCTTCATCTTGGCGACCAGCTCGCACGCATTGCGCGGCACGATGATCTTGCCAATGTCCCACGGCAGGCTGGTACGCACCACAAGCATGCGGTGGCCGTCTGTAGCAACGATGATCGCACCATCGGCGTGCGACTCAATCAGCACGCCATTCAAGTAGAAGCGAACGTCATTCTTGGGTGCCACATGCAGAGCGGCGGCGATCAGGGCGGAAGGAATTTTGTTCATAGCTTTCTCCGGGCAACAAAAAAGCCGCCTTGCGGCGGCTTCGGTGGATTGGGATAGGGCGCTGTTAGAGGAACAGCTTGGTCAGCGTGACGATGCCAGCCACAAAGGCCGTGGCGACCACCAACGGATACCACCGGGTCTCCATCATCAGCTTGTCGCTCTCGCGGTTGATCTTGCGAATCTCAGCGGTGAGCTTGCGCACTTGCAAGTCCTCCAGTGGTCCATTGGTGCTCATGGTAGCTCCAAAAAAGACCCGCCGTCACACGTCGGCGGGGTGTGGAAAACCGGGTTGACGAAAGGGGATCAGATGACAACGGGGGAGGGACAAGGCGCAACTTGGGTGCGGTTCCTGTTCGCCTGGCGCTCCCGCTCGTTGAGTCGGGCGCGGTGCTCGCGGATGCCGCGGCGGATGCAACCGGCCACGTAGTAGTCGCGGGCGGTCATATCAAACGGGATCATCGTCATGGGTTGCTCTCCAGTGAATCGGACCACCAAAACGCCCCATCACAACGGTAGGGACGCTTTGGCGGTCAGACTCATGCTTGTAAGGCATGGAATCTGACCGTCGCCAGCTTCCGGGAGCGCCTCCAGCTCGCCTAGGAATCCCGTACAGATGGCCCCGCTCTTTCTGGCGGTGACCCGGTATCCGTGGCGGCCTTCATCGGCCCTTACACTTCCCGGCGCGGCTAGTGTTCCCAGCTCCCCGCGTTCTGCCGTGGGCGGCGCTCCTGCCTGCCCCTTTCCTACTGTCCCGACCGCACCCTGCGACCGTTGTTCGATGGTGGGCATTATGCCCGTTTGTTCCCGGTTTGTCAATCACTCCCGGTAGTGGGAGGATTGAGCCGGACGTTACCTGCGGTGCGCTCAGGGGCCTTTGGGGCTAGTCCTCAGTGCTGGCGGGATAAGCTCTAGGTGCTGTCGATCCATCGGTCGCACGTCTGTCGCCGCCTTTTCCGCTGCCGCCGTGCTGCTGGCGACGGGTATAGATTAGATCAATCCCCGCATGGCTGTCAATACCCCGATGGCAACGATTTTTGGATGGTCGCAGGGAGCGCCTAGCGCGCGCGTGGGGAGCTTCTATAGGCGGGGCGGTAGGGATGCCCGTGGCGGGCCTTGCGTGGGCCGTGGCGGCGCATTGGCTGGCCGTGGTGGGCGGCAGGTGGGCATAGGCTGGGGCAGGGTGCGCCGAGGTGGTAGGCAGGTGTGCCGAGGTGGTGCCGAGGTGGACGCGTGGCGGTCAGGGCAAAAAGACAGATAGGGACAGACAGAGGCGCGAACATTTGAGCGCGGATGTCCGCAGGTTGCCCAGGTATCGCATGGGATTGCCTAGGCACTGGATACCTAATCCGGTGGTTCACCTTTGGAATCAGCAGGTTAGCCGAGGTGGTGACGCCGCAGGTGACGCGAAGGGGGGGGCGCATCGTGCCTTTGCGCTACAGGGGGCGACCCCCTACGGGGGGTGATCGCGCGGTTCCAAGTAGTTGGATACCCCTTCGGAAATTTGCCGCAAACCTTTCGACCCCCTCAGTCGCGCGAGGAGGGAGCCTCAGTCACACCGGAGCGCTTCCGCGTTGCCACGACAGCGAACCAGGCGAGCGACCCAAGTCCCCATAGGACGCACACAGGCACAGCCCAGGTCATCCCTCGGTTGTACGCGAGGATCGCCAGGAGCGGGTTGATGGGCGTGACGCCCGCGATGAGCAGGATCAGGAGAAGTCGGTGCATGGGAGTTCCGCCGCAGTGGCACCCAAGGAGGACAGAGGAACACCCCAAGAGTGCATAGGAGGACTGTAGTTCTACTTGGTGGTGAATACCAATGAATAGAACTCTACAGTCCCACTATAGTAATACTTAGGTCTATCTAATGATAACAGCTCTGTCAAGCCCCCTAGGAGATGACGGTCTGTGTGGTCCGGTAGACTTGGCGTTTGCCCTAGACAGCTCATCAAGACCACATGGCATCGCTCAATAGCATCCTCACCCGGTTCGCGGCTTCGATCACGCTGGCTTGTGTAATCCTTGTGGGAGTACCGGCTCTGTATCAACATGTAAAGATGCGAGATGCGGACGCCGTGGCGGAAAGAAGCCGCGGACTTATTAACGACGATAACACCGCCCCAAGCGTTGTGGAGCAGCAGGTGCGTATCCTTGATTCCGCGCTTACTGAGTCGGCGGGATGCGAGTACATGAGAGACCTGTTACTCCAGTTCCTTGTCGGAATACCCTTGATCGTATGGTTCGTCGCCTTGGCTGTAATGTGGTGGTTCAAGGAAGACGACTTGACTCTCTAGCTGAACAGTTCAGGACGCTGCAAATCATCAGCGCGATATTCCCCTTCAATAGTTATAGGGTACGGGCCGCTACGCATGGGAGGTGTCAGATGGCTTCGCGGGTAAACGGTAAGGGTTGCTTGGGGTCGCTACTGGTCTTAGAAGATGACCCCGACCTGTCAGAGATGTTGCAGGAAATCCTGGTGAATTTCGGCTATGAGGTCGAGGTTGTTGCTTCCTCCGCGCAAGCTTTAGACCAACTGGCGGCAAAAGTGTTCCACGCGGCAATCTTAGATATTCATATCGAGGATGGTGGCTCCATGTCGGTCGCTGACTGTCTCTTGTCGAATCGAATACCCTACATGTTTGCCACGGGGCTTCCCAATCCTCAACTGCCCACCATTCACCAATGGGCTACCTTTCTTCAAAAGCCGTATCGCATAAACGATCTCATGGGGGCCTTGGAACGGACGCGTCAGATGGGGATTCCAGTTTAGGCGCATCCTTGCGCTGTTAAGTCATGTCCGTTTTCTAAGGAAGCGCTTGTTGAAAGTGTCGTAGGTCTGCACCGGTGGACCGCTGTAGAGGTCCGTCGAGCAGGCCATGAGGACTGCTTCGGTCGCGTTGTGGCCTGCCTTCATGGCGGCCAGGGCAATCGCACCACCACTACCGGCGACGAGGAAGTCGCGCCGGAGGTCGAGAGGGAGACCGTCGTGGTAGAAGGCCACCGGGTTGTCCCGCAGGCCGACCACGAGGATCGTGTACTCGCCCTTGGTCAGTTCGTCGAATCCCTCCGACAGCTCGCGCACGGCTCGCTGGATGTGGGAAGTGGTGCCCGCGCCGAACACCACCAGGTCGCGCCCGGTGGTGTCGGTGGTGCGGTAGAACTTCTCCTCCTCGTACCGCAGATCACCAGCGGTGACCTGCGAGTCGATAGCAACGAGCCGGCCGTCAAAGGCCAGCGTGGTCACTGCTTGATGTGCTCCCGCCAGTAGCTCGGGGTGAACGCAGCCCACTCGATGTCGCTCACGTCATCCCACAGGCGCTCCGCGGCATTCCGCAAGTGCTCCCACAGGCCGCCGAGGACGACGTAGGGCAGCGCCAGGAACACGGCGACGAACAGCCAGCCGGTGTAGGTGCGACGGGAGGTCTCGCGCAGGCGCTCCGGGAGCCACTGCGAGGCGAGGGCAATGCGCAGCGCTACGTACCCCTTGGCGCGCTCGTAGGCGCGCACCAGGCGCTCGCTGGCGCGGTTGTAGATGGTCTTGATGGTCACTTGGAGTTCCAGAGTTTGACTTCCGCCTCGCGGCGGTCGATGAGGCCGGGCAGGTCCGTCAGCACGCCCTTGACGCGACCCTTGGTCCATCGGCGGAGCTGTGCGGGCACCGCCGCGTAGTCGCCCGCGTTGAGCACGCGGAGCAGGGTGGAGCTGGCGAAGTTGCCCTCGCCGAGGTTGAACACGAAGTCGATCAGAGCGGCTTCCTGCGGCGCGCTGAGGGGCACGCGCACGTATCGACGGACGACCGTAGCGGCCTTGGAGAGGTCAGCCTCCAGCAGCTCCACAGCGCGTTCCTCGGTGATGCGGAGGCCGGGCTTCACGTCACTGCCGGTGTGGCCGTAGCCGATGGTCCACTTGTCTGCGGGGCACAGGTAGGCCACCAGGCGCAGACCCTCCGACTTCATCGTCAGAGGGCGCGCGAGCTGGACAGCCTGGCTCACACCGGGGCGTAGGGGTTCGACTGGCCGCCCTGGGTGTGGCAGCAGGGAGCGTGGTTGCAGTCGCACGGCGTTACCGGCGCGGGTGCGCTCGGGCCGTCGTTGTCGTCGTCGTTCTTGCGGCGCAGGAACAGGTACAGCAGGGCAGCGGCGGCGAGCGCCATCAGCCACGCAGCGAGCGTGTTGGACATTGGGTCTCCTACAGGATGTCGAGGTAGTTGTCGGGTGACGGCATGCGGCCGGTCACGGACTGGATGAAGGAGGCGTACTCGCGGTCGAGCAGCTCCTCCAGGTAGCGCTGCTCCTCCTTGGACACGTCTCGGGAGAGCTGGTCGGCCCAATACTTCACGGCCATTGCCAGCGCTTCGAGGCGGTCGTCGTGGCGCAGTGCGCCGCGGTCGCGCGTGATGCGCGTCAGCTGGTAGAACAGCTGGTACTTCTGTTCGGACTTCTGATCGGCGCGGATGATCGAGGCATCGACCACCAGGCGATGCTGGTTCAGCACCGGCTCCAGCACGTCGATGATTCGGTTCTCCTTCGAGGTGCCGTAGTGCTTCACCTCCTCGATGGAGCACGGGTACACGCGCGCCAGGACGCCGGAGAGCATCTTGGCGAACATGCCGTCACCGAAGTTGGCCTCGATGAGGACTGCGGAGACCTTCTCGGCGCGCGCGATGTGCGCCAGGGTCTCCAGCGTGTCGTCGTCGTAGCCGCCCTTGGTCGCACCAGCACGACGCGCGTAGAGCATGCCGCGAAGCATGCCGACGACCGCGTAGCCGGTTTCGTCGCCGCCTCGGCCCGAGGGGTCGATGGCGAGCACCTTGCCGGTGAACTCCTCCATTTCCGAGGCGAGGTACATGGGCCGGTACAGGCGGTCGCCAGTGAAGCCCACGGACGGGATGTCGCTGACGATGTACTCCGGGCCGCTGCTGTAGACCACGCGGATCGGAGCGACCTCGCGGTCCACGTCCATCACGATCAGGTCGGACAGCTTGAGCGGGTACTTCTCGGCGTCGGACAGCGACGCATCGAGCATGAACTGGAGCATGAAGCCGGAGCGTCCGTAGGACGCCTCGCGCTCCATCAAGTCCTCATCGGAGAAGCGGACGCTCTCGCAGTTCTTCCAGGCGAGCTTGGGGTTCGCGTCGAACGCATCGGCGATCATCGGCGCGAGGCGGTCGCCGTACACCTGGCGGTGCTTGGTGTCCTTCGGGTAGCGCGCAGGCCAGATGCGGATGACGTAGCCGCGCTCGGGCAGCTTGTTGTAGAGCGACTCCTCGGTCTGCGGAGTGCCGAGGTAGATGATCTCGCCGCCCGGCTTGAGCACCGCATCGAACTCCTTGACCAGCTCGGCGAGCTTCTCGCGCTGCACGACGGTCATGGAGTTCTTCGGGACTTCGATGTCGTCCGCGATGATGGTGTCGGCGCGGGAGCCGGTGAGCTGGCCGTTGATACCGACCGACTTCACCGAGGGCGACTGATCGGGCTGCGCGGGGCCGACATCGAACGCCAGGTTCGAGTTGCGCTGGTCGGGACGCGGGCGCAGGTGTTGCAGCTCAGGCAGGGTTTCGATCAGGCGCTTGACGAACACCGAGAACGCATCGGCGCGTTCCTTCGATGCCGATACCACCATGATCTTGTGCTGGGGGTCTTTCCAGAGGAGCCAGCAGACGTAGGCGGCCGTCACCCAGGACTTGCCGACGCCGCGGTACGCCATGATGACGCGACGGCGCGGGCCGGTTTTCAGGAACTCGCAGATGTCGTACTGGATCGGAGTGGGGCTTGGTAGCCCCAGCTCCTTCCAGACGTACCAGGCGAAGTTGCGGAAGTCCTCGAAAGGGTGACGAACGTGGAGGCTCGTCATGCCCTCCATCAGTTCAGCCGCCCATCCTCAGCGGGATCGAACGGGAACTCGGACACCTTGTCGGCCAGCTTGCCCAGCGGTGAGCCGGGCGGCGTGGCCGCAACGTCGATGCCGTTGTCCTTGAGAAACTGCCGGGCCACGTTGAGGATCGAGGCCAGGCCCTTCGCGTCCGACTCCATCGAGTCGATGGTGTCGGCGAGCTTGTCCGCGACTGCGGCGTGCAGTCGCTCCAAGGCATCCTTGGGGGCGGTCACTTGTTGACGACGCGGTTCAGTACGGTCTCCAGCGCGGACGTGCCGAGCGACGCCAGGATGCACGCGAGCGCGACCTGGGCGACGAAGGAGACGCCGGGGATGAAAATGACGATGGCACCAGCGGCAAGGCCGGTAGCGCCAGAGAGGATTGCGCGGCCGAGCGCCTGCTTCCAGGTGATCGGATCGTTCGACGTGAGCATCTTTGCGATGCCCACGATGAGGCCGACGCCCGCGAGAGCGCCGACCAGCTTCACTTCATCGTGCATTAGGTCTCTTGTAGGTGGTGGATGCGTTAGAGCGGACGACCGAAGCTGTACTCGTAGTTGCCGGTCAGGGTGATCTGCGTGACGCCATCGGTGACGACGACAGTGAACTGCCCCATGCGGGAGGTGTTCCGCCCCGAGGCGGTCACAGTGCCGCCGAGGCCGCTGCCGGAGATCGTTGCGCCGCCAGTGACGGAGCGGGAGACAACGGAGTAGTTCCCGGTGCCGCCCGAGCAGCTGACGGTGAAAGACTTGCTGATCGAGCCGCTGGTGTTCTGCGGCCAGCTACCCATCAGCCAGCTCGGCGACAGGGACGCTTGGAACGGTGTCGCCTTGACCGCGTTGTAGAACTGCGAGGCATAGATCGGCCCGCTCGTGGGTACGCCGTAATTGGCCGGAACGTCGGGCACCAATCCAGCGCCTCGGTAATACTGGTTCGCGTAGATCGGATACCCGCCGCCAAACTCGGCGCGGATCATTTCCCAAGAGATCGGGCCGGAGCCGGGGAGGGCCATTAGGCACCTCCCCGCAGCTCGGCGACTTCCCTGCGGAGCGCCTGCACCTCGGCGATAAGGAACGGCACGGCCTTGTCCCACAAGATCGTCTTGATCCCGTTGTGCTCGGACTCGTAGACCATGTATGGCAAAACCTCCTCGACCTCCTGCGCGATTGCGCCGTACTCGTGCTTTGCCGAGTAGGTGAAGCCAGGGTTCAGCTCCTTGATCTGCTCATCGTTCCAATCGAACTCCCGCACACGGAACTTCGAGAAGAAGGCGTCCACCGCGGAGCGAGGGATTGGCGCGATGTTCTGCTTGAGGCGCGCGTCGGATGCGTAGGAAATGCTGTTGCTCTGGCACTGCCAGTCGTTGTTGGCGTTGCGGAAGCAGGCCCACGCGAAGTTGTTGTTCGCGAGGAATCCGAGGTTGTTCTCGTTGCAGTGAATCCAATGGGTCGAGCCGTGGTCCGTGTCGTAGAACTCGATGGTCGGCGAGGTGGACTCGATGCGCATGTTCGCGCCGTTGACCAGGAATCCCTTGCCGCCGTAGGTGCGCACCCAGCTGTTGTCCTGCATCCAGATGCCGCCGCCGTGCGCTTCCGAGTACCAGCCGGTGCCGGACTGCACGGAGCGGAACCAGCCAGCGTTGAGGTAAATCTGATCGCCGACCGTCAGGCGACCGGTGACCCAGGCCATTCCATTCCACTGGAGGTTGTAGGAGCTGTTGGCGTTGGCTCGCGTGATGCTCGCCACGTCGTCGCCTGCTCCGTTGGTTCCGTGGATGTAGGCGGTTCCCGCCGCGCCCATGCCGGTCAGCCGCAGAGGTGCCGCGTAGGCCAGAGTGACCTGTCCGGTGAAGGTTGCGCCGCCCAGGCTCGCCTTGCCGTCCAGTGCGGACTGGAGGCCGCTGACGTTTGCGATGGTGTGCGTGTGACCGGCGTCGGCCTTTCCTGCCGGGTTGAAGTTCGCCGAGGTCCAGACGGTGCCGCCAGCGTTGAGGGACGCGACGCCACCCGTACCATCGCCGAATCGGAACTCCAGCGAGTTCGCAGCTGGCGGAACGTACACGTAGCGATCCAGCGCCCCCAGGTACATGACGCCGGACGTGACCTCGCCGCCAAATCCCTGCGCCCGAATCTGCCCGGAGGTGAACGTCTTGACGCCCCCGACAGGCTGATCGTCGGTCACGTTGACGACATTGGCGATGTCGGTGGAGTTGTGCGTGTGTCCGACAGCCGACTTACCATCGAGAGCAGATTGCAGGCCGGTGACGTTTGCGATGGTGTGCGAGTGGGATGCCGCCGCTTTGCCGTCGAGCGCGGACTGGAGGCCGGTCACGTTGGCGATGGTGTGCGTGTGCGACGCCGCCGCCTTGCCGTCGAGCGCCGTCTGCGTTGCGGTGCTGATCGGCTTATCGAGGTCGGCGGTGTTGTCCACCTTGTCGAGGCCAACCTGCGCCTTGGTGTGGGTGTGGGTGCTTGGCGGGTAGGTCGTCGGCTTGCCGGTGACGTGGGTGTTGAAGTCCACGTCATTGCGGGTCGCCAGCGCGCCCAGCCCGCCGATGTCGCCAGCCACGAGGGTCACCTCGCCCTGCTTCCCGGCGACGCTGGTTACCTGATCGGTGTTGTCGATCTTCTCCCAATCGACGCCGTAGAGCGCCTGGTCGCCGACGCGCCATTCGATGCCGCCAGCCGTGCCAGCACCGACCACCTTGTAGAAGTGGCCCTTGACCGGAGCAGCCGGGAACACGCCAGTGCTGGCGTCCCACGATCCCATGTAGACCAGCGAGCCGGTCGCCGCAGCCTGCGCCTGGGCGGCCCAGTGCTTCGCCGAGTATTCGCCCGGTTCGACTTCGGTGCCCTGCGGCGCGTTCGCGTACAGGTTTGCCTTGTCACGCGCGGCTTCCGCGGCGACCTTCGCGCTCGACGCCGAGGACGCCGAGGACGACGCAGCGGCGGCCGAGCCGGACGCCGAGGAGGCATGGCCGGCAGCGGTGGTCGCCGAGCTGGCAGCTTCGCCTGCCTTGGTGCCCGCGATGGACGCCTGGGCTTCCGCCCTGTTGGCCTGGGTGGCTGCCTGGGTGACCGAGGAGTCAGCGGCAGATGCGCTGGCGGCGGCGGCGGCGGCCGAAGCGGCAGCGGCGGTCGCGTCAGCTTCCGCCAGGTCTGCCGTGTCGGTCACGTGGCCGAGAATGGCTTGCGCCTCGTCGCGCGCGGTGGCCGCGGAGGTTGCCGCAGCCTGTGCGTCGGAACGTGCGGTGCTCGACTCGACGGACGAAGCGGCCGAAGCGCTGGCCGAGCCGGCCGCATCGAGTGCCGAGGCGGACGAGTTGGTCGCCGATACTGCCGCAGCAGCGGCCGACACGTCGGCGTTCTCTGCGCTGTCGGCAGCCTCGGCCGCCTTGGCAGCAGCGAAGGTCGCCGCGTCGGCGGTTGCCTGCACGTCGTCGTCGATGCTCGCGGCGGATTCCGCAGCGCGCACGGCGGATGCTTCGGCAGCGTCAGCGAAGCCGGAAGCGTCATCTGCGGACGCCTGCGCGGCGTTCGCCATGCCGGTTGCCACGGACACCAGGTCGCGCACCTGCACGACCGAGCCGGTCAGCTCGTCGGTCAGCCCGGCCACGTCCTTCTGGAGCTGCGGGAACGAGGGGAGGGTGTGGTTGTTGCCCAGGCCGTCCGTCACGACGACGGTGCCTTCCTCCTGAGTCAGCAGCGCGATCATCTGATTCTCGCGCCGGTTCCAGCGGTCTACCAGCGTCGAGAGGCGCGAGGCCAGCTCGGCGTTGGAGACGTAGCCGGGGGTAGTGCTCATGCGGTGCTTGGGTTCTCTCTGAGGGTTATCGGATGCCGAAGGCGAAGCCGCCAATCGACGTGATGAGGTAGTTCGGGTAGGCCGGGGCGTCGTAGCCGTGGACCTGCGGAGGCGGGCTGGATGCGCGACACCGCACGCGGAATGCGCGGGCACCGCCTGTCCATGCACCGGACGCCGAGAGCGTCACCGACTGCTCGTAGGTGTAGAAGTTGGACGCGGTGAAGGTGTTGCCGTCGCCGCCCATCTGCTGAATCAACGCGCGGTACATCGGCGGCTCGTGCGAGGCGATGACGACCCACACGGAGTCGCGCAGCTCCTCCAAGATGACGTGCAACCCGTAGACGCGCGTGTTCGCGGTCACGGTCACCGACACGGAAGGCGTATGACCCTCGCCAGCCAGCACCGGAGCGCCGAGCCAGAACTCGTGGATCGCCACCCAATCGCCGAGCGGGATGAAGTTGTTGCCCGCCTGGTAGCAGAGGCTCGTTGCCCCGGTCCACCACACGCCGGTCGCCGACTGGAACTGCCCCACGATGTTGGGAGCATTGACGCGGCCTCGGAAGAACGCGCCGCCGTTGCGGTCCACGTAGAACACCGCGTTGTTGGCGTTCTTCGCGCCGGAGCCGACCCACAGGGGCCAGTCGCCGAGGTTGGAGATTTCCACGCGGAACTCGGCAGCGTTGACGATGTTGCCGTTGCCGTCGAGGGTGTGGGTCTTGAACGTGCCGCCGTTGATCGTGCCTGCGTTCGCCGTGAGCGCGGCCAGGGAGTTGACCCTGATCTTGTCCGCAGTGATCGTCCCGTCCACCACCAGCGCACCCTGGATACCCACGGTGGACTGGCCGCCGACCGTACCGATCACGAACGGATACTTGATGCTCGCCAGGGTGCCGCCCGAGGTGTACTGCGGGTGGACGAAGGCGAAGCGATCCGCGGTCACGATGAAGTCGCTGCCGGTCTGCGGGTTCGCGGAGAGGGCGATACCGGCGACCACGGGGACGCCGTTGATGGTGCCCGCGTTGATCTTGACCGAGTAGTTGGCCTGCCACTGACCGTACATGCCGGAGTGCTGCCCGGCGACCACATTGAACTCCTGCCGGATGGTGGCGAAGTCGCCGTCCTTGAACGCCTGTACCTGCGTGGCCGCGATGGCCTGTGCCTGCTCGGCGGTGATCTTGGTGGTGTTGAGCTGCTGCACCAGCGCGCCGGTCGGAGAGGTGACATCCAGGTCGGCCTTGCGCCAGCCGGTGCCATCCCAAATCTGCGTCAGGTACGCGCCGGTCTGCCCGGTCTTGACCCAAAAGGTCGGAACCTTGAAGCCGCCAGCGGGCGGGGAGGGCTGCGCGTCCGAGAAGATCGTCGGCGCGGTGCTGGTCTCCAGCGTGGATACCTGCGACGCCAGGGCTTCGCGTGCGGACGCTTCGGTGTCGATGCGCTGCTCGAAGGCAGCCGAGACCGCCGACACCTGGCCGTCGATCTCATTGGCGATCCCCTGCGGCACGTTCGCTCCGTAGCTCGCCGCCATCTGCTGCCGGAATGCCGTGTTGGCACCCTCGGCATCCGTCAGGGCTTCCGTGGTCTCGGCCAGGCCAGCGATGTTCTCGCCGTGGCGAACCACTGCCGTCTCAACGTCGGACACGCGGGCCTTGGTGGCGTCAACCTCGGCCATGACTGCGGTGCGGACCTGCGCCGCGCTGTCCTCGATCTCTGCGCCGAGGCGCTGCTCGGTGGCCGCGCGCGCCGCTTCGGTGGTGCTCTCCACCTCGTCGATGCGCTGGTTGAGCGCTGCGGAGATTGTCTTGCCGTTCTCGACCACCTGGCCTTGCAGCTCGGTGATCGCCTCGACGCGCGCGGAGCGCTCGTCAGCGATGGCGCGGTTGACCTCTAGGAATCGTGCCTGGTTGCTTTGCTCGCCGTAGTCCACCCGCGCGAACAGGTCGATGATCTGCTGCGCGATGACCTTGTTGCCTTCGGTCAGCAGCCCGATCTCGTGGGTGGCCGTGCTGATCCTGTCGCCGTAGTCGCGCTGCACGTCGAAGAACTCGTGCGAGCGCATGATCTCCTCCAGGATCGCCTCGGCGTTCACGTCGATGAGGTCGATGCGGGTCAGCAGGTCTTGCAGTGCTGGCGAGCGGAGGAGCTGCTCGATGATTGCATTGAGGTCCGGGTTACCACCGGGGTTGCCGGGGCCGCCACCGGGTAGGCCGCTGCCGTTACCGAACTCAGCGAGTTCCTGGTGTGCGTACAGCAGTTGGCGGAACGACTTGGACAAGTCGCGCGCCGGGAGGTTTGCGCCTTCCTTGTAGTTGACCAGGAGGGCGTCAATCGGCGTGAATCGCCGGATGGTCACAGTGTAGGGTGCGTCGAGCACGCCATCCTGCGACGGAAGCTCGATGGTGCTGGCGTCCACCCACGACACGGAGACAGCGCGGGCCGCGTCCGGTTCACCGACGAACGCCCGGATGTGTTCGCGGGCGATGTACGGGAACGGCACGGTGAACCGCGTAGGGCCTCCCTCGTAGGTGTAGAGCACGAAGGAAAGGCCGCGCGATAGTTCGATCATGCGTCCTCAAAAAGGTGGAGGCCCCGAAGGGCCTCCTGGTTACGGTCGATCAGTCCCGTCCTTGCGGTCGGGGAACTGCTGTAGGGCTTGATCCGCGATGTTGCGGACGCCCGTCATGTTGTTGAACCACCAAATCTTCCAGAAGTCGCGCATCTGCTTCTCGGTGATCTCCTCGTCGTCGCGGATGGCCGAACCGATCATCCGCGTGCTTCCGTAGACCTTGTTGAACAGGTCGATGGACGGGATGCCCATCACGCCATTCTCCAGGCCGGTCGAGCGGTTGTTGGCGAACACCGGGTCGTTGCCCAAGGCGTCCGCCCACACGGCGTCGGTGACCGCGGGGATGACGTTCGACCAGCTCGATTGCGCGACAGCGTTCTTGTAGAAGTTCGCCTGCGTGAGCTGCTTCTTCCGCTGCTCGGGGTTGCCCGCAGTGTTGATGTACGTGCGAGCCGCCCAGCCCATCCCTGCTGCCGAGGTGGACAGCACGACCATCGCGTAGGTGCGCCAGTCGTCGTAGTGGTGGACCGAGTTCAGGAAGTGGCGGGTGTAGCTGTTGACCATGAAGCTGCGGAACTGCGTGACGATGCGGCCGGTGGTGGAGTGCATCAGCTCGATGCTGTCCGAGGCGTCACCTTCGAGAACCTGGTGTCGCGTCACGCGGAACAGGAATGCCGCCATGCGCTCGCGCGTCTGGAACGGCAGCTTGTCCGGGTCGATCTGCTCGATCTGCCGCTTGCCTTTGAGGTAGCCGAACACGTCGGCCTGGGCCTTCTCGTCGAGGCCCCAGGTGCGCAGGCGGGCCACTTCGGCGTCCGACAGCTTCTTGGCGTTCGCCATGTCCAGCAGACGCAGCAGCGTGGCGCGACCAGCGATGCGTTGGAGCATCGTGTTGATCGGGGCCATGCCGGATGCGACCGAGGTGACGTGCGTCGCCATGTTCATCGCGTTGTCGATCTTCTCGCCGTGCTTGACGTTGAACGTCTGCGGCACGAGCGCATCCTCGTCCAGGCGCAGGAACGGCGGGTTGCGCAGCCAGTCGGTGCCGGGTGCGAACAGTCGCTCCATCACGCGCGCCTCTTGCGAGGACAGCTTGCCGTCAGCGCCGCGCACCAGGAAGTCGCGGGCGGCACCCACGGAGTTCCAGAAGTTGCGGAGACCGGCATGCGCGATGGTCGGGCCAAGCTCGGCGAACAGCGAGAAGCCGACCTGGTTCATTACGCGAGCGAAGTTCCAGTTGCGCAGGAACCGCGCGTAGCGTGCGCCACGGCTGGCGGGATCAAGTTCGGTGCTGCGGCCGAAGGTGGACTTGAGGCCGATGTCGATCAGGCGCTCGATGTCCTTCACGTCGTCGCCGGACTTGCGGGCGTCGCTCTTGAGCTTCGACACGAAGCGGTCCAGCTGTGCTCGGTTCTTGATGCCAGCCTTCGACGACAGCGCCGACCAGCCGGTGATCTCGCGCATGTAGCGGGTCATCACCGAGTCCACGTCGTTGTCGAACAGGTCGGCCATCGAGACCTGCACGTCCTCGCCAGCCTCGTTGCGGATGGTGGTGGAGTAGGTCTCGTCGAGGTCGATGCGCTTCTTCGCGCGGTCGAGCTTGCCCGACTCGTAGGTCTTGCGCTCCAGCTTCGACAGCAGCTCTTGCGACCGCACTGGCGAGACGCCCGCCTCGGTCAGCATGTTGCCGATCTCCTCGACCGAATCGCTGTCCAGCGGACGGACCAGCAGGTCCATCCCGTCGCCCTCGAAGTTCGCCTGAGCGCGCTTGAGGTAGGAGCGTGCAACCGCACCGAGCAGCTCGTCGTCGATCTCGTCGCCTTCGTCGGCGGCGGCCTCCCATGCGCGACGCATGGCGGGCTTGATGAGCTGGTCGATCACGTCGTCCTGGTGGAGCTGCATTTCGCCGAACAGGCGCTTGAAGCCCTTGCCGCTCCAGTAGCGCGGCAGGTAGTTGCCGTTCTGCGCCACGTTGGCGAAGCCGTCGAGGTTGCTGTCCTGCGCCAGCTTGAGCGCGTCCCGCATCGCCTTGGCGACGCTTCCGGCAGCCTTGGCGGCTTCCGGTGACACGTCCGGCGCACCGCGCACGGCACGGCCGACCTCCTCGTTGAACTTGGCGCGCTCGGAGAAGTTCCACCAATGCGTGCCCGTCCGTTGCTTGTAGGCGTCCCACGCGGCGTTCACTCCGCTCCGCCATTCCGTCTCCATGACGGCCAGGTGGCGCTTGGCGAACTCGCTGGTGGACTCCTGGACCGCGACGGAGCGATCGGTGTACCCGACACCATCGCGGAACAGCAGACGGCCCGCCTCGCGCACCAGCGGCGACTTGGCGCTACCCATGCGGGCAGCAAGGTCGCGGCGGACGGTGGCGAAGTGGGGCGTGATGTGCGCGTTGACCAGCGCCTTGTCGGTGAACTCCTGCTCGAATGCGGTCTCGTTGCGCAGCGGGAGGACGCCGGGCGTCGGGTCGGTGGTGGCGGTGCCAGCAACGCGGGCGGCCGACAGCGAGTCGTCACCAGCCAGCCGCTTCACCACGTCAGGCTTGACCTCGCCATCGAACAGGGCACCCCGGCGAGCGCCGAGGGCACCACCGAACGCGAACGACAGGGCGGCGCTCTGCACGCCATCCGCGAGCGTCTGCTCGGGGTCGTAGGTGGAGGTTGCGGCCGACATCAGCGCGGAGGTGCCCGCAGCCTGTAGACCGGATCGCACCGCGTTGGCGAGTCGTCCGGCCTTGGCTGCGTACCCCAGGCCGCCCGTGGCGAGATCGAGGCCGGTTGCCACCGGGTCGGTGAAGCCGAGGGCGATCTGTCCGCCCAGGCCAAACTGCGCCAGGTCGTCGTCCGCCATCTGATTCATAAAGGCCACGGATTCCAGATAGGAGAGGTGCTCGTCGGACGTGGCCCGGCCGAACAGCTCCCACTGCTCCGGGCGCAGGCCCATCGACTCCCAGCGCTTGCGCGCGTCTGCGGGAATGCGATAGCCCTGCTGCGGCTCGTAGCCCAGCTCGGTGATGAAGCGGTCGATGAAGCCGATGCCGCCCTTTGCCTGGGCAGCGCCCCATCCGTCCCATACGGTCGTCTGATCCTTCCGGCGCTGCGCGGCCTCTCGCTGCTCCTTGCGCTCGCGCACGGCTTGCACGATGGGCTGCTGGGTTGCCGGCTTGACGATGTTCTCGTCTGCGCCGGGTAGGGATTCAAACATGCGGTCTTACTTCCTCGTCAGGTACTCCAGGAAGTCCTCGGGGACTGCCGGGGTGGTGGTGGTTTGCTTGGTGCCCGCGTTGGGGACCAGCGGCTTGGTGAGGTCGAACTTGGGCAGCTCGAAGGCGGGAGCCTCGGCGGCGCTGCCGTCGCGCTTGGCGATGGTCGCGGGGACTTCCGTCGTCGCCGACTGCGAACGCAGGTCGCGGATGTTCCGGGACTGATCTGCCCAGGTGGTGCGCTGCTCGACCCGACGACGCGCCTGGGATTCCGCAAGGTCTCCCTTCCAGCGCTGGTGCTGTGCCGCGATGGCGCGCGGGTCGAAACCGATGGCGCGGCCGGTGTCCGGGTCAGGGATCAGCCAGTTGTCGGGGCCGACGATCTGCCACTGCCCCGGATTGCGGGGATTCGGCAGGGCCGACAGCTCATCCGGGTCGCGGCCGAGCTTGCGCGCGACCGTCTGGATCAGCTCGTCTACCGCTGGCTCGGCACCCTGCGGCATGCCGATGTTCGGCACGCGACGGCCGTTGACGGTCGTGCGCTGGGCGTCGATCTGACCGACCGCCGCACGGATGGCAGCTTCGCCGGACACGCCGCCACGAGAGGCGATGCGTTCGGCTTCCTGGCGGATGCGATGCAGCTCACGCGGGTCGCGCGGCTTGCCGTCGATCTCCAGGTAGTCCTTGATGCCGGACTTCCAGGTGTCGTTGATGACCGAGCGGGCCTCCTCGACTTCGCGCTTCGGTTGCGTCAGGGCGCGGGCGGCCTCCTGGTGCGACTGGCCGCTGCGCCGGGTGTCGTAGAGGTACTGGTCCAGCATTGCGGCAGCCTCGCCGCCAGCGACCGTATCGGCGTACTTGGGCGAGACCTTGCGGAGCTGTTCGTACAGCGTCGCGGCGTTCTGGAAGTTCTCCTGGAACGCCGGGTCAGCGCGCTTGAGGATGCGTTCGAGCTGGGGGATAACGATGCCCTGCCGTGCCCACTTCTGGAGCACCTGGCCGCGTGCGGCCTGCGGGGTTTCCTCCCACTCCTTACCGGCCTGCTTCTTGAGGTCGGCGTCGCTGATCTCGTAGGGATTGCCTCCGGCGACCAGCTTGCGGATGCGCTCCTCACGGGCGCGCTCCTTCGCTTCCTGCTCCCAGCGGCGAAGCGTCTGCTCCTGCTGATTGTTCCAGTAGCGCTTGAAGGACTGGAGGTCGCCGCCGCTCAGGCCGAACTTGCTGGCCCAGGTGTCGATGGTCTTGTGGGTGAGCTGGCCGCGATCCGCGAGGCCCTGGAGCGTCCACTCGGCCTCGGCCATCGCCTGCTTGCGTGCCTCGTCCTCGCGGTGTGCGATTACGCGGGCACCAGCGGCAGCCGCCGCGCGCAGCTCATCGCCGTGCTCGGTGTTCATCAAGCCGGGCTGGCCGTCGCCGCGGTCCTTCTCCAGGAACGCCAGGATCGACTGAGGATCGCGGTTGCCTGCGGCCAGCTCCTCCTTGGCGGCCTCGACGTAGAGTTCGTCCACGTCGCGCTTGTTGAGGTAGGCGTACTCCTCCTGGTCCAGCATCGCGTACAGGCCGTTCATGCCCTCGGAAGTGAGGAACGTGCCGCCCTTGATGCCGTCGCGGATGATCGCGGTCAGCGACTCCTTCTGCCGGACCAGCATTTCCCGCATCGAGTCGGCCTGCCACTGCTGGCGGACCTGCTGCGCGGCGCGCATGGCGACCGGCATCAGGGCCTTGCGGACCTGCGGGTCTTGGAACTCGGGGTTCTGCGTCAGCGCCGCCATCCGCTCCTTGATGAGCGGCTCGATGTCGGTGCCGGGTTCGGCCTTGGCGATCTCCTTGGCCGCTTCGATCTGCCAGTCGCGGACGCGGATGATGCCGTCAGCCTTGAGGTAGCCGCGACGCCATGACTCCGACTGCTGGGCAACGAAGTCCTCGGCCTGCCGGGGCGTACCCTCGGCGTCCTCCTGCATACGTTGGGTCGCCGCGGCGCTGTACTGCTCGCGGCTATTGGAGATCATCTGCGAGTTGACGGAATCCGAGACGCGCGTCAGCACCGCAGCGGCGGTGCGGGAGAGGGCACCGGCACCAGCGGAGGACGCTTGGTCAGCCTGCACCGCCAGAACGGGGCGCTCGGCGAGACGCTGCGGCACCTGTGCGCGGCGGATGATCTCTTGGGGTTTCGTGCGAGCCACGGGTTACTCGTCTCCGGGAATGGAATAGCGCTTGTAG
Organism: Stenotrophomonas sp. YJH_SMC_133; assembly: GCF_059370655.1. Lineage (NCBI taxonomy): Bacteria > Pseudomonadati > Pseudomonadota > Gammaproteobacteria > Lysobacterales > Lysobacteraceae > Stenotrophomonas > Stenotrophomonas sp. YJH_SMC_133. The sequence goes on along the minus strand of NZ_JCAFTW010000003.1, from coordinate 306,041 downwards.
GTTTGGATGTTGCTGTAGGCGTTCGCGCCTGACTGCATCACGCCGCCCAGCGCCTCGGCATTGCCGGTGCGGATACGTGCGCGTGCTTCGGAGCCGCTTTCGACGACTCCGTTCCTGCGGTTCTTCTCGATGAGGGCCATGTCACGGCCAGCCTGGGCCATGATGTCGTTCGCCAGCAGCTCGACCGAGTTGCCGGACACTGCCGCTTCTGCTGCGGAGGCGCGCATCGCGGATCGCAGTGCGCGGGCCTCCTCCATGCGCTGTTGGGTGCGCTCGGCGGCCTGGTCGTTGATCTGCTCCTGCTGACGCTCCGCGGCTTCCTCGATGGCCTTGTTGTTCTGATTCTGGCCGTACATGGTCGCCATCGCGCTGACTGCGGCGATACCGACCTGGACTGCTACGGGGTTGCACATGGGGTCTTGGTTACTCGGACGAAGGGTGTCTTGGCGAAGCCGTAGGCGGACTCGACGCCGCTCTCGCGGAAGCCAAGCCAGCCGAGCCATCGCCGCGTGGTGACGGCGTGGACATCGACGAAGTTGAAGATGGTGCCGAAGGTGGCCGACCACTCGTCGCTGATCCGCCGAGCTTCTCGGAGGAACGTGCGGCGGAACGTGGGAGCCACCAGGGCGTCGGTGCCCAGCAGCCAAACCGAGGCGATACCCTCGGCGTGCTGGGTGAAGCCGAAGATGCACACGGGGGAACCGTCGTGCATCGCGGCGAAACTGCGGTCGCTCGCGGTCACTGCAAATGCGAGCGCCTGGAGCGGGGTGTGACCATGCGAAGCCGCCACCTCCAGGATGTCCTCCTGCCGCATATTCTCGGCGACGTGGAGGATGTCGCTGGCGGTGGGGCTTCGATAGGTCAGGGTCATACTCGGCTGCGGGAGACGAACATGCCGCGCCACTGTGCTGACTGGAACCAGCACTGGAACGGCAGGCGGTTGACGAGGTGCATGCGGACGCTGTTGGCGTCGCCCAGCACGGGGAACCGGCGAGAGCCGGAGTGGAACGTCGGGGCGCTGGTGCGGAACACCGAGTCGTTGAGGACGCGCGCGGTGTACGCACCGGAGTGCGACGCCACGTAGGTCTCGACGCGGCCATTGCCGTGCTGCTCGACCTCCAGCTCGAAGTACGCGCCGTCCTTGTAGGCGACCTCGATGTCACGCACCTGCGTGCGGCCCACCAGCACGGCCTGGTTCTGCCCACCGCGAACGATGGGCTTGGTCAGGGTGAGACGGTGCTCGTAGTCCATGCCGACGACCACGCGGCCCTCGGTGTGGTTACCGGGGAGCGCGAGGCGGGTGCGGGCGTTGTCCCAGCGCGCCTTGGTGATGTCCAGGTACGCGCCGGGGTCTTGCCAGTCGTCCGTCTTGAGGACGGTGACCGTCATACCATCGGGCACGATGTAGGGCAGGTCGATCCAGGTCTCGTTGCCGAACTGCTGATAGGTGGGCTGCACCACCAGCATGCGGTCGAGCAGGAAGTTGTAGTCGCCCGTGGCATCCGCGTCGTGCTGGTTGAGCACCATACGGAACTTGAGCAGCTCGCAGCCGCCTCCTGGCGCTTCCGCGACGGCGTACAGCACGTCGTTGATGGCGTGCATGTGAACGATGCGGCCGACGCCGGAGATTGACCAGCGCGTCCATGCGGACTGCTGCTTCTCGTCGCCGATCCAGCGGACGAAGTAGACGTAGAGCTGCGCGTCGGTCGGCTCGTCAGGAGCGAAGAACACGCAGTCAGCACCACTTGCGCTCGCCATCGCTCGCATGCGGCCCGGCATCAGCTTGGGCACATGCGCGGTCACGTCGGCGGCGTCGCCGGTGACCGACAGGTCGTCGATGAAGTATTCGCGCACGCTTGCGTATGCGCCGCTGTCCTCGGTGAAGTACAGCGACTCGCCCATCAGCTTCGGCCGGATGTACGGCGAGCTGCTGTAGCTGTTGACCGGATCGCTCTTGACGTTCTTGGCGGCCAGGTACGGCTCGGCGGTCAGGAGGAACTGGCCGCCCGCAGCGGCAAGGAACAGGGCCGACTGGAACGGGACTGCGTGATAGAGCGTGGTGACGCCGTTCGACCCGCTGACGCTCACGTCGATGGGGTCGGCGTCGAGCACCTGGGTCACCGAAGTGCGCCAGAGGTTGAACGGATCGGAGACCTCGGACATCAGCACGTTCTCCCCGGCCAGGAAGCCCAGGCGGTCCCGGTGCTTGAACACCTCGCGGATGCGCTGGCCGTCGATGGACGGGAACGGGTTGCTTTGCTCGTCACCCGCGGGGCGCGCGGTCCACTCCGGTCCACCGAAGGAGAACCAAAAGCCGTCCGCATGCACCGGATCGGGGATGCGCTTGAGGATGTGCGGCATCGTCTTGGCATCGAAGCGGTGCTTGATGCCCGGCCGGGCGACCTCCAGGTAGACCGAGGAGGACTGCTTCTGGACGTAGTAGTCGTCGAACTGCGACTCGGACGAGCCGATGATGTTGTAGATCGCGCCGGTCGGCACAACGGCCGAGCCTTTGTCACCGGGCTTCGGCAGGTCGGACATCGTTTGCGCCGATCCGTACAGCGAACCGGGCGACAGCTCATCGCTCTGCTTCACGTCTACCAGCCGGTTGACGATGAAGGTGGTATCGGAGAACGTCGCCAGCGCGAAGCACGACCACGCACGCTGTCCCTGGGTGTCCAGGTAGTTGAGCGCGTCGCCCGTGGCGTTGACGGTGTATTCCTTGCCGGTCTCGTGGTCGAACACGCGGATGCTGCGGTGGCCCACGGCGACGATGTAGCGCTCGTTCTCATCGCGGACGATGGAGTGGAAGGCACAGTCGTGATCGAGGGTGACGCCAAGGCCAGCAACGAACTCGGCGGGCGGGCGCTTGCCAGCGCCCATTGCGGCATGCAGCCAGGCGTTGATCGCCTTGGTGAGCTGGTTCGGCGAGCGGACGGTATCGTCCTGCTGCGACTCGCCTCCCAGGAACGAGGGATAGTCCCCCGTGATTAGCGGCATCAGCGGTCCCAAATATCAGACACGTCCGTCGAGCCACTGAGGAAGTTGTGGCCGCGGGCGTAGGTGAAGTCGGCGTGCTCCTGCGCGAAGATGAGGTATGCCTCCTCCTCGTGCTTCTCGGTGAACACGTAGAGCTGGTCGCTACCCAGCACGCTCGTCTGGAACAGACGCGCAGCGCGCACGGCGATGTAGCGGCGGGCCGACTCGGGCAGCTCCTCGTAGGCGAGGAACCAGGTCACGAAGTCGGCGGTGGGTGCCGACGAGAACGTGTCGGCGAGGGTGAGCGGGTTGATGAGGCGCGTGCCTCGGATCACCAGCGGCTCGCTTCCGCGTGCGGGGACGAGCTTGAGGATCGACTGCGGCGGCAGCACCTTGCCTTCCGCGTTGAGCGTGAAGGTGAACGACTCGCTGGTGTTGAACCACCAGCCAGCGGTTTGGACCTCGCGGCTCACCGCGCGGAGGGTGTCGCGCGCCTGCGAGGCGTACAGGTTGCCGAGCGCTTCGAGGTCGCTGATCGGCGCTTCGCCGATAGCACCGAGCAGCACATTGACGGCTTCGAGTTCCGTGGTCGGAGTGAGTTCGAGGTTCATGGATTCGGGGCAAAAAAACGGGGGACACCCATGTGGATGTCCCCCGTAGATGGAGAGAGATTGAAGCGCCGCGGGATTTGCCCAACGGCGCTGTATTGCTTACGGGGCCTTCGACAGCTCGATGGCACCGCGCGGAGCCAGGATGCCGTGACCCAGCGCGTACTTCGCCAGCATCAGGGTGCCCTGCTTCTCGCCCTGGTACACGTCCTCCAGGGACAGGTCCAGCAGCTTGAGGGTGCCGACCGCCGAGCGGTGGAAGATCACGCCCACGGTGTCCGCGAAGTTGCCGCGGTACTTGGCCGGGATCGAGGCCAGGGACGACTCATCGACACGCGGCATCGCGTTGATCTTCACCAGCGGGATGCGGGCGACCGAGGAAATGATCGCCTGGCCGTAGGAGCCGTTCGATTCCGCGTTGATGTCGCGGTCGATCAAGTCCTTGTTCTCGGTCAGCAGATACCACTGAGCCGGGGCCAGTGCGCCAGTGAACTCCTGCGGGTTGTCCGGCAGCAGCTTCTCGTCGAACAGCATGCGGGCGTTGCGGAACGCATCGGCCAGCACGGTCGGATCGGAGGCCATCGTGGCGGCCTTGATGATGGCACCACCCGGCTGGCCTTCGACCTTGCCTTCGGTGGTACGAGCGGCCAGGATCGCGCAGCGCAGCTCGTTCTGCATGCGCTTGAGCGCCAGCTCCGCACCCTGCTGACGGGTGTACTCGGAACGCACGTCGTAGTGGTTCATCGCTTCGTCGATGTTGGCGATGAAGGCGTGCGAGATCAGCATCGGATCGAGGGTGATGATGGTCTCGTTGTGCTCGACCACCAGGCCCTTGATCTCGGTGCCCGGCACATGGTACTCGGAGCCGATGGTGCCGACGTTCGGGAACGAGGCGGACTTGCCGCTCTCGATGTTGCGCACCGACACGCGGCCGTCCAGCTTGTAGTTCTCGACGAAGCTGGTGATGGTTTCAGCAGTGTAGTTCTGCTTGAACAGCGCCCAGGCGTCGCCGTTGGCCTGGGCTTGACCCAGGCGGGAGGGGATTGCGTCCGACATTTAGTCCTTGCTTGAGGTTGAGTGGATTACTTGAACAGCGGCGACACGGCCAGGCGGGCGGAGACTTCCGCGCGGTAAGCCGGATCACGGTGGTAGCGCACATCGCGCATCGCTTCGACGACCTGCGCCTGCGACTGGAACGGCTTGGGACCAGCATCGGCGTTCGATGCGGTCTTGCCATTCAGAAGGCGGCCGTTGCCGCCACGGAGGGCGACGAGGCCCTGGACTGCCAGCGCTGCGCGGCCGGCGTCGCCGGACTGCACCGCTTCGTTGAACGCCCGCTTCTGCTCGGCGCTCAGGTTGGTCTTGGCCCACTGGACCAGGCCGTCGTAACCGGCCTTGCCACCTGCGGGCGAGTAGACGGCGTTCTCGTAGGTCTGCACGCGAGCGCGCAGGCCATCGACGTACACGTCCACCAGCTCCTTCGGATAGCCCGCGTCCTGGAGCTTCTTGTAGCTCTCCTCGGACAGCGAGCCGTTCGAGTTGAACTCGGTGGCGAAGTCGTCCAGGTTCAGGCCAGCTCGCGCCAAGGCGTCACGCGCGTCATCCGCGGTGGCGTCGTCGATGGTCGCGGGGCCGCCCTTGCCACCCTTGTCGTCGGCTGGCGTGCTCAGTTCTGCGTAGGCGGCTTCCAGCTCCTCCACGGTCTTGTACTTGCCGCCGAACAGGCGCTCGCCATCGGTGCCACCCTGCGCGCCCTGTGCGGGCTGCTGGGTGTCCTGGGAGTTCTGCGGCGGCTGCTGACCTGGGGTCGGCTGGCCGTTGATGCCGTCAAGGCTGACGGTCACTTCGGACTTGCCCGGCTGCGACATTACTTGTCCTCGGGCTTGTAGTTGACGATGACCAGGCCGTTCGTCTTGCGGGTGATCTCGGCCTTGCCCTTACGCTCGACGCTCGGAGCCTTCGGGGCTTCCTTGGTCGGCTTGGCGGGCTTCTCGGTGGTTTCGTTCGACATTGCGTCCTTCTCGGGGTTACGGGGTTTGGGTCATCGCTGAGGCGATATTCGGAGCGGCACGGACCATCGCCTCCTGCGCCGAGGCGTCCTGCTGTTCGGCAGCAAGCTCGTCGTCGGAGCGGATCAGGCCCTTGGTGGAAATGTCGGAAGCGGCGGCCAGTCGGGAGATCGCCTCGCCACTGTTGAGGCGGCGTGCCTTCTCCTCTGCGCCGACAAGCGCATCCACTGCCTGACCGAACTCGATCAGCTTGTTCAGGTCGTGGCCGCGGCCGAGGGCAGCGATGCCAACGGTGATGCGCGGCTTGATGAGTTCCTGCGGCAGCTCGGGCAGGCGACCCTGCTTCTGGAGCTTGTGCAGGCGGCGGCGGATCAGCGGCAGCAAGAGCTGCTCGCCCGACATCGCCATGAAGCCGCTGAGGGCGTCGTCGAGTTCCTGGGTGAGCACCCGGATTTCGTAGGCGGTCACACGCTCGCCGGGGCGCTGCACGGCGGACTTCACGCCAAAGATCAGCTCCAGCGAGTTCGCCAGCCCTTCGGCCTCCTGACGCACGAAGTTCAGGTCGTAGGCTTTCTGGAGCTGGAGCGTGGTCACGTCGCTGGCCTCGCCACGCAGCACCGCGCCGGACTCGGCCTCGGTGAGCTGGCGCTCGCGGATCGTCGAGGTCGGCTTGAGGAACATGATGATCTTCGCCAGGGCGGCGGCACCCTTACGGATCGCCTTGCGCAGCGCCTCCAGCGACTCGAACGCGCCCACGTAGTCGTAGACCAAGCCCTCGCCGTAGTCGTCCACGAGGGACGGCGGGGCGCACAGGGGAATCCACGGGCAGGCGTCGATGGGGTAGGTGCCCACGGTCTCGGGGACTTCGACGCCCTCGACCTCCTGGACCACTTCCCACTCCTTGCCATCTTCCGAGCGACGCACCCAGGTGTAGAGGTTCACGTCGTCGTTCTTGGTCTTTTCGTCGCGTTCCTGGGCGAGCTTCTGCATCACCGCCGCGCGGATCGAGTCCGGCAGCATGGCCGGGGCGATCTTGTCGAGCGTGATGATCTCCAGCACGTTGCCCAGGCCATCGCGGTCGGTCACGTAGGAGGTCAGCGGGTACAGCTTGGGCTTGCCCTCGTCGGGGTCGTAGAGCAGGAAGTTGCCGAGGACGATGGCGTGCTTGGCCGCCTCGCTGAGGACCGGGCGGACGCCGCTGGTCTCCAGGTCGTTGACGATGACTCGCTCCACGTCCACCAGCGCGGCCTCCAGTTCGGAGGTCTCCACGCCAGCCTGCTCGGCGATGTTCTCGGCGACGGCCTGGTCAGGCGCGAGCTTGAACACCGAGGCGTTCGGCGGGAGCCAGGCCAGCACGATCTTCGAGGCCAGGGCGTTGACGCACTTCGGGCCGGTGTCGATGTAGGCGGAACCGGGGGTACGCGATTTCGCGCCCTCGTCCACCCACAGGCGGGGCAGGGTGACCTTGGCGCAGCGCTTGGCGCGCGTCTCGGCTTCTTTGCGGTTGGACTTGAGATCGCCGTAGCGCTTCGCGGCCGTCTGCTTCTCGGCCGAGGTCTGCTTGGCGTCAGCCATTCGGAATGGTCAGTCCTTGGTACTGCGTTGCGTTGTTCAGGTCCAGTCGGACCTTGGACTTACGCCGCTGATCGGCCGCGTGGCCGGTCGGCTGGGTGTCCTGGCGGGTCAGCAGGATCGGGTCTTTCTCCTGCTGGTCCGGCATGTTGGGCTTGCTGCACATGATTAGCGGGCGCGGTGCTCCATCTGCTCGACCTTCCGCAGCGCCTTGAGCCGGAGGATCAGGCGGCGCTCGCCCTGCCGGAGCAGGAACTCCTCCTTCGGCTGGGCGGGGTCGTAGATCACTTCGGGGTGCAGTTCGTCCAGGAGGTCGATCAGGTCGTAGGAGTGCAGAGGGATTTGCATAGAACTCCTGGGTTATGAATAGGTGGGGAAACTGTCGTTTCCCCCGATGATGACCACTAAACCCTTAGAGTCGGGCCAGTGATTCCGCGACCATCCGCAGGCGGTGGATCGGGCCGTTGTTGTCGAGCACGGTGTCGATCAGGTCGCCGTGGACGCCTGCCTCGGAGGCATGCGCCGAGACCGGGACCGCGCTGTCGCGGAGCACCTGGACCACCTGGCCGCCCCACTCACGGATGAACTGCGCCTCGTTGTCGAAGCGAACGTCCGACACCACGACGCCAGCAGCGCCGTCGCGGCGGGCCTGACGGATCTTCTGCGCGACCACCTTGACCCACAGGTCGCGGTCGATCATTTCGCGGCCCCACTCGGTGCCCACGGTCTGCATCAGGCGGCGCGGGGTCTGCCCGTTGAGCCAGTCGAGCGGCTCCTCCTTGAGCGGGCCGTCCTCCATCGCGGACACCGGCAGGCCGGTGATGTCCGCCACGAAGGCGCGGATCGGGGCCGCGAAGGACAGCTTCACGAAGCCGTGGTCGCTGACCAGGAACTCGGCCAGGGTGTCTTTGCCGCTACGGGCGCGGCCGGTGATTCCGATGATCTTCATGGGGACTCCAGAAAAGGAAAGGCCCGCACGAGGCGGGCCGAAGGGGACTTGGGGGAGCGGCGCTACCAGCCGGGACGGCCGTGCAGCGACAGGTTGATGGCGAGCGCCAGCAGCTTCGGGCGCATCAGGCGAAGCAACGGGCGATCAGCCAGGCCGCACCAGCAACGCCGACAGCGGCAGGCCACAGCTTGACGCTGCCAGCCGAGCGGTACAGGGCGCGTTCGAGGGTGTTGAGGCTGCGCCACCACAGCCAGGCAGCGCCGTAGGCGACGAAGGCGAACAGCACGGCCAGCACGGCGACGATGGTGATGAACAGGATCAGGGTTTCCACAGCTTCACTTCCTTGGTCTTGGGGTTGTAGTCGCCGTAGCGCAGGATTCGCGCGAGGCGTGCTTGGCGGATCGCATCGTGCTTCGACAGCGGCTCGGTGCCGCCGCGGGGGATGCGGGTGGTGTAGGTGGTGACGACGGTGTTCCACAGCGCGCCGAGGTGCTCCTCGACGGACGCATCGCGGTACGCCTCGTGGATGGGCATGAGCAGCTCGTCCGCGCCCTTGTGGCCGATGCCGGGGAAGCCGGGGTAGTTGTCCACCTGGTCGCCCGTGAGCACCTGCTTCATCCAGAACAAGTCAGCGTCGTGAGCCGAGATCGGCCTGACGCCCACGTCGGGACGGTTGGGGTTGTAGAGACGGATGCCGGGGATCGTCTGCATGTCCTTGTCGATGGACACGACGATGCGGCTGCCTGGCGCGCGCTTCGGATTCGGGTGCGAGGCCAGCAGGCCCAGCACGTCGTCACCTTCCAGGTTCTCGATCTCCACGATCTTGTCGCCGAACTCGTCGTAGACGAACTCGTCGAGCACGTACCACAGGGCAGGCTTGTCCTTGCTGGCACGGTTGAGCTTGTAGGTCGGGTCGATGTCCTTGCGGAAGTTGTGCTTCTTGCAGGACAGGGCCAGCAGGTAATCACGAGCGCCGAACTTCTCGACGATCTCGTCGATGTAGTCCTCCAGCTTCGCCTTCGCGCGCTCGGGCTGGATCGCCTCGACCTTGTTGCCGTCGCCGTTCCAGTCGATGTTCGCGGTGTTCGAGAACGCGAGCTGGTAGCGCAGCACGTCGGCGTCGATCAGCAGCAGGGGGCCGCGCTTGTTCATGCGTCCACCCACTGCCATCCCAGGAGCGCCAGCGCGAACCAGCGGTGCAGCCGGTTCGGACGCTCCCGGACCTGTACGAAGAAGTTGCCGCCGATGACCCAGGAACCGGCCGCCTGCGGTGGCCGATAGGTGACGTAGGAAGTCATGGCCGCTTCTCCGGGTGGCGCTCATACCACGCCTGTAGCTCGGCGGCGTAGCGCTTCATTCCGGCCTGGTACTCCGGGCCGTCGCCGAGCGGGTACTCGTGCTCGTCGCACACGAAGTCGGTGGTCGGGATGGTGTACGGAATCTGCGTGCAGGAGTTCCCCGTACACATCGACTGCCACATGATGATGTAGGAGTCCTCGCTGTGCCCTTTCAGGCACGAGCCATAGTCCGCACTCGGCGGCCAGGGCTTCATATCGCACGCGGCGAGGCCGGCACACAGCGCCAGGATCAGGAGAGCGCGCTTCATACCATGCTCTCGTGTACGGCGACCCAGCACTTCTCGCTAACGCGGCGGATGAAGTAGATCGCGGTGTTCCACTCCACGGGGCGCAGCATGCGCTCCGTGCAGCACGGGCACTTGGCGTTGTAGGCGTGAACCTCGGGCTGGTGTTCGAGCACAGCCACGCGGTAGGTAGTACACGGAGCGATCAAGCGGACATCGCCGTCAGCGGGGCCGCCAATGAAATGCACGCGAAGCTGATTCTCGTTCATCGGTTCGATTCCTTGAGGACTTCCAAGGCGCTCGCCTTGTCGGCGTTGCAGCGCTGGAGGCCGTCCTCGGCGTTGCCACCGAAGCGGTAGAGGTCGTAGGTGGTGGTGGTCGGGTCAGCCATCACGGCGTCCAGTGAGGAGTGCGTGCCCTCAATGACGGTCGGCTGGAGGAACTGCTCCGGCACGACTTTCGAGGTGTGCGCGGCGCAGCTCGTCAGGAATGCGGCGAGACAGGTAATCGCCAGTTTCCGGGTCAGCATTTGCTGCAATCTCCACAGAGCGGTTGGTGGTGGCGCGGGCGTTCCGCAGCGCTGCATCGAAGGCAGAGCGGCGCACGGCTTCGCGGTTGAGGGTCTCGACGGTCTGCTTGAGGTCGGCCAGTTCCTTTGCCGACTCCTCCAGCTCCGTCACGCGCTGGGCCATTGCGGTGTACTTCCAGGCTGCGAAGCCGCCAGCCGCGAGCGCGGCAACGACCAGCAGCGCCGCGAGGGCGCGCAGGATGTTGGTTGGGTTCATCGGTTCTCTTGGACGTAACAGGCGACTCGCAGAAGCTCCGAGGGAGTCGCGTCGGACTTGATCTGATTCGCGCGTGCGGAGATCACGCGCACGTTGCCCCGGACGTAGCCGAGGTCAGGTTCGATGCGGTCGAGCGTGGGTGAGTTGGGGCCTTGGGCCTTGCGCCCGACAGCGCGGTACAGCGGGATGCCCAGCGCCGGGCAGAAGTCGGGGACCACGATGTCGTCCGACGTGAGGTCGAACGGCAGTCCCTTCCTTGCTGCCCGGCGTTTCGCTTGGCGCACCAGGGCGAGTGCAATGTCCCGCTTGCCGCGGGTCAGTGCGTCTCGGCCCAATTCCTTCCGATCTTGAACTCGCCATCCAGCGGACAGCGGAAGCCGAAGTGATCGCCAGCCTTGCGGATGGCGGCCTGGGCGGTCTTGCCCACGAACTCGGCCTTGTCCTCGTCCACTTCGATCTGCCACTCGTCATGGACGTTGGCGAGGAACTCGTAGTGGACGCCCGGCACCAGCCCTGCGGCTTGCAGGTCGGCGTCGAGGATCACCAGGGCTTTCTTCATCACCAGCGCACCGGCCGACTGGAGCAGGGTGTTGAGCGCGGCGTGGTCGCTGCGGATGTGCAGCTTCCGGCCGTCGAGACCGATCAGGTATCCCTTCTCGGCCGCGCGCTTCTTGACCCCGCGTACCAGCTTCTCCAGCGCAGGCAGCCCCGCCAGGAACTTCGAGCGGAGCTTCGCCCCGGCCTGGCGACCCTTGCCCACGATGGAGCCCAGCTTCGCGTCGCCTGCCCCGTAGAGGAAGGCGTAGATGAAGGTCTTGGCGTTGTCGCGGGTGGGCAGTCCTGCCGCCGATTGGTTGACGGAGTGGATGTCGCCTTCGAGGATGACCTTGGCGTACTCGCCACCGTCGTGCTTTGCCATGAAGTGAGCCAGGCAGCGCAGCTCCAATCCCGAGGCATCCGCGCCGACCTGGAGCTTCCCTGTCGGGACGCAGAACAATGAGCGGCACTCGAATCCGTATCCGCCTTCCTGGCCCTTGAGGATTCCCTTCTCCTTCGAGTGCTGGACCTTCGGCACCTGAGCGATGTTCGGCTTCGAGTGCGTCATGCGGCCGGTCACCGCTGCGTTCTGATTCACGCTGCCGTGGATGCGGCCATCCTTCTTGATGGCCTTGAGCCACGCCTCGTCGCCTTCGGCGAGCTGGCCGAGGCGCTTGTTGACGATGAAGTGCTCCAGCAGGAGCGGGATGATCGGGAACTTGAGCGCGCCCAGGACTTCTTCGTCGATCTTCGGCTGGCCCTTCTCGGTGAACTCTTGGGGCTGCCAGCCATACATTGCAGTCAAGCGGTCAGCGATGTGCTGTCGGCTTGCCGGGTTGAACACCACGTCCTTGTAGGTCGTGACCTCCACGCCCTTGACGTAACCGCGGCGCTTGTCGTCGCGCTTCGGTACGAACTTGCGCTTCACCACCTTCCACGGCGGAATGACCCTGCGCAGCTCGGCCTCCAGCGCAGTGCGCCGGGACACGAGGATGCACTCCAGCTCACGCGCCTTCTCCTGATCGAACAGGTAGCCGTAGCGCTGCTGGCGCGAGAGGATCGGCGCGACCGCCTGCTCCAGCTCGATGGCCTCGGTGGGGAGGCCCTTGCTCATCAGCAACGCGAACAGCGCTTGCGTTACCGCAACGTCCTGGTCGCAGTAGTCGTCCATTTCCTGAGACCACTGTGCCCAGGGGTCGAGGCCGCGTGCGGCCATCTGCGCCGCGTAGTCGCCTTTCCAGCGGCCGAGGCGGTAGCCCCACGCTTCGAGGGCGTGGCGGCCGATCAGCTTGCCCGGCAACACCGGGTTCGCTCCCTGCTTCTTGCGGGCCTTGAAGTCGCGGTCCTTGAGGTCCGGGTAGACCAGTGTGGACATCAGCAGCGTGTCGAAGTACGCCTGGACCTTAAAGTCCGGGAACACCTTGGCGATAGCCGGAATGTCGAATCCGGCGATGTTGTGGCCGACAACGCGCTTGGCCTTCTTGAGCCTCTCGACGGCCTGACGGACTGTCATTTCGCCCGTGCCGTGATCGTTGGCGGACAGGATGGGACCGCGCGGTGCGCCGGTCTCATCTACCTCTTGGAGGGAAATGCAGTGGATCGTGTCAAGTTCGTCGAGGAGGCCATTGGTCTCGCAGTCGAATACGAGGATCAACGGCGGTCCTCCTTACGGGTAGCCGTGGTTGGTTACGGGGATTGCGCGGACGCGGCGGCGGGCGCGGAGGATGTACTCCGGCTCGGGGGCCTTCGGCGGCGTGTGGATGCCCTGGGGCGCGTGACCGGGGAAGTCGTCGTCCTCGAACAGTTCGTCCTGCTCGGGCTGGCCGGGATGCAGCGTGTAGCCGTAGTCCTCGACGTAGTGCGTGATGCGGCGGATGGTGCGCTCGGTGCCGTTGTTGTTCAGCACGAACAGCAGCTTCTCCGATGCGTCGGCAACCGCGCCTTCGAGGGATACGACCACCACCTCGTCGGTGCTGGGTTCGTAGATGGCGACATGGGCGCAGCACCGCAGATCGAAGCGGGCGCAGTGCTCGTGCGGCGTGCCGAACTCGAAGCCGATCAGGCTCACGAGGTGACCCTCGGGCGAGCGGAAGTTACGGATACCGTTCGGGGCGGCTTCGCTGGTCCAGTCGCCACGGCCGCTCAGGTACGCGGCCACGTAGGTGTAGCTCGCAAGTGACACGAAGAAGCAGTCGATGTCCTTGATTTCGGTCCCGTCGTAGAACGCGCGCAGGCTTCCGCCACCCAGGATGACCAGGTGGCGGACTTCGGCCGGCAACACGTCGAACAGGGACCGAGCGTGTTGCTCGGCAGTCATGGTTGGTCCCTTAGCGGATCAGGTTGGTGAAGCGCTCGGCGACGCGCAGTGCGCGCTCGGCTTCTTCCTCGTGCTCGTCGGCCTGCGAGTGCAGGACATCGGCCTTGTCGCGCAGCGTCGAGGCGGTGGCGATGCGGTCGGCGCTGATCTTGAACAGCTTGTCCACCTGGCCCTCCAGCACCTTCACCACGTCGGTCACGGTATCCTTGCGGAACGGTGCGGTCAGCAGGTCGATTGCGATGGCGACGATCTCTTTCATTGGGGTAGTTCCTCGGCTTTGATGTGGATGACCACGCGCCGCCCTGGCTTGCCGTACATGACACGGCAGGCTTGGTCGGAGCGCGGGAGTTGGTAGGGGAGAACGAGGCTCTCAGCGAAGGAGAGCGGCGCATCAGCTGGGATGAAGCCGACGACCGAGCGGCCGTCAGTAGTCGGAGGTGGATACATCGGATGACTCGTCGGCGAAGTCGCCGTATTCGCCCGGAGCATCTGCATTGAGCAGACGGCCGGATGCGTGGTCGTAGCTGTAGTAGAGAACCTGGCCGTTCGACTGGCCGGTGAAGCGATCCTTGAGGACGCGGAAGGTCGTGCAGTTGCGCTCGGCCTCGCTCTCGGCCTGCGTGTTGCGCTCCAGGCCGAACGCGAAGTGCGTCCAGAAGCCAATCGCGCGACTGCCCTTGAAGTGACGGAGCATCACGCGCCCGCCTTCCTCGTGGGGCTTGCCTTCCGGCGTGGCGAGGTGCGAGACCAGGTAGATGCAGATGAGGTGGCGCTGCGCGAACTGCGCAATCTTCGCCATCGTGTCCTCCAGCATCTTCCGCTCATCCTCGGCACCGGCCGCGAACGACGTGAGGTTGTCGAGGACGATGTGCTTGACGCCCTCTGCGACGACCATGTGGGCCATCTTGGCTTCGATCACGTCCCACTCGGACGAGCCGAAGTGGTCGTAGATGAACACCTGGCCCTTGTCGAGAATCTCGAACGCGGCTTCCAGTTCCTCCTGCGTCCAGCTCCCATCGGGAACGTGGAAGCGGCGGCCTGCAACCTTGCCCGCCATGCGCTTCGCCGTCTCGACCGGCTGCTGTTCCAGGAAGAACAGGCCAACGCGGTCGCCGGTTTCCTGCGCGATGAAGGCTGCTTCCTCCATCAGCCAGTCGGTCTTGCCGATGCCGGTGCCTGCGCCGAAGGTGTAGACCTCGCCGTACCGCTTGCCGTAGGTCAGCGCGGTGAGGCGCGGGTCGTGCCAAGGCATGCCCATCGAGACCGGCTTGAGTGCCTTCTCCTTGAGGGAACCGAACGTCACCACGCCATCGGGGCGCTTGGTCTGCGCTTCGTAGATGGCGCGAGTGATCGCCTCGGCATCGCCACGCTGGAGCAGCTCGTTCGGGTCTTTCGCCGGGAGCTGTGCGATCTTGGCCTTGCCGGGAGTCAGCAGCAGCGCCACTTCCTGTGCGGCGGCCTGGCCCGGTTCGTCCATATCGAACATGAGCACAACCTCGTCGAAGCCGTTGACCCACTCCAGCTCGCGCTTGATGGACTTGGCCGCGCCTTGCGCCCCGTTCGGTACGGACACCACCGGCCAGCGGAGGCCGAGTGCCTGCGCTACGGAGAGCGCGTCGATCTCGCCTTCGGTGATGACGAGGCGTCGCCCCGGTTCGTAGAGGTGCTGGCCGAACAGCCCGCACGCCTTCGAGTCGCCGATGAACGAGAACTTCTTGTCGGGGTAGCGGAGCTTCTGCGCGACGATGCCGCCATCACGCTTGTAGTTGGCGATCTGCACGGTCTTGCCGTGCTTGTCCTTGCCGATCCAGTAGCCGTACTTACGGCATGCTTCCTCAGTGATACCGCGCTTCGCCAGGGCTTGCGGTTCACCCTTCGCAAAGTCGCTCATGGTTTTCCTGCTGGTGGGTTGAGAGACCTCCTCGCCTTCGGCTGGCTCGTAGTGACCGCAGCCGAAGCAGTAGCCGTGCCCGTCGCTGTAGCGCGCAAGGTTGTCCTTGCTGCCGCAGTTCGGGCACGGCTCTTTGTGGAGGTATTCGGAGTCAGCGCTTTGCACGCTCCACGGACCACATGCGCTTGCGGTAGGAAATGCCGAGGCGACGATTCAGCGCACCCTTGACGGTGCGGCCCAGGCCGCGGAACGGCTTGTCGGCGCGCGCCCATGCGCGCTCGAAAGCCAAGCGCATCGCGGACGGAATGACGGTGGTGGCGGTGTTGGTCATGCGTTCTTCTCCAGCAGGAACTTGGTGAATGCGGCGACTTCTTCGGTCGCATCGTTGGCGTCGAGGCCCAGCTCGTCGGTGCAGTAGTTGCGATACAGCTGGAGCAGCGCATCGACGCGGTACTGCTTCGGAGCGCGGCGCGCTTCCAGGAGCGGAGCCTTGCTGCGGCGCTGACGGCGCGACAGGCGATAGCGCGTGTACCGCTGCCCCGAGGCGTCCTCGCAGGTCTGCGTTTCGATCTCGAAGCCAGCAGCGCGCAGCTCATCGACGCGCGAGGCGAGGCGGCGGATGCGGTAGACGCCTTCGGCTTGCCACGAGGTCAGGTGCGAGTGGCGACGCAGGTGATCCAGGACGACCTGGGTTTGCGGGGGCAGCGGTTTCACGTCGGGTTCTCCTATCGAGGGAAGTCAGGTGCCCACACGACGGGCTTGCCGTAGGCGGCGAGCAGGCGTCGCAGCGCGGCGTGTTGGGCTTCGGTGAAGTTGTCCTCGGGCTGCATGGCGTCGTTGACGCCGCCCAGGAGGCAGACTTGGTATGCGGATTGGTTGTGCTTACCGGCGAGAGCGCCGGGCTGATTCAGCGGGCGACCGTCGTAGATCGAGCCGTCA
Source organism: Stenotrophomonas sp. YJH_SMC_133 (assembly GCF_059370655.1). Classification (NCBI taxonomy): domain Bacteria; kingdom Pseudomonadati; phylum Pseudomonadota; class Gammaproteobacteria; order Lysobacterales; family Lysobacteraceae; genus Stenotrophomonas; species Stenotrophomonas sp. YJH_SMC_133. Next base: position 289,873 of record NZ_JCAFTW010000003.1, on the reverse strand, counting down.
CGTTCGATGACGAAGTGGACGGCGATCTTCGAGTAGCCCTGCGAGCGGTGCAGGCGTGCGAGTTCTTCGCCGGTCGTGACCTGCTCGGGGCGGGTCATGCTGGCGAGGACGAACAGCGCCTCTACCGATTCCAGAGGTTTGAGGCGCACTTAGAGTTTGTAGAGGTGGACTTCGGTGCGTGGTTCTTCGTCCGGCTGCGCCCAGCGCTTACCGGAGAGCAGCCACATGACTTGCTTGTCGTCGGCCCAATAGCCGGTGGCTTTGGTCACAACGTCCATCGGCCCCTTGGCGAGGTTGTCCACGTCGCCCTTGGGAAACGCGGCCTTCGAGGTCTTGGCGCGTTTGCATACCGCGATGATGACCACTAAAACCGGATCGGTCGGCGACAGGTCCAGGTCACCGGCTGGCAGATGCTTCTCTGCGGCTTCCTTCCAGGTCTTGTAGGTCTTGCCGTAGTAGACGCCCCAGCGCGAAACCTTCGGGCGCGAGGCGGGCACCGGGTCAAACGGGAACGTGAGGGAGGCCAAATGCTTGGCCCCCCTCGCGGTGTCCACGATGACCGACAGCGGATCAGTAGTCGCCGTCATCGCCCTCGTCGTCGGAGTCGCTGTCGTCGTCCGAGTCGTCATCGCTGTCGCTGAACGGCGCGCTGTCGGCGGCCTCGTAGCCGTCCTCCTCGCCGAAGCCGTAGTCCTTGGCGTTGCGCTGGCCGAACTCGACCAGCTCGATCACCTGGACGGCGACCATGTAGCAGGTCAGGTAGAACTTCTTGGCCGATTCGACGAACGAGCCGCCGATCTCGTAGGAGACCTTGAGTTCGCTGCCGCCGCCGATCTGCGGCGGGTTGTCGATCTTCTTGCCGCGGGCGTCGAAGATGTCCGGGCGCATGGTGAACTTCTTGCCGGTGCGCTTGCTGACGCCGCTGGCCTTCATCTTGAACTTCACCAGCACGCGGCCGGTGTCATCGCCGTTCTCGTCGGTTTCTTCGGTGAACACCGGGGCCACTTCGGCGCCCTTCTTCTTCTTCGGGTTCTCGCTCAGGAACTCCTGGAACAGCTCGTCGCGCCGGGTTTCCAGCTTCTTCGCCAGCGCCTTGAAGTCCTTGTCGTTCGGGTCGAACGCCAGGCTCACGGTGTATTCGCCTTCCGGCTTGAACTTGGTATCCGGTTCGTTCAGGCGAGGCCACACGGCGGTGCCCTTGGGGGAGACGAATCGTTCGCGCTTCTTGGTTGCCATCAGTTGTCGGTCTCGTAGTTGGTCGGGAGATAGATGCCCGCGCGCCACAGGTCAGCGGCGGCGGTCAGCGGGGTGTCGGCGGAAATGCCGAAGGCTTCGTCGATGTCGAAGCCGATGAGCGCCTCGTCGATGAAGGCGTCGGTGATCGGGTCACGCATCACGGGTAATGCGGTTTCAGCTCGCGCTCCGCGTAGCGGCGCACGGCGTTGAGGGTGTTGACCTGCCGGTAGCGGCAGTCCTGCTCCATGCGCGAGACGACCCGCAGCACTTCCATCGGATCGAGGCCGAGCACTTCGCAGAAGTTCTTGAAGGCGCACGCCAAGCCGATCACCTGATCGGCCGGGTGGCCGAGGGACTGCACGCTGTCGATCACGACGAAAGCGCCGCGTGCGGCGCTCTCGGCAGAACGTGAGTGCAGTCCGTCGATGACGCGATCACGCACCTGCGTGCAGCTCCGTCATGCGGTGCTTGAACTCCTCGACCGTGCCGTGTTCGGCCGGGTTGTAGATGCCGAGGACCACACCGAAGTGGTCCTGGGCAACGTAGGTGTTCAGTGCGTGCTGGTAGTTGATGCTCATGTTGATGTTCTCGATTGGGGTATCAATTGCCAAAGGGGGATGGACTAGGCAAAGAAATAGCGCGACTCCAGCACCAGGCTGAGGTCCAGGTCGCCATGCGGCGGGAGGGGTGGGAGTTTCTCTGCCGCTTCTGGCGGGAGCTGCTCGACGAGTTGCTGTCGGAAGTCGGCCAGTACGTCGCCGCTGTATTGATCGACGAACGCCTGCCGGAGTGCGGCGGCGAGGATTGCTGCCTGGCCCGCGTGCGTACCGTAGGAGTCGTGGATCATGGCGAACGACTCGATGCCGTTCTCTGCCGCGAGGCAGGTGGTCAGCATCATGTGGCTGGCGTCGCAGGAGTGGACGAAGTTCGGGCTGATCCCGAGGGTCTGCCTGCGACGGTCGAGCTTAGTACCGCCGATGTTGACCACTAAATTCACCTCGCGGCCTCCGACGTGCGGCCGGATACGGACGCCTTCCTCCTCGCGGTACTCCTGGAGGACCGGGAAGCCAGCGGGGGTCGTCCAGCTCACCGGCAGGTCGGCCGACGAGGCGACCTTGGAGGCGTCACGCAGCCAGTTCATCGCCGCGCGGGCTGCGATCACGACCTCGCCGATGCACTCCCACAGCAGGGTCGCCAGGTACTCGGCGGTCTCCCAATCGTCCTCCATGCCCAGCTTCTTGAACTTGGAGAGCACCTGGGCGCGCATGCCCGACTTCGTGACGCCGTAGGGCAGCGTCATCACCGGCTGCTTCACGATGTCGCGGGTGAGCTGGCCGTCCAGCTTGATCGCCAGCGGGTCGCCGCTCTCGGCACGGGCGCGCAGCTTCTCCTGGGCCACGTCCTTCACGCGCGAATAGATGTCGGCGGGCTTCGGCTGCGGGATCAGGTTGGTGGCTGCGCCGCCCACGGAGTCGCGGAGCATGGCCGAGAAGTTCTGGAGGCCGTTGCAGGAGCCGTCGAGCGCGATGGGCAGATGGGAGACGTGATCGCGGCCGTTGAGGCTGTAGCCGAGCCACTCGAAGCACGCGGCCAGCGCGCAGAACGGGCTGTCGGCGTCCATCCAGAAGCGTTGGCCGTCCAGCGGATCGAGGGCGCTGTCGAGAATCTGCTCCTCGTGCTCGCGCACCCAGGCCACGCGCTCCTCGAACGACACCTTGTCCACGCCGAAGCAGTTGGCGACGTGGATGGCGAGCCAGTAGGCACCGTCCTCGCCGAGCGGCACGCCTTGGGCGAACGTCAGCAGGCCCTTGGCCGCATCATCACCCTGCGGGGTCAGCGTCGGGGGCAGGGGGTAGCACCGGCCGCGGAAGTCGAGGTTGTGCGGGAAGTAGATCGCGGGGTACTCGGCGAACTTCTCCGCAAGGGCGATCTTCTGCGCGGCGGCGAGGCGGGTGGACACGCTGCGCGCGTTGGCCTCGTAGACCTTGGCCCGGTCGCGCTTCCATTCCTTGAACTCGTCGGCGTGGTGCTCCTTGAAGTAGTCCGGGTCGGTCTCCAGCAGGGCAGGGCGGCTCGGCAGGTCCATCAGCTCGCGCTCCGGCAGCCCGGCGACACCGCCGCCTGCGTTCCACAGCTCGCGCATGACCTCCAGGACGGGCACGTTCACCTTCCAGGCGGTTGCCTGGATGGCGTTGAGGGCCTGGTAGACGTTGGGCATATCGACCAGCGCCAGCTCGCGCTTGTAGGCGCGGTTGCGGGTACGCACGAGGTCAGCCCGGCCGCCGATGTCGGTCAGGTAGCCTCCGTCGCGGGGCGTGGTCCACGGACGCGGCGGGACGACCATCGGCATGAGCACCGGCTGGTACAGGGCGGCGCTGTCGTGGGCCTTGGTCAGCCAGTCGAGCACCTTCTGATTCCCGGCGATGAGCAGGTGGCGCTTGCCGCGCTCGGCCACGGTGACCAGCTCGACCAGCCCGGTCGCCTCGACGAACAGCTCGATGAGCTTCATGCCCACCAGCAGCGCGTCCTTGTCGGACAGGTAGAGGCGCTTGTCGTCCTCGGGGGCGAACTCGGCGTCGGCGATGACGTGCCGCATGACGGCGGTGGAGTGCCGGGCCGAGGTGGACTTCTTGAGCTGCTCCTGGACCACCCGGTACAGGCCGGGGTGCTTCTCGCGGAGCAGGGAGAAGTTGATCTCGTTGGCGACCTCGTGGCCCAGGGTGATTGCCACGGACACCGCCTTGCGGTGATCGGCGACCAGCGCGTTGACGCAGGTGAAGCTGGTCAGATAGGCGAGGGCGTGGGGGTTCAGGTGGCGGATGAATTTGAGGGCGGCGTGGCGCTTGCCCGGCTTGCCGGTGTCGGCTTCGGCCACGAACGCCATGATCGCGGCGGCGGTGGCGTCGATGCTCTCCATGACCAGCTTGCGGCCGGGGCCGGTCTCGGCCTCCTGGCGCTGCTCCCTGATCTTCTCGTAGCGGGCAATGCCCAGGCTGGTGCTTTCCTTCTCCAGTTCGAGCTGGGCGGCGTGCAGGTCGTTCTCTTGCCAAGTCGTCATCGTTTGCCCTCGGGGGATGCAAAAGTCAAAACGGGAGGACCGCACCGGGGGCTGCCCGGTACGGTCCTGAGTGGTTCGGTTGTTGGTCCTGGGTGGACCTATGTGGAACTGTAGTAGTCCTCGGTGGTGAACAGCAATGAGTAGTTCTGAATGGTTGTCCTAGGAGGAGGTCCGCCGAAGATGACCACTTTATTCGGCGTCACCTGGTGTCACCTGTCGTGGCACCCGGCGTCACCTATATGTCACCCGAAGCGTCACCTGATAGACTGGAAAGCTGTAAGTAGTTGAGTGGTCAGGACTAATCGGCAGGGGCTTCGGGATTTAGGTTCCAGTGCCGCAAGGCGTGGGGGTTCGAGTCCCCCCTTTCGCACCAGTGCCGGCCTGTCCCCCGCCCTGATCGGGCCCCGCTGCCCCCCTTGACCGGCACGCGCTGGCAGTGCAGGCCGAATTGGGCGAAACTAAAGGGCTGCGGCAAGCAGGCGCGTCCCAGACGTCGTGTCCTTACAACCGTTTCATCCCAATCATCGAGCCGGGGGCGTGGGCCACCGGTGGCAGGAGTCAACATGCAAGCTTCGATCGAATCCACCGGCAACCTGGAACGCCGCCTGAGCTTCTCGCTGCCGGAAGACCGTCTGCAGAGCCACATCGTCGGCCGCCTGGGCGAAATCGCCCGTACCACCCGCATCAAGGGTTTCCGTCCGGGCAAGGTGCCGGCCAAGGTGATCGAGCAGCGCTTCGGCGCGCAGGTCCGTGGCGAGGCGCTGGACGGCCTGCTGCGCGAAACCTTCGACGCGGCCGTGCGCGAGCACGATCTGCGCATCGTCGGCAGCCCGCGCATCGACAAGGGCGACGAGGGTGAATTCTCCTTCGTGGCCACCGTGGAAGTGGTGCCGGACTTCGGCGACATCGACGTCAGCAAGCTGACTGTCGTGCGCCACACCGCCGAGATCACCGACGCCGACATCGACCAGATGATCGAGAACCTGCAGAACCAGCGTCGTACCTGGGCCCCGGTCAGCCGTGGCGCGCAGGACGGTGACCTGGTCGCGGTGGAAACCTGGTCGCAGGCCGGTGAAGAGCGCCTGCCGGCCGAAGGCACCGAGAAGGGTTCGATCGTGCTCGGCCAGGGCATGATGTTCGAGACCATTGAAAAGGGCCTGGTCGGCCTGGCCAAGGGCGAAGAGAAGACCCTGGACGTCGAGTTCCCGGCTGACTGGCGCGTGCCGGTGCTGGCCGGCAAGACCGTGCAGGTCACCGTCAAGGTCGCCGAAGTGTCCGAGCCGGTCGTGCCGGCGGTCGACGAAGCCTTCATCAAGAGCTTTGGCGTGAAGGGTGGCGATGTGGAGCAGTTCCGCAGCGACATCCGCGCCAACCTGGAGCGCGAGCTGAAGGGCGCCCTGATGAACCGCCTGCGCCGCGAAGTGGGCGAGCAGCTGATCGCCGCCTATTCGTCGGTGGAAATGCCGCCGCGCCTGGTCGAGAACGAAGCCCGCGCCATGCTGGCCCAGCAGGTCGAGCAGATCCGCCGCAACGGCCAGAGCGTCGGCGAGATCCCGGCCGATGCCCACGAAGGCTTCAAGGAAGCGGCCGCCAAGCGCGTGCTGGTCGGCCTGCTGGTCGGTGAAGTGGCCCGCATCAACGACCTGCGCCTGGAAGCCAAGCGCCTGAACGAAACGATGCGTCTGATCGCTTCGACCTACGAAGAGCCGGAGCAGGTCATTGAGATGTACCGCAACGACCCCCAGCTGATGTCTGGCCTGCAGAACCGTGTGATGGAAGAGCAGGTGATCGACTGGATCGCCGAGCGTGCCCAGCACACCGAAGAGAAGCTGTCGTTCCAGGACGCGATCCGCCAGTAAGCCCGGGCGGATCACCGGATGCCCCGTGCCTTTGCCGGCGCGGGGTTGTTGCCCCCCAAGATAGGTACCTCACGTAATGGACAACCGAACCAAAGCCCTGAACCTGGTTCCGATGGTGGTCGAGCAGACCAGCCGCGGCGAGCGTGCCTACGACATCTATTCGCGCCTGTTGAAGGAGCGCCTGATCTTCCTCGTGGGCCCGATCGACGATCACATGGCCAACGTGGTGGTGGCGCAGTTGCTGTTCCTGGAATCGGAAAACCCGGAAAAGGACATCAACATCTACATCAACTCGCCGGGTGGCGTGGTCACCGCCGGCATGGCGATCTACGACACCATGCAGTACATCAAGCCGAATGTGAGCACTACCTGCATCGGCCAGGCTGCCTCGATGGGTGCCCTGCTGCTGGCCGCGGGCGAAGCCGGCAAGCGCTATGCGCTGCCGAACTCGCGCGTGATGATCCACCAGCCGCTGGGTGGCTACCAGGGCCAGGCCACCGACATCGACATCCACGCGCGTGAGATCCTGACCCTGCGTTCGCGCCTGAACGAGGTGCTGGCCAAGCACACCGGCCAGTCGCTGGAGACGATCGCCCGCGACACCGAGCGCGACAACTTCAAGAGCGCCTTCGAGGCGCAGGCCTACGGTCTGGTCGACCAGGTCCTGGAGCGTCGTCCGGATGAGTCGATCCAGGCCGGTTGACCGGCCTTCACGGGGCCATGGAGGCCTCGTTCCTGCAGGGTCGGGCGGGACTGGTGTCCCCTCGGCCCTGTGCTATTCTCGAATCGAACCCCCGTTCAGCGGGTGGGGTAACTGGGTAAGCGAAGCATGAGCGAAGACCGCCAAGGTCGTTCCACGGACACCGGCAAGATCCTCTACTGCTCTTTCTGCGGCAAGAGCCAGCATGAAGTGCGCAAGCTGATTGCGGGTCCGAGCGTGTTCATCTGTGATGAATGCGTGGAGCTGTGCAACGACATCATCCGCGAGGAGCTTGAGGAAAAGGCGCAGTCGGCGCGCAGTTCGCTGCCGAAGCCGCGCGAGATCCTCGAGGTGCTCGACCAGTACGTGATCGGCCAGAACCGCGCCAAGCGCACCCTGGCCGTGGCCGTGTACAACCACTACAAGCGCATCGAGAGCCGGCAGAAGAACGATGACGTCGAACTGGCGAAGTCGAACATCCTGCTGGTCGGCCCGACCGGTTCGGGCAAGACCCTGCTGGCCGAGACCCTGGCCCGCCTGCTCAACGTGCCGTTCACCATGGCCGACGCCACCACGCTGACCGAAGCCGGTTACGTGGGCGAGGACGTGGAGAACATCATCCAGAAGCTGCTGCAGAAGTGCGACTACGACGTCGAGAAGGCGCAGCAGGGCATCGTCTACATCGATGAAATCGACAAGATCTCGCGCAAGAGCGAGAACCCGTCGATCACCCGCGATGTGTCCGGCGAAGGCGTGCAGCAGGCCCTGCTGAAGCTGATCGAAGGCACCGTGGCAAGCGTTCCGCCGCAGGGCGGCCGCAAGCACCCGCAGCAGGAATTCCTGCAGGTGGACACCAAGAACATCCTGTTCATCTGCGGCGGCGCGTTCGCCGGGCTGGACAAGGTGATCCAGGCCCGTTCCACCGACGTCGGCAGCATCGGCTTCGGCGCCAAGGTGAAGAGCAGCGAGCGCAAGCAGGAAGTGGGCAAGGTGCTGGCCGAAGTCGAGCCGGAAGACCTGATCAAGTTCGGCCTGATTCCCGAGTTCGTCGGCCGCCTGCCGGTGGTGGCGACCCTGGAGGAGCTGGACGAGCCGGCCCTGATCAAGATCCTGACCGAGCCGAAGAACGCCATCACCAAGCAGTTCAAGAAGCTGTTCGAGATGGAGAACGTCGAGCTGGAGTTCCGCCCGGACGCGTTGTCGGCCATTGCCCGCAAGGCGCTCAAGCGCAAGACCGGTGCCCGCGGCCTGCGCACCATCGTCGAATCGGTCCTGCTGGACACCATGTACGACCTGCCGTCGCAGGAAAACGTCAGCAAGGTGGTGGTGGACGAGTCGGTGATCGAGCACAAGTCAGAGCCTTACCTGATCTACCAGACCCCGGCGGCCCCTGAACAGAAGGCCGCAGGCGCCGAGTGATCCTTCCAGGTTGTTGATTGGAAAGGATTTTCAAGGAATGCCTTGCATCTGAAAGCCGATGGCCCCATAACGGGGCCATCGGCTTTTTTTGTCTCCGGAAGATGCCCTCCCGGAGGCGGTTTTCCCCCTTCCCTGGAGCCCCCATGGCCCGTTCCCCAAGTGAAACCCTCGACCTGCCGGTCCTGCCGCTGCGCGACGTAGTGGTGTTCCCGCACATGGTCATCCCACTGTTCGTCGGCCGTGACAAGTCCATGCACGCGCTCGAACAGGCAATGGAGGCGGACAAGCGCATCCTGCTGCTGGCGCAGAAGTCGGCCGAAACCGACGACCCGCATGCAGCCGACCTCTACCAGGTCGGTACGCTGGCGCAGGTGCTGCAGCTGCTGAAGCTGCCCGACGGCACCATCAAGGTGCTGGTCGAAGGACTGTCGCGCGTACAGGTCACCCACGTCGACGAGCGCAACGGCTCGCTGCACGGCCAGGCGGTGGAGATCGAGGCCACTGACGAGCGCGAAGCGCGCGAGGTCGAGGCCATCGCCCGCTCGCTGATGTCGCTGTTCGAGCAGTACGTTAAGACCAACCGCAAGCTGCCGCCGGAGCTGTTGCAGACGTTGTCGGGCATTGATGAGCCGGCGCGCCTGGCCGACACCATCGCCGCGCACATCAGCGTGCGCCTGGCCGACAAGCAGCGCCTGCTGGAAACCTTGGCCGTGGGCGACCGCCTGGAAATGCTGGTCGGCCTGGTCGACGGCGAGATCGACGTGCAGCAGATGGAGAAGCGCATCCGCGGCCGCGTGAAGTCGCAGATGGAGAAGAGCCAGCGCGAGTACTACCTCAACGAACAGATGAAGGCCATCCAGAAGGAACTGGGTGACCTGGACGACGCACCGGGCGAGCTGGAAGAACTGGCCCGCAAGATCGCCGAAGCCGGCATGCCGAAGGCCGTTGAAGCCAAGGCGCGCAACGAACTGAACAAGCTCAAGCAGATGTCGCCGATGTCGGCCGAAGCCGCGGTGGTGCGCAACTACCTGGAGTGGCTGCTGGGCGTGCCGTGGAAGAAGCGCAGCAAGGTGCGCAAGGACCTGAAGGCTGCGCAGGACACCCTCGACGCCGATCACTACGGCCTGGAGAAGGTCAAGGAACGCATCCTTGAATACCTGGCGGTACAGTCGCGCGTGAAGCAGATGAAGGGACCGATCCTGTGCCTGGTCGGGCCGCCGGGCGTGGGCAAGACCTCGCTGGGCCAGTCCATCGCCAAGGCCACCAACCGCAAGTTCGTGCGCATGTCGCTGGGCGGCGTGCGCGACGAGGCCGAGATCCGTGGCCACCGCCGTACCTACGTCGGTTCGATGCCGGGCCGCATCGTGCAGAACCTCAACAAGGTCGGCAGCAAGAACCCGCTGTTCGTGCTCGACGAGATCGACAAGATGTCGATGGACTTCCGTGGCGATCCGTCTTCGGCGCTGCTGGAAGTGCTCGACCCGGAGCAGAACAACGCGTTCAACGACCATTACCTGGAAGTGGACCTGGACCTGTCCGAAGTGATGTTCGTGGCCACCTCGAACTCGCTCAACATTCCCGGCCCGCTGCTGGACCGCATGGAAGTGATCCGCATCCCCGGCTACACCGAGGATGAGAAGCTCAACATCGCCACCCGCTACCTGGTGCCCAAGCAGGTCAAGGCCAACGGCCTGCAGCCGGAAGAGCTGGAGATCGGCAGCGATGCCATCCAGGACATCGTGCGCTACTACACGCGCGAATCGGGCGTGCGCAACCTGGAACGCGAGATCGCCAAGATCTGCCGCAAGGTGGTGAAGGAGATCGCGCTGGCCGGCCCGCAGCCGGCCAAGGCGAAAAAGGGCGCGAAGAAGAAGGCGCTGGTGAGCGTGTCCAGCAAGAACCTGGACAAGTACCTGGGCGTGCGTCGCTTCGACTTCGGCCGTGCCGAGGAAGAGAACGAGATCGGCCTGGTCACCGGCCTGGCCTGGACCGAGGTGGGCGGCGATCTGCTGCAGATCGAATCGACGCTGGTGCCGGGCAAGGGCCAGCTGATCCTGACCGGCCAGCTCGGCAACGTGATGAAGGAATCGGCTTCAGCGGCGCTGTCGGTGGTGCGTTCGCGCGCGGTCGGCTTCGGTATCGACAGCGACTTCCTGCAGAAGCACGACGTGCACCTGCACGTGCCCGATGGCGCCACCCCGAAGGACGGCCCGAGCGCCGGTGCGGCAATGGTCACCTCGCTGGTGTCGATGCTGACCAGGGTGCCGGTGCGTGCCGATGTGGCGATGACCGGCGAGATCACCCTGCGTGGTCGCGTCACCGCCATCGGTGGCCTGAAGGAAAAGTTGCTGGCGGCACTGCGTGGCGGCATCCGCACGGTCATCATCCCGGAAGAGAACCGCAAGGACCTGGCCGACATTCCGGCCAACGTCACCCGCGATCTGAAGATCGTCCCGGTGAAGTACATCGAAGAGGTCCTGGACCTGGCGCTGGAGCGTCCGTTGGCACCGAAGAAGGCGCGCAAGAGTGCGCAGCGTGTCACGGTGCGCAGCAAGGCCAAACCGAGTGGAAGCGCGCGCGTCAAGCATTGACGCGCGCTGTCCAATGGCCCGAAACCCGCGTCATTGCTGGCTTTCCAGCTTGCGTGGGGGTAGGGCCACTGGTATAAAAGCAGCACTCGCGAATGAGTGATCGCTGTCAGCGATGACTGAATCGGCGAACCGTTTCCACATGGTGGCCGCATGCAGAAGGCATGCGGTTGCTTCCCTGTCGAATAAGCGGAACCCACCGCCAAAGGAGTTGTAGAGAATGAACAAGACCGAATTGATCGATGCCGTTGCTGAAGCTGCCGACCTGACCAAGGCCGAGTCCAGCCGCGCTGTCGATGCCGTCGTTGCTGCCATCACCAAGGCGCTGAAGGACGGCGATGCGGTCACCCTGGTTGGCTTCGGTACCTTCCAGGTCCGCGACCGTGCTGCACGCACCGGCCGCAACCCGAAGACCGGCGACACCATCAAGATCGCTGCTTCGAAGAATCCGTCGTTCAAGGCTGGCAAGGCCCTGAAGGATGCTGTAAACTAAGCGGCTCGCTGGGGTGCTTAGCTCAGCGGTAGAGCGTCTCCTTTACACGGAGAGGGTCGGGGGTTCGAAACCCTCAGCACCCACCACAGCACCGCGGTAAAAGTTTGAGTGTGGAGCGGTAGTTCAGCTGGTTAGAATGCTGGCCTGTCACGCCGGAGGTCGCGGGTTCGAGTCCCGTCCGCTCCGCCATTCAACGAGGCCTCCGGCCAAAAGCTGGAGGCTTTGTTTTCTTCCCGGTCCAGGCCGGCTGGAAAGCAAAAAAGCAACAATGCGGAGCGGTAGTTCAGCTGGTTAGAATGCTGGCCTGTCACGCCGGAGGTCGCGGGTTCGAGTCCCGTCCGCTCCGCCACTACATCGAGGCCCCCGGCCTGAAGCCGGGGGCCTTGTCTTCTCCCCGGAAGGTTCGGGAAGAAGGCGAAAGGTTTTGCAAGAACGGAGCGGTAGTTCAGCTGGTTAGAATGCTGGCCTGTCACGCCGGAGGTCGCGGGTTCGAGTCCCGTCCGCTCCGCCATTGCAGAATTCTTAAGTCCCTGTGAAAAAACTTTGAAAAAAGTGTTCACCGGGCTGGGTTTCCAGGGAGTCTTCGGATATACTGGGCGCCTGCAAAGTTTCAGCGCGGAGCGGTAGTTCAGCTGGTTAGAATGCTGGCCTGTCACGCCGGAGGTCGCGGGTTCGAGTCCCGTCCGCTCCGCCAACTCTAAAAGCCCTCGGCGCAAGCCGGGGGCTTTTTCTTTGTGCCGTCGGAAGCGGTGCGCAGGCCACGCCGGTGCTGCTTTTGGTCCCTGCGACGAAGCGGGTTACACTGCCGGGCTCGCCAATCAGGCCTTGTGATTCCTCACCATGCTGCAGAAACTCCGCGACAAGACCTCAGGCTGGATCGTCACCGTGATCCTGGGGCTGCTGATGATTCCGTTCCTGTTCGTGATCGACAACAGCTACCTCGGTGGCGTTGGCGCACAGAACGTGGCCAAGGTTTCCGCGCCGCCGACCTGGTGGCGTTCGGCACCGTCGTGGTGGCCGGTGCGCATGCTGTGGCAGCACCATGAGATCAGCGCGCAGGATTTCCGCACCCGCTTCGAGCAGGAGCGCATGCGTGAGCGCCAGCAGCAGGGCGAGAATTTCGACCCGCGCGCGTTTGAAAGCACTGAAAACAAGCTGGCCGTGCTCGATCAGCTGATCGACGAACAGGTCGTGCGCCTGGTCGGCGAGCAGGCCGGTGTCGTGATCGGCGATGGCGCGGTGCGCGAATACATCGCCACCATCCCGGCCTTCCTCGATTCGAACGGCAAGTTCAACGAGAACAACTACCGCCTGGCGCTTGCCGGTGGCAATCCGCCGCGCACGCCGACCCAGTTCCAGGAACTGGTGCGTGAGAGCCTGCAGCAGTCGGTGATCCCGTCGGGCCTGCAGAACTCGGGCTTCGTTACCCAGTCCGAGACCGAGCGCCTGCTGAAGCTGCTGGGCGAGACCCGCGATGTCGAACTGGCCGCGTTGCCGGAAGTGCCGGCCGATACCGCGCCGGTGACCGACGCGCAGATCAAGCAGTGGTACGACAGCCATGGCAAGGACTTCCGCCAGGCCGAGAGCGTTTCGCTCGAGTACGTCGAGATCAATGGTGCGAACCTGCCGGCACCGACCGCCGCCGACGAAGCCACCCTGCGCAAGCGCTATGAAGACGAGAAGGCGAAGTTCACCACGCCGGAGCAGCGCCAGGCCTCGCATATCCTGATTACCGGCGACGGTGCCGAAGCCAAGGCGAACAAGATTGCCGCCGAAGCCAAGGCCGCCGGCGCCGACTTCGCTGCACTGGCCAAGGCCAACTCGGAAGACCCGGGTTCGAAGGGCCAGGGTGGTGACCTGGGTTGGGTCGAACGCGGCGCGATGGTCAAGCCGTTCGAAGATGCGCTGTTCGCTGCCAAGGCCGGTGACGTGATTGGTCCGGTCAAGACCGAGTTCGGCTATCACATCATCAAGGTTGCTGCGGTCCGTGGCGGCCAGGGCAAGTCCTTCGAGGAAGTGCGTGACACGCTGGCTGCCGAGCAGCTGAAGGCCGACGGCGAGCGCGGCTTCAACGAACTGGCCGGCCGTCTGGTCGACGCCATCAACAAGAGCCCGAGCGATCTGGCTGCCGCGGCCAAGGAAGTGAACCTGCCGCTGCAGACGCTGGGCCCGATCACCCGTGCCACCGCCAGCGGCATCGCCGCTGACCCGGGCGTGCTGCGTGCCGCCTTCTCCGACGTGCTGGTGCAGGACGGGACCGCCAGCGACCCGATTGCGCTGGGCGGCGCGACCAACCACAGTGTGGTCATCCGCGTGGCCGCGCACACCCCGGAACAGGCCATGCCGCTGGACAAGGCGCGCGAGCAGGTGATCGCCGCGATCCGTGCCGACCGTCAGCGCCAGGCCAGCGACAAGGCGGCCGATGCCGTGCTGGCCAAGCTGAAGGCGGGCGCCACCCTGCAGTCGCTGGCGGCCAGCGAGAAGCTGCAGCTGAGCCCGATGCCCGGCCTGCCGCGCAGCCAGCCGGTGCCGACCCCGGAAATCAACCGCGCGATCTTCAGCGCGCCGGTGCCGGCCGATGGCAAGCCGAGCTACGGCAAGGTCGATGTCAACGGCCATGCGTTGCTGTTCGCGGTGAACAAGGTGAACCCGGGCGACGTGAAGGAAGTGACCGCCGAGCAGCAGAAGCAGCTGAAGGACCAGCTGAGCCAGATCGATGGCATGGCTGCGGCCAAGGCCTATGTCGAGGCGATGCGCAAGAAGTTCGTGATCCAGACCACCGAAGCGAACCTGTAAGCCTCGCGGCGGGCAGGATCGAAGAAGGCCCGGCAATGCCGGGCCTTTTTTTGTCTTCGCGTCGTTTGTGGTGCGCTTGGCCTCTGGTAGTGGTCGAGCTTGCTCGACCGCCTTTTTGTAAGGTCGAGCCGTGCTCGACTGCATCCGCTGGGCGCAGGCATGAAAAAGCCGAGCATGGGCTCGGCTCTACAGGAAGCAGGGCAGGGCGCGGCCGGAATCGCGCCTGCTTCAATCCTCGACGCGCAGCACCGCGCCAGGCTTCAGCACGCTGCTGCCGCTCAGGCCGTTCAGCGACAGCAGGGCCTTGACCGGCATGCCGTAGCGGCGGGCGATGGTCCAGGCCGACTCGCCATCACGCACGGTGTGGCGGCGGCTGCGCGGACGGTCGGCGATCGCGGCGACGGTTCTGGTGACCTGCGGCGTCGGTACAGCGGCCGCCACCGGTGCGGTGGTGGCGACCAGCGCGGTCGCTGCCTCCGCTACCGTCGCATTTGCGGCCGAGACCGGCGCCAGCACGCGGGTGGTACCCGAGGGGCGGCCACCGGAGGCCAGGGCCGGGTTGAGGCGGGCGATCCTGGCAGGGTCCAGGGCGCGCTGTGCGGCCCACTGCTGCACGCTGGTGCCCGCAGGCAGGGTGTGGTCCTTCAGCACCGGCACGGTGCGGTCCAGCGAGGCCATCACGCCAGGCTGGTCTTCCACGTCTTCCAGCACGCAGGCCAGGGCATGCAGCTTCTCGACGTAGGCATGGGTGACCGGCGACAGGCCGGGCAGCGCCGAAGGCTTGGCGTTCTGCGCGTTCATGCCAGCCTTGCGCATGGACTGCAGCACGCGGTACTCGCCGGCGTTGTAGGCCATCGTGGCCAGGCGCCAGTCGCCGCCGAACATGCCGTGCAGGGTCTTCAGGTAGCGCACTGCGGCCTGGGTCGAATCGACCGCCGACAGGCGGCCGTCATAGCCGTTGGTCATCGGCACGCGATGGTTGCGCGCGGTGGTGGCGATGAACTGCCACAGGCCGGTCGGGCCGCTGCCATTGCGGGCATTGGGCCGGTAGCCGCTTTCCACGAAGGGAATCAGCGCGAACTCGGTGGGCAGGTCGGCCTTGCGCAGCTCTTCGACCACGTAGCCGAACAGCACCAGCGCATCGTCATCCTGGTTGGCCAGGCGCGAGGGGGCGTGGGCGAACTGCTTCTGCCAGCGCGGGCTGGTGGCCTCGGCGTCGCAGCTGGGTTCGGCCAGGCCGTCGCGGAAGCTGGTGAAGATCTCCTGGCCGTTGCGCACCGAAGCGGCGGGCAGCGCAGCCGGATCCAGCGGCAGGGCCGCAGCGGCGGTCAGGTTCTGGCTGATGCCGGCGCCCAGCGACTGCGCGCCCGCGGTTCCGGCCAGCCCCAGGGCAAGGCCCAGGGCCAGCGGCAGACTTCGGCGCATCATGCGCGGAAGCCGTCTTTCCAGTGCCGGAGACCGGCCATCACGTCGACGTCGTCAACGACGTCACGGCCCAGGTGTGCCGAGACCGACGCACGGATCGGCGCCGCGTGCACACGCAGGAAGGGATTGCAGTCGAATTCGTTGGCCAGGGTTACCGGCAGGGTGGAACGGTCATCGCGGCGCATGGCCAAAGCCTCCTCTTGGCGCTGCCACAGGGCAGCGTTGGCGGGGTCGACATGCCGCGCGAAGACGGCATTTGACACGGTGTACTCATGAGCGCAACAAAGCAGCAGTTGCGCGGGCAAGGTACCCAGCTTGCGCATCGATGCCAGCAGCTGGGACGGCGTACCTTCGAACAGACGTCCACAGCCCAGGCTGAACAACGAATCTCCGCTGAAAAGATGTTCAGCAGTGTGAAACGCGATGTGGCTGCGGGTATGCCCGGGCACGGATAGTACGTGGAACGTCCGGCCCAGTGCCTGAACGCGTTCACCTTCGCCGACGCGTTCGGTGGCCGTGGGGATGCGCTCTTCGACCGGCGCGATGACCCGTACACCGGGAAAGCGAGCCTGCAGTGCGGGCACGCCACCGATGTGGTCGTCGTGGTGGTGGGTGAGCAGGATCGTGTCCACGCGCAGGCCCTGATCGGCCAGTGCGAGCACTGGCGCGGCATCGCCGGGGTCGACGACCACGGCAGTGCCATCGTCGGCGATCAGCGTCCAGATGTAGTTATCCGCAAATGCGGGCAGGGCAGTCAGTCGCATAGAATTGGACCATGCCCGCGCTGCAGAGCACCCGTCAAGCGAGCCAGACCCCGTGGTTCGACAGTGAGCCGGCGGCGGCGCTGCGCGTTCTGGAACGGCAGTTGCTGCTTCCGCAGCTGTCGGCGCTGCCCGCGCAGCCCTGGCTGTGGATCGCGCCGAGTGCGGCCTGGCTGGAGGATGCGCAGCTGGGTGGGCGCGGCCTGCGCCTGTACCGGCAGGGGTCGGGACCGGGCTATGACGGCGATACCCGCTGCGGGCTGCCCTTGCCCCTGGCCAACGAGAGCGTCAATGCGATCGTCCTGCAGCATGTCACCACCGGCGATGCCGACCTCCTGCTCGACGAGTGCGAGCGCGTACTGATGCCGGGCGGCCATCTGTGGCTGAGCAGCCTCAATCCGTTCAGCCCCTACCGCACGCACTGGCGGCAGCATGGGCTGGTGGTGCGTACGCCGCAGCGGATCCGCCTGCTGCTCGGCCGCCATGGCCTGGAGTGCGACGATATGCGCTACCTCGGCCCGCTCTGGCGCGGTGCCGGCAGCCGTCGCCCGGGGGGCTGGGCGCCATTGCGCGCGGCCTGCCTGTTCCATGCGGAGAAACGCACGCTGGCCCTGCCCGGGCCGAAACCGCTGCCGGTGCGCTGGCACGGCACCGTTGCTACCTGATTCTGGAGCTGTATTGAAAACCATCGAAATCCACACCGACGGATCCTGCCTCGGCAATCCCGGCCCCGGCGGCTGGGCTGCGTTGCTGCGCTACAAGGGCCACGAGCGCGAGCTCAGTGGCGGTGAAGCGCACACCACCAACAACCGGATGGAGCTGATGGCGGCCATTTCCGGGCTGGAGACGCTGACCGAGCCGTGCAACATCGTGCTCTACACCGACTCGCAGTACGTGCGGCAGGGCCTGACCCAGTGGATGCCCGGCTGGATCCGCAAGAACTGGAAGACCGCTGGCGGTGATCCGGTGAAGAACCGCGAGCTGTGGGAGCGCCTGCACGCGGCCACGCTGCGGCACCAGATCGACTGGCGTTGGGTGAAGGGTCACTCCGGCGACCCGGACAATGAGCGGGTGGATACCCTGGCCCGCAACGCGGCGATCCAGATCCGCGACGCCAGCCCGGTAAACTGAGCCCATGCGTCAGATCATCCTCGATACCGAAACCACCGGCCTGGAGTGGAAGAAGGGCAACCGCATCGTCGAAATCGGCTGCGTGGAGCTGTTCAAGCGCCGCCCGACCGGCAACAACTACCACCAGTACATCAAGCCGGACTGCGAGTTCGAACAGGGCGCGCAGGAAGTCACCGGCCTGACCCTGGAGTTCCTCGATGACAAGCCTGAATTCGCGCAGATCGCCGATGAGTTCCTGGCGTTCATCGATGGCGCCGAGCTGATCATCCACAACGCGGCGTTCGACCTTGGCTTCCTCGACAACGAGTTGTCGCTGCTGGGGCCGCAGTACGGAAAGATCGCCGACCGCTGCACGGTCATCGATACCCTCGCGATGGCGCGTGAGCGCTTCCCGGGCCAGCGCAACTCGCTGGATGCGCTGTGCAAGCGGCTGGGCGTGGACAACTCGCACCGTGCGCTGCATGGCGGCCTGCTCGATGCGCAGATCCTCGGCGATGTCTATATCGCACTGACCTCGGGCCAGGAAGAGATCGGCTTCGGCCTGGGCGATGACGACGGCGGCGGTGCCGGCGCGGCGTTGCAGGCTTTCGATACCAGCAAGCTGCTGCCGCGTCCGCGCGTGGTGGCTACGCCGTCGGAACTGGAAGCGCACGCCGCGCGGCTGGAGCGGCTGCGCAAGAAGGCCGGCCACGCACTGTGGGATGGCCCGAAGGTGGAAGAGCCCGCCGGCGCGTAATACATCGAGGTAGTGCCGGCCGCTGGCCGGCATCGTCGTGATACGAGGTTCCCCGGGTGAGCCGGCCAGCGGCCGGCACTACCGCCTCCACGCATGGCGTGGCTCTACCGGTTAATGGCAGCGCACCAGGATTACGCTGATGTTGTCACGGCCACCGCCGTCGAGTGCGGCGGCGACCAGCGTATCCACGCATTCCTGCGCGCTGGCATCTTCGAATGCCAGGGTGCGGGCGATGCCGCGGTCATCCACTTCCTCGGTGAGACCGTCACTGCACAGCAGCAGCTGCATGCCCGGACGCAGCTCACCACTGGTGGTGGCCACGTTCAGGTGGGCTGGATCGGTCACGCCCAGTGCCTGGGTGACCACGTTGCGATGCGGATGCGCGCGTGCCTGTTCGGCGGTCAGGTTGCCCTGTGCGACCAGTTCCTGCACCACGCTGTGGTCCTGGCTGAGCTGCGCCAGCTGGCCGTCGCGCCACAGGTAGGCGCGGCTGTCGCCGACCCAGGCCACTTCATAGCGGTTGCCCTGCACACGCGCGGCGACCACGGTGGTGCCCATCGGCAACGTGTCGTTGCGCCGGCGCGAGGCGCGGATGATCTCTTCGTCGGCAGTGCGGATGGCCTGTGCCAGCGGTGCGCCGCGGCGGATCTCGCGCACGATGGTTTCGCGTGCCAGTGCACTGGCCACTTCGCCGCAGGCATGCCCGCCCATGCCGTCGGCCACCAGCCACAGGGCCAGCTCGCTGTCACCGTAGTAGGTGTCCTCGTTGAGCTCGCGGCGCATGCCGGGGTGGGTGAGGTGTCCGAATTCGATCATGGTAGGCAGGGCGGGGTATTGCCGGGGAGACAGGCATCATCGGGTGGCCGCAGGCATCCGGCAAGGCATGTGCCCAGGAAATTTTCAGTTCGTTGGCCGGAATGACTTGTCGTCGGCCTCACTTCCTCGTATGATGCGCGTCCCCGGTCCGCCGGGGACCACCCGGAGAGGTGGCAGAGTGGTTGAATGTACCTGACTCGAAATCAGGCAGGCGTTTATAGCGCCTCGGGGGTTCGAATCCCCCCCTCTCCGCCAGATAAAAGAAAAGGGCTGCCGAAAGGCAGCCCTTTTCTTATCTGGCGCGGGACACGACGCGCGTTTCGCACGTCGCCCCACACGTTGCGTCGCAACGCGCGGGCCCCTCCCTTTGCCTGCCTCTCCCCGCCCCTGTCGGGGCAGCCCCTCAACAGAGGGGCTTGCTTCTCCAGATGGTTCCGGGCGTGGATGCGGCATTGATGACTTCCTTGTCTCTGCGGGAATAGAAGAGGGCTGCCGAAAGGCACCCTTTTTCTTTCATCTGGCGCGGGACGCGACGCGCGTTTCGCGCGTCGCCCCACACGTTGCGCCGCTCGTTGCCCGCTGGGTGCATCCACGCACGGCGTGGAAGGCAAGGCCATTCGCACAGGGTGGGGACCGATGCCCTGTGCGAATGGCGTGTGCTCAGAACGTGTAGCCCAGCCCCAGCTGTATGCCGTTCTGGGTCTGGCCGTCGCGCCGCTCGCCCACGTAATCAACCATCACCGACAGGCGCTTGCTGGCACGGCTGGTCACGCCCAGGTTCCAGGCGAGGACCTGCTCACCGACGGGCTGGCTGCTGGCACTGAACAGCAGGTCCGGGGCGGCGGCGAAGCCGTTGCTGTAGCGGGCCTGGGTATCGCCCAGCTCCTTCTGCCAGACCACGCGGGCCCGCGGGGTGATGCGCTCGCCGTTGTTGCCGTCGAAGGTCTTGAACAACTGCAGGCCGGCGCCTACGCGGATGCTCTCCAGGCTGCCACTGCGGCCGATGAGTGCGGCTGCGTCCTGGCCTTCGTTGAAGTGCGTGGCCGAGGTGCGCATGTAGTCGATCACCGGCAGCAGCGGCTGTATCACCACGCCGTTGCCGGTGGTGAACGAGAACGCATGCTCCACGCGCGCGGAGATCGCGTCGTTGCTGTACTTCGCGCGCAGCGGTGCCTGCAGGCCCTCGATCCCCTCGATGCTGCGACGGGTGTCGTGGCGAAGATCGGTGTAGCGGACGGCGGCGGACAGGTAGCCACGCGAATAGAGCGCGTCCACGTAGCCGCCGATATCCAGCGCGCGGACATCGCCGCTGAATCCTGCACCTTCGCTGGACCGGGTCGACATGTCGGCCGCGGCAAGGCTCACGCCCAGTGTCACGCGGTCGTCTGCCAGACGGGTATCGGCACCAAGCGCGATGCCGCCGATGGTGTGGTTCAGGCCGGCGACGCCCGCACCACCCTCGATACGGCCATGGCTGCCGAACCCGCGCGCCCAGAAGCTGCGGTTGTGTCCGGCGTCGCCCGCATCACTGCCTGCATCTGCCGGTGCGACCAGGTGCATCGCCAGCTGGTTGAACAGGCGACTGCCGGTCGTTGCCGATTGCGCCGAGGCGGTCTGCGCGGCCTGTGCTGCCAGGCCGTCCGCATCGCCACCGCTGCGCGATGCTGCCTGGTGCTGCTGCACGACGTTGCCGATGCTGCCGACCAGTGCGGTATCGGCCAGGCGCAGGCTGGCATGCGCGTCGCCGCGCAATGCTCCCGCCTGGCGCGCGATGTCATCGCGGTCAGCGAACTGCAGGGCACCCAGCAGTCCGCTCATCGAGGAGGTGCGCTGCGCAGCGGCCTGTTGCAGTGCGATGCCCAGACCGTCGCCGGATGCGGCGTTGCCGAACAGGCGTGTGTCGTCGAAGGACGGATTGGCGGTCAGCCACAGGCCGCTGCCGGTCTGGTTGACGGTGAAGCTGAGCAGTGAATTGTGGCGAGGGCGGAATACGGCGCCGGGAGCGGTGAGGTCCACCGCGCTGCCGGCCTCGCCACTGCGCTCGACGTACTGGAAGCGCCCTTCGATGAAGTCCGACACCGGCGCCGCGCGGGTCAGGGTATCGGGCGTGGCGGTGCGGCACCACAGGCCAGCGTACTCACCGTTCGACGGGCTGCAGGGGGCGATGGGCAGCTGCAGGGCGCTGGCATCCACCTGGGTCCCCACCAGGTGGTTCTGCTGCCCGGCCGGGAAGAACGCCTGCTTGACGTCCAGCGTCAGCCTGGCGGTGGGGGCAATGCTCAGCACGGCGCGGTTGATGTTGCCGAACAGGTTGTAGTCACCGGACCGCCGGTCCTCTTCGACCAGGAAGTAGCGAGCTTCTTCCAGCGTCAGTGCCGGTGCGGTGCGCTGGCTGTCGACCTGGAAGGCCAGGTTCGCACCGTCATTGAGGTTGATGTAGCGCCCCTTGCCGATCCGGAAGCGTTCGCTGGTGAACACGTCGTCGCCACCCGGCGCGAGTGCTTCCAGCGAGTAGGGGCGCATGACGATGCCGGAGGGCGCGAGCGTTCCGCCCTCGTTGATGTCGATCGTGGCATTCAATGAACCGTGTCCGGTCAGCACGCCGCCGCGTTCGACCACGGTCAGGCTGCGCAGTGCGCCCTGCTGCAGCTCGATGCGCCCGCCATTGCGGGCGCCGATGGCTTCGGCGTGGTGGATCCAGCCATTCTGCTGCAGGCGCAGGGTGCCGCCATCGGCCACCACATACTGGGCGGCGGAGGCGGTATCCAGCGACCAGACCCCGCCCTTGCCGATGCGGATCACACCGAAGGCGTCGTCCAGCCGGATGTCCGGGGCCGACTGCTGGAAGTAGCGCAGGTTGGCCAGCGCATTGGTGTAGCGCCCGCGCACGGCCAGGTTCGGATTGAGGTCTCCGCTCACTTCCTTGTCGACGGAAAGCACGTCGCCAGGCTGGACGTAACCGGCTTCGGTAACGACGCGATCACTGTAGAAGGTGACACCGGGATACGCGGTGCAGTTGCCTGCCGCGCTCTGGTCGCGGGTCGGGCAGAAGCGCGTGGCCACGGCCGCCACGTTCGGGTCGAAGTAGCGCAGGAAGCCCGACTGCTGGGTCAGTTCATAGTGCGCCTGGACGATGCGCGCTTCGATGACCGCGAAGTCGGTCGGGCCGAACATGTCCCGGTAATACTTGATGTACTTGTCCTGCCCCGGGTAGGGGGTAGGACCGTTCGGGCCGGATTCGCCATGGATGCCCAGCACCGTCTCCGTGTAGTTGCCGTGCGCTGGCAGCAGGCCGAATTGCGTGACCTTGCGCTTCACGCCGGCAACGAAGGCGTCGGCGCAGGCCGAGTAGCAGCCGCCATCCAGTACGGTATCCAGCCCGTGCTGGCGGATGATGGCACCCATGCCCACGCCACCGGAGGCGGCCCCGCCCGGCGAGTTGCGGAACACCACCTGGCGGAGCGGCGTACCCCGGGCCTGCGCGGCCAGGATGTAGGCCTCCAGCGTCTGCGGATCGGTCGCCAGTACATTGCCGGTGTAGTAGAGCGTGTCTCCATTCACGTGGAAGGCACTGGCATGGGCCTGCGGTGAGGCAGCGATGCCGAGAAGTGCTGCAACAAGGGCACTGCCGAGGACGGTGGCGCGACGGGTGGGGAGGGCGGGATATCGATGCATGCGGAGTTCCACGGAAAGGAGTGAAGTGCGGATGCCGCCCCTTTTTTCGCTGCATGAACACGCTGATGCGGCGTGGTTTCAACACGTTGCAGCGTGGGCAGGGCGGGTCGCGCGCGCTCGGCCGTTGGACTGGCCGGGCGAGGAGGCGACAGGCCGCCTCTCCAGACCGCTAACGCAGCTGCGGGGGGATCTCCCCCAGTCATCGCGCTCGGCTGACCATGCAGGCGACGGGGCGCAGCGTTTGCGCCGCGCGGGTTACCATGTATGCATCACCTGCTGGAGCCTTCCCCCATGAGCGCTGAAATCCTTGTCCCCGTGTCCTTCGGCGAGCTGCTGGACAAGATCTCGATCCTGCAGATCAAGTCCGAGCGCATCAGCGACGAGGGCAAGCTGGCCAACGTGCGCAGGGAGCTGTCGGCGCTGGAGCAGACCTGGATGGCGCACCCGGCGGCGGTGAAGGACATCGCCAAGCTGCGTGCCGAGCTGAAGGCGGTCAACGAGCAGCTGTGGGACATCGAGGACGACATCCGCCTGAAGGAAAAGGCGCAGGCGTTCGACCAGGGCTTCGTCGACCTGGCGCGCAGCGTCTACCTGCGCAACGACGAGCGTGCGCGCATCAAGAAGGCGATCAACCTGGCGCTGGGCTCGGCGTACGTGGAAGAGAAGTCCTACCAGGATTACGCGCAGCGCGCGTAATCCCGGCGGCCAAAAGGGGGGGCCACGTCACGCGTGGATGAAACCGCAGGGCGCAGGCCAACGCCCGGCCGGCCCATCACCCCAGATGATCGGCCACGTAACGCTCGAAAGCCGCGATGCCGTCTTCGACAGTGATCAGTTCCATCACATCGTCGAACTCGATCTTGGTGCCCCATTTCAGATCGGCAGCCTGCTTGGCCAGGTACTTGCGTGCGGCGTCGTCGTAGCGGTCCACGCAGTAGCGGCGGTCCGAGTACGGTCCGCTGCGGTTCGGGTTGCTGGCCGCATGCAGGCCCAGCACCTTGGCGCCCATCGCGTTGGCGATGTGCATCGGGCCCGAGTCCGGAGTCATCACCAGGTTGGCGCGGGCAAGCAGGGCAGGCAGCTGCTTCAAGGTGTCCTTCCCGACCAGGTCCAGCGCCGGCGTGAGCAGTTGTGCCTGGATGGCATCGGCCATGCTGCGCTCCAGTTCGCTGCGGCCACCGCACAGCACCACCTGCCAACCACGCTGCGCGGCGTGGTTGGCCACGGCTGCATAGCGGTCTGCATACCAGTTGCGGCGCACGTGGCTGGAACAGGGCGAGATCATCAGCACCGGGCGCCCATCGTCCTGCCATTGCGCAGCGGCCCAGTCATATGCGGACTGGGGCACGGCCAGGTCCCAGCTGACCTCGGTCTGGCGCAGGCCCAGCGGCTCGCAGAAGCTGCCGATGGCATCCAGCACATGGACGCCGGGGCGGTCGGGAATGCGCTCGTTGATGAAGAGCCCGTGCAGGTCCTTGGAACGGCTGCGGTCGTAGCCGATGCGGCGCTCGGCGGGAATGAACGCCGACAGCAGGTTGGCGCGGAACGCCACCTGCATCTGCAGCAGTGCTTCAAAACGCCCCGGTGGCAGCTGTTTGCGCAGCTCCTTGACCCCTGCCATGCCGCTCTTCTTGTCGTAGGCGTGGAAGGTGACGCCGGGCAGGCCATCGAGCAGTTTGTGGCCGACCTTGTCGATGATCCAGTGGATCGGCGTGTCCGGGCGCGCAGCCTGCAGGGTGCGCACCAGGGGCACCACGTGGGTGACATCGCCGAGTGCGGACAGGCGCAGGAGGCACAAGGAGGAGGACGCTGATGCCATGTGTTGTTAGACTCAATGAAATGGTCGCATTCGACGCCAATGAAGCGCTGACGCCATGCCGCGAGGGTCGCGGCATCGGGGCCATTCTGTTCGACCGCGAGCGGCTGCGGCAAGCCGAGGTTGGCCTGTTCTCGCCCCAGCACTGGGGCAGCAAGGCCCGGCCGGTCGGCGAGGGCGGCCGCGGCAGCGCCTGGTTCATCGATGCGCCGTTCGGCGCCAGCGTGCTGCGCCACTACCTGCGCGGCGGCCTGGCAGCGAAGATCAGCCATGACCAGTACCTCTGGCGTGGCTCGGACCGGACCCGGAGCTTTGCCGAATTCCGCCTGATGCGCGCCCTGCGCGAGAAGAAGCTGCCGGTGCCCCGGCCGATCGCCGCGTACTACATGCGCGAAGGCCTGCGCTACCGGGCGGCAATCCTGATGGAGCGGATCGAGGGCGTGCGCTCGCTGGCCGACCGTGCGCTGGTCGCCGGACGGGGCGCGCCCTGGGAAGAGGCCGGGCGGCTGATCGCCCGCTTCCACCGTGCCGGCCTGGACCATGCCGACCTCAACGCGCACAACATCCTGTTCGATGGCAACGGCCATGGCTGGCTGATCGACTTCGACCGCGGGGTGATCCGCATTCCGGCCACCGCCTGGCGCGAACGCAACCTCAAGCGCCTGCTGCGCTCGCTGATCAAGCTGCGCGGCGAGCGCAGCGTGGAGGACGTGCAGAAGGACTACGCGCGGCTGAGGCGCGCCTATGACATGGCCTGGAACCGGGGCACCTGATGGGCTGGTCGTTGCGTTTCCTCGGCGTCGGCAACGCGTCGGCGGTCGAGCTGGGGTCGCCGATGTCGGTGATCGAGCGGGACGGGCGGCCATGGCTGACGATCGACTGCGGCGGCGAAGGCCTGACCGCGTTCAAGGCGCACTACGGGCACATGCCGCAGGCACTGTTCGTCACCCATGTGCATCTGGATCACGTGGCCGGTTTCGAGCGGCTGTTCGTCGATACCTTCTTCAGCACGCAGCGCCGCGGCAAGGTGCGCCTGTATGTGCCTGCCACCGTGGTGCCGCTGCTGCACAAGCGCATCGGTGACTACCCGAACGTGCTGGCCGAGGGCGGTGCCAACTTCTGGGATGCGTTCCAGTTGATCGTGGTGGGCGAGGCGTTCTGGCACGAGGGCGTGCGCCTGGAAGTATTCCCGGTACGCCACCACTGGCCGGAGACGGCGTACGGCCTGCGCCTGCAGGGCGCGCTGACCTGGAGTGGTGATACCCGGCCGATTCCGGAGATGCTGGCCCGCTTCGCCAATGACAACGAACTGATCGCCCACGACTGCGGCCTGCACGGTAATCCGTCGCATACCGGTGTGGACGACCTGGAGCGCGAGTACAGCTCGGAACTGCAGGCGCGGATGATGCTCTACCACTACGCCAGCGTGGCTGATGGCGTGGCGCTGGCCGCGCGCGGCCACCGCGTGGCGCAGCCGGGGCAGTGCGTGGCGCTGGCGACCCCCACTGCACCGCACGTGCTGGCGCAGGATCCGCCGTGAGCGGTGCCGGCCAGCCCGCCGACGCGGCGCTGGCCGCCGAACTGGAGGTGCTGGAGCGCGCGCTGCATGCGCCTGCGGTGCGGGCCGATCCTGAGCGCCTTGACGCATTGCTGGACGAGGATTTCAGCGAGATCGGCAGTTCCGGGCAATGCTACGGCCGTGATGCAGCCTTGCAGGAGATCCCGTTGGAGCGCGCGCAGGTGCTGATCGAATCGGAACAGTACGCGGCGTGGTTGCTGGCCGACGGTCTGGCCCAGGTGCGTTATCGCAGCCGCCATTACCTCGACGGCCAGCCGCAAGGCTGGGTGCTGCGCAGCTCGCTGTGGCGCCGGCACGGGGATGGATGGCGCATGCTGTTCCACCAGGGCACGCCCGAGGCACGGTAGGACCGGGCCATGTCCGGCGAAGGGCGCCAACCAGGGTTGGCACCTGCCAGGGGGGGGCGTCGCCGGAAAAGGCGATGGCCCCGCCGGCTGACCTCGGCGCCCGCGTCGATCGATACCGTTGCTGCCTTCCGGCCCTGGCGGGGTTTTCGACCTAGCGTCGCGAGGGGCCGACGGGGCCACCATAGAGACGTCGGCCGCCCGGAGGGCAGCCAGTTCACGGACCAGGGGAAGCAGCGCGCGATGCGCCAGAGACCACAGCCGGACTGCGCATCGGCTGGCCGATGGCAGACGCGTAGTCTAGCGCAGGCAGGTGCATCGACGCCAGCTTCACGCGCTGAATCCGCTGTAACCCGTTCCCGCCCATGGCGGCCCGGGCCACCCGCCGTTGCTAGAATGCCGGCCAGGAGGAACGGCCTCCCCCACATCGGGAATCAAAGACCAGGACGGCCTGGCCCTACCAAGAGGAGGGCCGTCATGGCCTGGATCTATCTGTTGTTCGCCGGCCTGCTGGAAATCGTCTGGGCCGTGTCCATGAAGCAGTCCGAAGGCTTCACCAAGCTCACCCCCACCGTGGTCACGATCGTCGGCATGATCGCCAGCTTCTGGTTGCTGGCGGTGGCCATGCGCAGCCTGCCGCTGGGCACCGCCTATACGATCTGGACCGGCATCGGCGCGGTCGGTGCGTTCGTGGTTGGCATCGTGTTCCTCGGCGAGCAGGTCAGCCCGATGCGGATCGGTGCAGCGGTGCTGATCGTTTCCGGCCTGGTGCTGATGAAACTCTCGAGCAGCTGAATGATTTACTTATGGCGGGGAAAGGAATCTCCGCTTCCAGCAGATATATGCATTTTCGGCAAGACCATTTTGTCCGCCCGTTTTATTTGACGTACGTCATGAAAATAACGAGCGTGATTCACATGCCACTGGCACGGACGGTCGCACAGTGCCGCCATTCGTCGGGCGAAACCGGGGAGTTTTCGCCTTGAGGGACACGCTGTCGCACCTGTCGCCGGGTGCGACGGCGTGAAGATGTGAAGATTTTCAGGAGTTAATGCCTTCGAACCTTGTTTCCGCATCGGGAGCCGGGGTGGGCCGCATTGTCTCCAAAAAACCTGCCAGCTGTGCCATCCGGTCTTTTCATGGAGATTTACCGATGAACCGCATTTACCGTCTGGTTTTCAATCGTGCCCTTGGGGTAATGCAGGTTGCTTCGGAGGTCGCCCGGAACCCCGGCGGAAGCGCGGTCAGCGCAGGGCGGGTGCCGCGATTGCGGGCGCACCAGCTGGCGGTGGCACTGGCGGCCACGCTGGCCAGTGGATCGGCGTTTGCGGCCTGCACTACCGCAGGTACGACGGTGACCTGTGCCACCGGCTCCAATACCAATTCGCTGACCAACAGCATCAACGGCGTGACGCTGAATATCCAGACCGGCGCCGAGCTCAGCGTGCCGCCGATCGTTGGCGGAAGTGCAGTGAATTTGAGTGGTAACGGCATCACCGTGAACAACCAGGGCACGGTCGATCCCACCATCAACGGTGGCCTGAGCCTGGCAGCGTCGGGCATGGTGCTGGGCAACAATACCGTCGGTGGAAACACCATCAGCGTCAACAATCAGGCAGGCGGGGCGATCAAAGGCCTGGTCAACATCGGCTCCATCCTCGGTTTCGGCGGACAGGCGCTGGTGGTGCAGAACGCTTCCGGCGGTGTCAGCAACATCGTCAATGCCGGTAATGTGGACATGTCGATCTTTGGTGCAGGCCTGTTGACCACGGCCGATGCGGCATCGATCGTAAGCTACGGTGGTGCGCAGACCACTCTCAACAACACCGGCATCATTACCGGCCGCATAGGGTTCCAGGGTTCGGCCACGGCGGGGGCCGGCAATACCTTCCTCAACGCGGGAACCATCAACGGCAGTGTGAACCTGGGCAGTTCGGTCGCCGGCAACACCTTCACCGCCGTGTCTGGTTCCAGCGTCAATACCGCCGGTATCGGCGTGGCCGGGCAGGTCGGCGCGCTTGCGGTGAATCTGGCCGCGGCCGGCATCGTCGACGGTGGCTCGGCGTCCAACAACAGCCTGGTGCTGCAGAACAGCGCCACCGGCCCGGGCAGCGGTACCGGCGGAGCGGTAACCACGCTGGGCTGGAACCAGTACATCAACTTCCAGAGGCTCACCGTCAACAGCGGTACCTGGAACCTGCAGGGTGCGTGGGCGGCTGCGGGCACGACCACGCTCAACGATGGCCTGGTCAATTTCAATAATGCCGGTTCCTTCGGCACAGGGCTGTTCACCGCCAACGGCGGTGCCATTGCCGCCTCCACGGCCGGTCTGAACCTGACCAACGCCTTCAACCTTGGCGGCAACCTTTCCCTCGGCGGGACCAATGCGTTCAGCCTGGGTGGCGTGCTGTCCGGTACTGGCGGGCTGACGGTCAACAACACCGGCATCGTCACGCTCGGCGGCGCAAACCTGTTCTCCGGCGGCGTCAACCTCAATGCCGGCGGTCTGCTGCTGGGCAATGCGGGCGCGCTGGGCAGCGGCAACCTGACCGTGGGTGGCAGCGCTTCACTGGATACGACGTCGGGCTTCACCCTGGGCAACAATCTGGTGATCAATGGCGGGGGCTCGCTGAACCTGCTGGGCAGCAATGCGTTGTCATTGAGTGGCTCGATTTCCGGTGCCGGCAACGTGACCAAGAACGGCGCGGGCACGCTGACCTTGAATGGCGCCAATTCGCTGACCGGCGCCTTCAACCTGGCCGGCGGCGCATTGGCGCTGGGCGCGGGTGGCAGCCTGTCGCCCACCGGTGCGATCACGCTGGGCGTTGGTACCAGCCTCGATCTTTCAGCGGCGACCAACCAGACCATCGGCTCGCTGGCCGGTCTCGGCGGTTCGGTCAATCTCGGCAGCCACACGCTGACCCTGGGTGGGCTGGGCAATACCAGCTACAGCGGCACGTTCGCCGCAGGCACCGGTGGCCTGATCAAGCTCGGTACCGGCGTGCAGACCCTGTCCGGCGTCAACAACCTCAGCGGCGGTGTTGCGCTCAACGCCGGCGGCTTGTTGCTGGGCAATGCGGCCGCGTTGGGCAGCGGCACGCTGTCCGTCGGCGGCAATGCCACGCTGGATGGCACGACCGGGTTGGCGTTGACCAATGCCGTCAACCTCGGTGCCGGGGCCAGCCTGAATCTGCTGGGCAACCAGGCGCTCACATTCAACGGCGTGATCGGTGGCGCTGGTGGCCTGATCAAGAATGGCGCGGCAACCCTGACGCTCAACGGCGCCAATACGTTCGGCGGCGGTCTGGCGCTCAATGCCGGCAGCCTGGTGCTGGGCAACGGCGGTGCACTGGGAACCGGGGCGCTGAACGTCGGCGGTGCGGTATCGCTCGACGCCAGCGCCGGCCTCACCGTGGGCAATGGCATCACGCTTGGCGCCGGTGGTTCGCTCGATGTGCTGGGCTCGAATGCGCTGACGCTGGGCGGTGTCATCGGCGGGAGCGGCAGCCTGGTCAAGAACGGCGCCTCCACGCTGACGCTGGGCGGCGCGAACACGTTCACCGGTGGGCTGGCGGTGAATGCCGGAACGGTGTCATTGGCCAGTGGTGGCAGCCTGGCGGCGACCGGCGCGGTCAGCCTGGCCGGCGCTGGCAGCGCGCTGGATATCTCGCTGGGTGGCAACCAGACCATCGGTGCGTTGTCCGGCGTGGCTGGCAGCACCCTGTCGCTGGGCAGCAGCACGCTGACCTTCGGTGATGCCACCAACCGGACCTTCGCCGGCGTGATCGGCGGCACCGGTGGCCTGATCAAGCAGGGCACCGGCGTGCAGACGCTGACCAGCGCCAGCACCTTCAGCGGTGGGGTGAATCTTGCCGCCGGTGGCCTGGTGCTGGGCAACGCCGGTGCGCTGGGAAGCGGTGCGCTGACCGTCAGTGGCAACGGTTCGCTGGACGCCACTGCTGCACTGAACCTGGGCAATGCGATCAACCTCGGCGCGGCGTTGACCCTGCCGGGCAGCCAGAACCTGGCCCTGGCCGGCAACATCACCGGCACCGGCAGCCTGGTCAAGAATGGCGCGTCGACACTGACCTTGAACGGTACCAACACCTTCAGCGGTGGACTGAGCGCAAACGCCGGCAGTCTGCTGCTGGGCAACAGTGGCGCACTCGGTACGGGAGTATTGGGCATTGGCGGCAGCGTCTCGCTCGATGGCGGCGCCCCGCTGAACCTGGCCAACAATGTGTCCCTGGGCGCGGGTGCCGCGCTGTCGCTGCCGGGCTCGCAGGCGATCACGCTGGGTGGCGTGGTGTCCGGTGCCGGCAGGCTGGTCAAGAATGGTGCCACCACGTTGACCCTCAACGGCGCCAACAGCTTCGGTGGTGGGCTGACCGTCAACGGCGGCGGCGTGTTCCTGGGGAACGCCGGCGCACTGGGCACCGGTGCACTGTCGGTGGGCGCCAATGCCACGCTGGACAGTTCAGTAGCGCTGAACCTCGCCAACGACCTCAACCTTGGGGCAGGCGCGGCGCTGGATCTGCTGGGCAGCCAGAACGTGTCGCTGGGCGGTCTCATCAGTGGTACTGGCAGCCTGGTCAAGAACGGTACGGCGACGCTGGCGTTGAACGGCGCCAATACGTTCAGCGGGGGCGTCGGCCTCAACGCGGGCCTGCTGCAGCTGGGCAATGCGCAGGCGCTGGGTACCGGCCAGCTGGACGTGGGCGGCAACGCTTCGCTGGAGGCCACTGCGGCGCTTTCGGTGGGCAACACCCTCGGTCTCGCTGCCGGTGCCAACCTTTCCGTGCTGGGCAGCAATGACCTGACGCTGGCCGGTCCGGTATTCGGTGCCGGTGGGCTGATCAAGGACGGCACGGCGCGGTTGACGTTGTCGGGCGCCAATACCTACAACGGAGGCACCACCATCAACGCCGGCACGCTGGCGCTGGGCGCAGGCGGCAGTCTCGCCGCAGCCGGTGCGGTGAATCTTGCCGTTGCGGGCGCGACACTGGACATCTCCGCAGCCGGTGTGGCACAGACCATCGGCGCGTTGAATGGCGTGGCGGGCAGCCAGCTGGCGCTGGGCGCGCAGTCGCTGACCTTTGGCGGTGCCAGCAATGGAAGCTTTGCCGGTGTGATCGGTGGTACCGGTGGCCTGGTCAAGACCGGCACGGGCGTGCAGACGCTGTCCGGTGCAAACACGTTCAGTGGTGGCCTTGCGCTCAATGCGGGTGGGTTGGTACTGGGCGATGCAGGTGCGCTTGGTACCGGTGCGCTGGGTATTGGCGGCACCACCACGCTGGACAGCACGGTGGCATTGAATCTGGCCAACGCGGTGAACTTCGGTGCCGGCACCCAGCTCACCCTGGGCGGAACCAGTGACGTTGCATTCGGAGGCGTGCTGAGCGGCAACGGCAGCCTGGTCAAGAATGGTGCGGGCCTGCTGACCCTCAACAACACCAATACCTTCGGTGGCGGCCTGACCTTGAACGGTGGTGGCCTGGTGGTCGGCGCGAATGGTGCGCTCGGTACCGGTGCGCTGGCGGTCAATGCCAGCACCACGCTGGATGCAGGTACTGCAGTGACGCTGGGAAATGCGGTCACGCTGGGCTCGGGCGTCGCACTCACGCTGCCCGGCAGCAATGCGCTGACGCTGTCCGGCGTGGTCGGCGGCAATGGCAGCCTGATCAAGAATGGCGGCACCACGCTGACGCTGTCCGGTGCCAACACCTACACCGGCGGTACCACCATCAACGCCGGCACGCTCGCGTTGGGTACGGGTGGCAGTCTCGCCGCAGTCGGTGATGTCACGCTGGGCGCAGGCGCTGGCTTCGATATCTCCGGCGCCGGCAGCAACCAGACCATCGGTGCACTCAACGGAGCGGGGGGAAGCACGCTGACGCTGGGCGGCAATTCGCTCACCTTCGGTACCGCTGGCAACGCCGCGTTCGATGGCGTGATCAGCGGCGGTGGTGGCCTGGTCAAGGTGGGCGCGGGCGTACAGACCTTGTCCGGCGCCAATACCTTCGGTGGTGGCGTGACGCTCAATGCAGGCGGACTGGTGCTCGGCAATGACGCAGCGCTGGGCACGGGCGCATTGACCGTCGGTGGTGCTGCCACGCTGGATACCACCGGTCTGGCAACGCTGGCCAACAACATCGCGCTCAACGCCGGGCTGACCGTAATCGGGACCAATGCACTGACGCTCAACGGCGTCCTTTCCGGTACCGGCAGCCTCACCAAGAATGGCAGCGCGACGCTGACCCTGAACGGCATCAACACCTACACCGGTGGCACCAACATCAACGCCGGCACGCTGGCGCTGGGGGCCGGTGCCAGCCTGGCCGCGAGCGGTACCGTCAATCTTGCCACCGGCGCCACGCTGGACCTGTCGGCCGGCAGTGGCACGCAGCAGTTCGGCACGCTGGTCGGCAACGGTACGGTGAACCTCGGTGCCAACTCGATCGAAGTGGGCGGCGCCACCGATGGCACCTTCAGTGGCTCGATCGCAGGCACCGGTGGCCTGACCAAGGTCGGTGCCGGCATCGAGACGCTGACCGGTGCCAACACCTACACCGGCGGCACGTTCATCAACGCCGGTACCCTGGCGATCGGCCCCGGCGGCAGTCTGGCCGCGACCGGTGCGGTGACGCTCACTGCGGCAGGCACAGGCTTCGATATCTCCACTGCCGGCGCCAACCAGACCATCGGGGCGTTGAACGGCGTGGCGGGTTCGACGGTGAGCCTGGGGGCACAGACACTGACCCTGGGCGGCGTTGGCAACAGCATCTTCGATGGCGCGATCTCCGGCACCGGCGGCCTGGTCAAGAATGGCGCCGGCAGCCTCACGCTGGGCGGTGCCAACCTGTTCAGCGGTGGCGTCGCGCTCAATGGCGGCGCATTGGTGGTCGGCAACAACGCTGCGCTCGGCAGCGGTGCGCTGACGGTGGGAAGCAACGCGACGCTGGATGCATCCACCGGCGTCAGCCTGGCCAACAACATCAACCTCGCATCGGGTGCCAACCTCGATCTGCTCGGCAGCCAGGCGCTGACCCTGGGCGGCGTGATCTCCGGCACGGGCGGGCTGATCAAGGACGGTGCGGCCACGGTGACCCTGAGCGGCGCCAACACCTACACCGGTGGCACCACCATCAACAGCGGCACGCTGGCGATCGGCGCTGGTGGCAGCCTCGCCGCGGCCGGCGCAGTGAACCTGGCCGGTGCCGGCACGTTCGACATTTCGGCGGGCAACCAGGCCATCGGTTCGCTGGCCGGCGTCGCCGGCAGTACGGTGGCGCTGGGCGGCAGCACGCTGACCCTGGGCGGCACCGTGGACAGCACCTTCAGCGGTGCGATCAGTGGCAACGGCGGCCTGGTCAAGAACGGCGCAGGCGTGCAGACGCTCAACGGCGCCAGCACCTTCAGCGGCGGCGTAGCGCTCAACGCCGGTGGCCTGGTGGTCGGCAACAATGCTGCGTTGGGCACCGGTGCGGTGACGGTCGGAGGCGCTGCGACGCTCGATTCGAACACGGCGGTCACCCTCGCCAACAACTTCACCCTCAACAACGCGTTGACCGTCCTCGGGAGCAACAACCTCACCCTCAACGGCATCCTCAGTGGTACCGGCTCACTGACCAAGGAGGGTGCCGCGACGCTGACCTTGAATGGTGCCAACACCTATACCGGCGGTACTTTCATCAACGCCGGCACTCTGGCACTGGGTGCTGGCGCCAGCCTGGCCTCCTCAGGCACCGTCAACCTGGCCACGGGGGCGACCTTCGATCTGTCAGCAGGCAGCGGCACGCAGCAGTTCGGTACCCTGATCGGCAGCGGTACAGTGAATCTGGGCGCCAACACGCTGACGATCGGAGGCCCTGCCAATGGCACCTTCAGTGGTTCGGTGGCCGGCTCCGGTGGCCTGATCAAGGAAGGTGCGGGAACGCAGACGCTGACCGGTACCAACACCTTCACCGGTGGCACCACCATCAACGCCGGCACGCTGGCGATCGGTGCCGGCGGCAGCCTCGCGGCGACTGGTGCGGTGAACCTGGCCAATGCCGGTACCGCCTTTGACATCAGCGCGGGTGGTGCGCAGGCGATCGGTTCGCTGGCAGGCGTGGCGGGTTCGACAGTGGCGCTGGGCGGCAGCACGCTGACCCTCAATGGCGTGGGCAATACCACGTTCGCCGGCACCATCGGAGGGGCCGGTGGCCTGGTAAAGAACGGCGCAGGCATCCAGGGCTTGACTGGCGTCAACGTCTTCACGGGCGGCGTGACCCTCAATGCCGGTGGCCTGCTGCTGGGCAACGGCGGTTCGCTGGGCATCGGCGCGCTGACCGTAGGCGGCAACGCCAGCCTGGATGGCACCAGTGCGCTGACTCTGGCCAACACCGTGCAGCTGGCCAGCGGCACGCTGACTCTGGCCGGCAGCAACGCGCTGACCTTGAACGGACCGATCAGCGGTGCCGGTGGCCTGCTGAAGGATGGCGCGGCGACGGTCACCCTGGGCGGTGCCAGCAGCTATACCGGCACCACCACCATCAACAGCGGGACGCTGGCGGTAGCAGCCGGCGGCAGCCTGTCCGGCGCCAGCACGGTCAACCTGGCCGGTGCTGGCACACTGGATATCAGCGCCGGTGGCAACCAGACCATCGGCGGCCTGGCCGGTGTGGCCGGCAGCACGGTGGCGCTGGGAGGCGCAACGCTGACTACCGGCGGCAACAACGCCAGCACCGTGTTCGCTGGCGTCCTCAGTGGCACCGGCGGCCTGGTGCAGGGAGGTACCGGTACGCTGACCCTGAGCGGCGACAACACCTATACCGGCGGTACCACCATCAACGGTGGCAGCACCCTGCAGATCGGCAACGGTGGCAGCACCGGTTCGGTGCTGGGCGACATCACCAACAATGGCAGCCTGGTCTACAACCTCGGCACCACGGCAACCGTGGGTGCGGTGGTCAGTGGCAATGGCGGTCTGACCCAGGCCGGCAGCGGCACGCTGGTGCTGACCGGCAACAACACCTACACCGGAGGGACCACCATCAATGCCGGCGGCACGCTGCAGATCGGCAACGGTGGTGCGACCGGTGCGATCGTCGGCGACATCACCAACAACGGCGCGCTGGTGTCCAACGTGGCCGGCAACACCACGCTCGGTGGCACCATCAGCGGCAGTGGCGGCTTGACCCAGGCCGGCAGCGGCACGCTGGTGCTGACCGGCAACAACACCTATACCGGCGGCACCACCATCAATGCCGGTGGCACCCTGCAGGTGGGCAATGGCGGTGCGACCGGTGCGATCACCGGCAACGTTGCCAACAACGGCAGCCTGGTATTCAACGTGGGCGGCAACACCACGGTCGGTGGCGCGATCAGCGGCAGCGGTGGCCTGACCCAGGCCGGCAGCGGCGTGCTGACCCTGGTCGGCAACAACACCTATACCGGTGGCACCACGATCAATACCGGCGGTACGCTGCAGGTCGGCAACGGCGGGGCAACCGGCGCCATCGCTGGAGACATCACCAACAATGGCGCGTTGATCTCCAACGTGGCCGGCAACACGCAGCTGGGCGGCACCATCAGCGGTACGGGTGGCCTGACCCAGGCGGGCAGTGGGTCGCTGGTGCTGACCGGCACCAACACCTACACCGGGGGTACCACCATCAACGCCGGCGGCACGCTGCAGCTGGGCAATGGCGGCGCGACCGGCTCAATCATTGGCAACGTCACCAACAACGGCAACCTGGTGTTCAACGTGGCCGGCAATACCACGGTCGGTGGCGCCATCAGCGGCAGCGGTGGCCTGACCCAGGCCGGCAGCGGCACGTTGATCCTGGGCGGCAACAACACCTATACCGGTGGCACCACCATCAATACCGGCGGCACGTTGCAGGTTGGCAATGGCGGCGCCAGCGGTGCGATCGCCGGCAACGTCAGCAACAACGGCAGCCTGGTGTTCAACGTGGGCGGCAACACCACCGTCGGAGGCACCATCAGCGGCAGTGGTGGCCTGACCCAGGCCGGCACCGGAACGGTCACCCTGACCGGCAACAACACCTACACCGGCGGCACCACCATCAATGCCGGCGGCACCGTGCAGGTCGGCAATGGCGGCGCCAGCGGCTCGATCACCGGCAATATCACCAACAACGGTGGCCTGGTCATCAACACCGGCGGCACCACCACGCTGGGCGGCACCATCAGCGGTGGTGGCAGCATCGTGCAGGCAGGCCCGGGCGGCCTGAACCTGGGCGGCAACAGCGGCGGCTTCAGCGGCACCGGCCAGGTCACCGGTGGTGGCCTGAATGTCACCGGCAACATCGGTGGCCAGTGGACCATCGGCAGCGGTACCACGCTGTCCGGTACCGGGACCATCGGTGGCACGGGTGGCGGCGTGACGGTGTCCAGCGGCGGCGTGCTGTCGCCGGGCAATGGCCCGGGCAACGGCAGTGGTGCAGGCAATGGCACCGGCACGATCACGGTGGGCGGCAACCTGACGTTGTCGCCGGGCAGCACGCTGGGCGTCGATCTGGGTGCCAGCGGCAGCGACACGGTGCAGGTGGGCGGCAGCGCCAACGTGGGTGGCAGTACCGTGCAGGTGAACACGATTTCGCCGAGTACCAGCTACCAGCAGGGCCAGCAGTACACGGTGGTCAATGCGGGCGGTGGCGTGAGTGGGCAGTTCGCGGCAGGGAGAAGCACTTCGGCGTTCCTTTCGGTTACTCCGGTCTATACCGCCAACACGGCCAACCTGCAGATCGACGTGGCGCAGACCGCGGCATTCACCACGGCGGCGAAGACGCGCAACCAGTACAACACCGCTGCAGCGCTGGACAGCCTGCCGCAGAGTGGTCCGGCACTGGGCCTGTACAACACGCTGCTGATGTATGACGCGGGTACCGCGCGTGCGGCGTTCGACCAGTTGTCCGGCGAGGTACATGCGGCCAGCCGTGCGGTGCTGCTGTACGACAACTACCTGGAAGAGGGCATCCGCCAGCGTCTCGGCAGCGAACTGCCGACCGTGCGTGGCGAGCGTGCCTCGGCCTGGCTGGCCGGCAGCGGCAAGGTGTTCCGCCAGGACGGTGACGGCAACGGCGATGACATCCGCTCCAACCGCAATGCACTGATGGCGGGCGTGGACTGGCAGCTGGGCGAACACGTGGTGCTGGGTGCGGCCGCAGGCAACGAGCGGCTGGATACCCGCCTGTACGATCGCAGCTCGCGGGCCCGCCTGCGCGGCAACACGTTCGGCCTGTATGCGCAGGGCCAGTGGAACAACGGCTTTGCGGTCGGTGGCAGCGTATCGCGCGGTGACTACCGCACGCGTACCACGCGTGAGGTGCCGCTGCTGGGCCAGACCCTGTACAGCCGCCAGGACTCGGATGTGACCATCGCGCAGGTGGAGGGCAGCTGGACCTGGACCCATGGCAGGACCCAACTGCAGCCGTATGTGCAGTTCACCAGGCACTGGGTCGACAGTGATCGTGCGGTGGAGCAGGGCGGCACGGCTGCGCTGGTGCTGGAAGGCGGCAAGGACACGCTCAATGTCAGCACCGTGGGCGTGCGCGGCCGTTGGGATGTGGGCAGCGGCGAGCGCTTCCCGGCGCAGCTGACGGTTGGCCTGGGCTGGCAGCATGCATCGGGTGATACCGATGTGGCCAGCCGCAACCGCTTCGCGGTGGGCGGCAATGCCTTCGACGTCTACAGCGCGGTGATGGCACGCAATGCGCTGGTCAGTCAGGTGGGCGTGGCGGTGGGCCTCGGCCGCAACAGCCAGCTGTCGATGTTCGTGCAGGGCCAGCACGGCGATGGCCGCCGCGACGTGGGCGGGCAGATCAACCTGCGTGTGGGCTTCTGAGGAGAGTGGGGCGACGTTGGATCCACGCCTGCGTGGATCCAGGGCGGTGCGGAGGGCTAGACCCTCCGCTCCATCTCCACGGCATCGATCCCGGCGCCGTGGCCATTGGAAACGATCCGCGTCACCTGGAAGCCCAGGCCAGCATAGAAGCCCTGGGTGTGCTGGCTGGTGCTGAGCGTGATGCGCTTGATCGAGGGATCCGCTTCGGCCTGGCGCAGGCGTGCCAGCGCCAGTTCCCGGCCCAGTCCATGCCGGTGCAGCGCGCGCTGTACCATGCCCCAGCAGAAACCGGCACTGCCGTCGCCGCGTCGCGACAGGCCGCCGCACGCCACGATGCTGCCATTTCGCTCGATGACCTGGAATGCACAGTCCATGGCCTGTTCTTGCAGGAAGCGCTCAAAGTCGCTGCGCTCTTCGGGCGCGAAGTAGGTGGGCACGTTGCTGTCGAAAATCGACAGGCAGGCGCTGGCATCGGCGGGGCGGTAGAGGCGGAGGTTCATGGAAAATGCCTTGGCGTTGCCCGGGCGCATTTCAACCGTCCAGACGTTGTCCTTCTCAAGGGGGTATCGCGCGACGAGGCCGCAGGAGCCGCCGAAGTGCTCCAAGGTACATGGAGCGGAGTCGATCTTCTCACGGATGATTTCGCCCACCTCGAATGACTGTGCGGAACACAGGCGCCTGCACCAGGCGGGTGCGTCAGTGGCGAGGCGCATGCGGCCGCGATGGCATGCAGCGGGGCGCGGCGGCTCTTGGGCTATGCTTTCGACACGTGGGACTGACCGCGCGGCAGGATCCGCCGGCCCCATTCGTCTTCCTGCCTGCAACGGAGCTGCCCAGCGATGCCCGACCCTTCTCTTTCCCGGACTGCCCAGGTCATGCGCGGTCTGCTGTTTGGCGCGGTGGGGCTGTTGATCCTTGCCGTGGCCGCCTTCGAAGTGACGCATCGCCTTGAGTTCCTGCAGATCGCGCAGGCCGTCGATGGCCAGGTCGAGCGCCTGAACGCGGGCGGATCACATCCGCAGATTGCGTTCACCACCGCGACCGGCCAACACGTCTCTTACCCGCAGGGTGGCATGATCTTCGGCTATGAGCCTGGACAGCCGGTACGCGTGCTGTACGATCCGGCGCAACCGCGCCTGGAGCCGGTCCTGGATACGTTCGGTGCGCTGTGGGGAATGACGGTCGTGTGGATGCTGCTGGGGCTGGCGTTCGTCGGCGTCTGCGTGCGGGGACTGCTCCGGCGCAGGTGACTCGCAGCGGATCGCGCGCTGTCGGCGGGCGAACCGTTGGACCTGCCCCTGGCGGCAGGGCCTGTTCAGTTCGGTAGTACCTGCCGCGCTTCCCGCCAGCCAAATAAAAAAGCCGCCCAGTGGGCGGCTTCTTCATTTATCTGGCGGAGAGAGGGGGATTGTCGGGTGCATCCCTGCACCCGATCCCGATCCCGATGCGCGTTGCGCCCCGGGACCAGCCTGCGGCTGTCCGGTTCTGCTCCTGCAGAACCGTCGAACCCCGGCGGGGCTTCTCACCACCCATCCCATCCGCCAGACAAACGCAAAAGGGCCACCCTGTGGGCGGCCCTTTTGCGTTTGTCTGGCGGAGAGAGGGGCAGCCTCCGCCATGATTCACATTGCATCACATCGACTCAAACGAGCATTGTGGCCAAGTACAGTAGGGCTTTCATCGCATCATAAGGCGTCACTTGGTAGCATCCTATGGCATCATCTGATGTTGGGACAGATGTTGGGACTGCCATGCCAAAGAAAGCTGCCGACGGGCTGACAGCCATTCAGATTCCTGAGCTAGAGCCGGGCTTCCATCCGGAGGGCACTGTTACCGGGCTTTATTTGCGCGCGACTCCCAAGGGAGCAAAGAGCTGGATTCTGCGCATCGTGATCAACGGCCACCGCCGTGACATGGGTTTGGGCGGCTACCCTGCCGTAACCCTCGCAGACGTACGCAAAGCGGCCCGCAAGGTCCGCGAGGCTGTAGCAAGTGGCTCTGACCCTGTAGCGGACAAGCAAGCGCGCAGAATGGCGTACAAGGCCATTCCGACCTTCCAATGGTGTGCCGAGCAAACCATTGCTGCGAAGCGTCCGGAATGGAAGTCTGCCAAGCATGCCGCCCAGTGGACCAGCACCCTTGCCGCCGATGCCTATCCCGTCATCGGGAAGACTCCTGTAGACCAAATCGAGCTTTCTCATTTGCTGGAAGTGCTGGTCCCTATCTGGACGGTTAAATGCGAGTCGGCGACACGCCTACGCGCTCGGCTGGAAGCAGTGCTGGCTTGGGCGACCGCCTCGGGCTACCGCAAAGGCGACAATCCCGCGCGTTGGAAGGGGAACCTAGACGCTGTCCTGGCGAAGCCAAGCAAGGTTGCAAAGGTGAGCCATTACAAGGCGCTACCAATTGATGAGATGCACACCTTTGTAGCTTCGCTCCGCTTGCAGCAAGGCATGGCGGCGCGCGCGCTGGAGTTCCTGATTTTGACCGCCACTCGGTCCGGTGAGGTTCGCGGGGCTACATGGCAGGAAGTTGACCTAGATGCCGCTGTGTGGACCGTTCCAGCGGAGCGCATGAAAGCTGGCAAAGAACATCGCGTCCCGCTCAGCGCGCGCGCAGTAGCTATTCTCAAGGGGTTGCCGCGCATGGGAGGCACTGAGCTTGTCTTTCCCGCCCCAAGGGGGGGCAGGTTGTCGGATATGACCATCTCCGCCGTAATGCGCAGGATGCAGGTTGACGCTGTGCCGCATGGCTTTCGCTCTACATTCCGCGACTGGTGCAGCGAACGAACCAACTATCCTCGCGACGTAGCAGAGATGGCACTGGCCCATGCAATCAGCAACAAGGTTGAGGCAGCATACCGCCGGGGGGATCTATTCGTAAAACGGACGGGATTAATGGAAGACTGGGCCAATTTTATAGACTCCGCTAAGTCTGAAAGCACTGTGCTTAGGTTCCCCAGCACTCGGCGTGGAGCGCAGGCGGGTGAGTGAGGTAGACGAACTCGCCGCAGGGGGAAGTCGCGGATCGTCGTCGTTTGTATGCTCACAATGTGAAAGTGTGGTTGGCCGTGGCGCGCAGGAGATCCGCGTTCGCTTTGTGTACGAAGCGTACGGAGAGTCAGGGCCATTGCTAAATCAGATGAGAGCTTACGGCCTAGCCACCAAGGAGGCCCGAGAGCTGGTTGCCACCTTAGCAAAGAGAGCGCGCAGGGAGGGAAAGGGACGACCTCGAACCCGCATCAACAAGGATGACATGGCCGGCATTGAGGGTGTCCTCGCTAGCCAGAGGGCATATCGCCACAACGGCACGAGATCAGACGGTCGGCCTTGCTGGCGATGCTCGTCCGGACAGAGTCACTGCGGGCGGGAGGTTGCTGAGCACTACCTTGTGAGCGTCTACCGGAATCACCGCCTATTGGACCCGCTCCTAGATCACTTCATTGACTATGGGCTGGGTACTGAGGTGGCTAAGGCGCTTCTCATCAGCTTTGCAGAGAGAGCTAAGCGGCCCCGCCGAGGAGTTATAACTTCGCAGTTCTTAGACGATCAAGATTACCGCATATGCATCTTGGTCGCGGATCAGCTAGGGGCACTGAACGGCGATATCAGACGGCCAGGCAAGGCTTGTCGCTTGGTTCTCGAGAGGTTGCAACGGCTGGGTAAGGCTCAAGGCAATAGAGATGAAAGGACGTTAAGACGCGTCTGGGCAAAAACGTACCCCAAGTACTGGTTTGTCTTTGACCAAGTAATCGCGAATGGACGTTCAGGCGTACTCGACGGCCTGCACCCCATCTACCCAAGTCTCTAGAAAATCGCACATTTTGTGTCCAGTTGCGGGGACGGTGCTTGGCTTTAATAGCCTCATCTCCTCGCCTAAGGGCACATATGAAATCAGCTATTCATTTCCCCTCGCTGCCAGATGACGCGATGTTGCGAATTCGGGACCTACTTCCCGTCATCCCCTATTCCCAAGCGACGTGCTGGCGACGGATAAAAGAAGGGCAATTCCCGCGTCCCCATCGCCTTCCCGGCCGAATTACGTGCTGGCGTTGGGGCGACGTTCGTAGCTGGCTGGATGCGCAGACGCAGGGAGGTCTGAAGTGATTAATTTCGATGATCCAAACCTCTGGCACGACAAGATTACGGCAATTCAAAAGGAGACAGGCGTTGAGGTGCCAAGCGGAGCCGACTCCAATCTGAGCATCTATTCGACTAACCAAATCCCGCGCACGTTGCCTAAGGCAGAAGCGCTCTCTGGAGGTCAAAAAAAACGAAACCCGGCTGGCGGACCGGGTTTCGCAAGAGGTTACAGCTTTAGCGAGAAATCGAATGATAATTCAATTACTACCTACCCAGCAACCGGCTCGGCGAGAGCCAAGGTTCTGGACGCGCTAATGCTTGGCAGAAACCTCACAAGTGCCGACGCTTGGCGCGAATTTGGATCGTCACGACTTGCCGCAGATGTTCACGAGCTCCGACGGATGGGATGGCCCATCCTCTCAACGTGGATAAATGTAACTACGCGTCATCAAACGATGGCCCGCGTCGTCCAGTACCACCTCCCCTCGCCCAAGGGGTCTCTTGAACGATGAAAAGAAGATCCAGGAAAGCAGATGCGCATGTACGAATCTACTGGTACGAGGAGCGATGCCTCGCTTGGACGACAATGTCTCCCGACGCTCGCGCATTGCTCGTTGCGCTCAGAGGTCTGTATAGACCCTCGAACGGGAACGTTGTATTTCTTTCTATTAGAGAAGCAATGGCTCGCCTGAATATTGGGCAGAGACGCGCACAACGCGCATTCTCCGATCTTATCCAACGTGGCTGGATTACTGTGGAAACCCCGGGCGGCTTCCAACAAAAGACGCGCCACGCCACAAGCTATCGCCTCACAAATGAAGCTACCTGTGCACCTGGGGCCAACCCAAATAAGGCATATCTCCGCTGGACGCCTGCACCTGCCGATCTAAAAAACACCGGTAATCATTGTGCACAGGCTCTGTAGTTGTGTTCGCTACAGTGATGAGGCTTAGTGAGAACGAATCGCCCTTTTGGTAGCCAATCCGACTACCGAAAGGGTGCTTTAAATGAGCTTTGCGTAGCCATCACAGCTACACAGATACTGCTGCCATTCCATGCGCTGCTCACAGGGCTGAGTCAGCGCTCAGCAGCGGGGCGCTGCGACTATTTCGCGCAACCATAAAACTAGACGGACGCTTAATTTGTTCAGCCCCTAAAGGGGCGCAGTCATCGAGTACAAATCAAGACCGAATCCCCCCTCTCTTATGGCTCCACCCCATGCTTCTCCCGGAATCGCTTTTCCATAAGCTCACATGCGCTAGCTACGAATCTCTTGGTGGATGGATCAAGAGACCTTCGCTCGTAGTCTTTCCAACACAGATCGATTGCGGCCCGCTCCTGGCCCTTTTCTTTAGCCTTAGGTGACGGCCCCCGCATTGCTGCAATCAGGAGAAGTAAAACCAACAACCCCGCGCCCAAACCAAAAATTAGGATTGCCCACCCCGCGCCAGTGAGCAAGGGAGGCCGCACATGCGGCACGGGCGTCGGCGGCGGGGCTGCGCCACATGAAGGGCATGCCTTTGCAGTAGTGCTGACGTTGTGCCCACATTCGTGACAAGTTACTAAGGCCATTCTTGCATCCTCCTAGCAATTAGCCAGATTGTACCTGCATCACTAGGCTGCAGGCCGTAGCTTGGGCTCTGGCGAAGAAAAAGGGGGGGTGTACAGCCCATGGCCCTATGACTAGAGTGCCCTCTAAGCCAACCGGGCCGAGCTAAGAGGGACAGGGAAATCGTACGAAAGCGCGCGCAGGAATGCTCTTCGTTTCACTTACGCTGGCTGGATGCGCAACCACTCCGGCTGACCACTCTAAGGCTCGCCCCGTCCCAGCGGATAGGCTATTGGGCTTTCTGTCCCTTGTAGATGGGCCAAGTGGAACTTTGGTGTTGACCCGAGACAAGGGCTATCTTGGTTCCGGCTGTTACGCCGGCTTCTTCGTAAACGAAGAGCTTGCCGCCCGGATTGATAACTCTGAAACTGCTAGATTCACTGTCCCTGTCGGTGAGCTGGTGCTTCGTGTGGGGGGGGGCGACCCGAGCGGTCGCGGATTGTGTGCGCTGAGCAAAGAGCATTGGACCCAGCGCGAAACCACCTTCCGGAACGGCGAGAAAAAGTTCTTTAGACTGTCGATAGACATGAACGGAAACCTAGACATTCAGCGTGCTGAC
Source organism: Stenotrophomonas sp. YJH_SMC_133 (assembly GCF_059370655.1). Taxonomy (NCBI): domain Bacteria; kingdom Pseudomonadati; phylum Pseudomonadota; class Gammaproteobacteria; order Lysobacterales; family Lysobacteraceae; genus Stenotrophomonas; species Stenotrophomonas sp. YJH_SMC_133. The sequence goes on along the minus strand of NZ_JCAFTW010000003.1, from coordinate 245,340 downwards.
CCCGTTCTCCCCCCTGACACGCCTAGTCGCTCCTGAGCAGGGCGGGCGGCGCATCAAACCTTCGGGTCTTCTATTTGCTTCGATCATTGCAAACCATGAGCCTCCTCCAAGGGAGGGGCTAGAAGGGCTCAAGACATGGAACTTGGGCCATTCGGTCTTAGGGAATAACATGTAACGAAAGGCCTCTAGGAAATATATGGGTATTAAAAATCTAGCAGTCGCAATCGTAGTGTTTTCGCCGCCATCTCTAGCTCTGGCGGATGATAGGCCCCCGGCCCTGGCGTTTTTGCAGGAGGTCAATGGTGCCTTCTATAGCTGTTCGCGACTGATTGGAGAGGGTGAGATGAACAATCAGATGTATGGCTCGTTTGCGCCAAGTGGTACAGGCCGAGTTCTTGATTGTGCTTCGACAGGTAGTGAGCGGGTCAAAGTTGCCTACGATGCTTACGTAGCGTCGCAACCGAAAGAAGGCGAGAAAGCCGCCGCTAAAGAGGTCTATATCGCGTCACTGGCTTACGCTGACGCTATCCGCAATGCCTCTTCGAGGTCTGACCTAGACAATGGGAATGCTCAGGCTGGGTTGAGCAGGGCGAAGGCCGTTTTCATCGTGGATGCCGGGCTTTAAGTGAGCTCGTAACGCCGGTAGATTTTGCAGTCCCTAAAGCACAGGCTACCCGAAGCGCGCTTCTGCCCGTGTTGGGATAGATGTTGGGATGCTGCCCAATGGAAAAGAAAAAGCCCCTGAAATCAGGGGCTTAATCTTTAATATGGCGGAGAGAGGGGGATTCGAACCCCCGAAGCGCGGTTTAGACGCTTACACACTTTCCAGGCGTGCTCCTTCAACCACTCGGACACCTCTCCGGATCCCTGCCATCGGCAAACGCCTCAGCAGGGGCGCAGATTCTAGCGGGCTGCGCGGCACTTCACAAGCACCCCGGCCAGGAACCCGCGAAAGATGTGCCGGAGGCGAGGGGGGCTGGACAGGCATGGCACAATGGAACATCCGATGGAAAACGGTGGCCTGATGTCCTATCTCGTCCTTGCCCGCAAGTGGCGTCCAAAGCGTTTTGCCGAGCTGGTGGGCCAGGAACACGTGGTCCGTGCGCTCAGCAACGCGCTCGACAGCGGCCGGGTCCACCATGCGTTCCTGTTCACCGGCACCCGCGGCGTGGGCAAGACCACCATCGCGCGCATCTTCGCCAAGTCGCTGAACTGCGAACAGGGCACCAGTGCCGATCCATGCGGCCAGTGTGCAGCCTGCCTGGATATCGACGCCGGCCGCTACATCGACCTGCTGGAAATCGACGCCGCGTCCAACACCGGCGTGGACGACGTGCGCGAGGTGATCGAGAACGCGCAGTACATGCCTTCGCGTGGCAAGTACAAGGTCTACCTGATCGACGAAGTGCACATGCTGTCCAAGGCGGCGTTCAACGCGCTGCTGAAGACGCTGGAAGAGCCGCCGGAGCACGTGAAGTTCCTGCTGGCCACCACCGATCCGCAGAAGCTGCCGGTCACCGTGCTCAGCCGCTGCCTGCAGTTCAACCTCAAGCGCCTGGACGAGGACCAGATCCAGGGCCAGATGACCCGCATCCTGGCGGCCGAGGAGATCGAGGCCGACGGCAGTGCCATCGTGCAGCTGGCCAAGGCCGCTGATGGCAGCCTGCGGGATGGCCTGTCGCTGCTGGACCAGGCGATTGCCTATGCCGGCGGCGCGCTGCGCGAGGACGTGGTGCGTACCATGCTGGGCACGGTCGACCGCACCCAGGTGGCGGCGATGCTCGATGCGCTGGCTGACGGCGATGGCCCGCGCCTGCTGCAGGTGGTGGCCGCGCTGGCCGAATTCTCGCCGGACTGGAGTGGCGTGCTGGAAGCGCTGGCCGAAGGCCTGCACCGCATCCAGGTGCAGCAGCTGGTACCGGGTGCGGCCGTTGCCGAAGGCCTGGATGCCGCCGCATTCGCCGAGCGCCTGCGCCCGGAAGTGGTGCAGCTCTGGTACCAGATGGCCTTGAACGGCCGTCGTGACCTGCCGATGGCGCCGAGCCCGCGCGCGGGCTTCGAGATGGCCGTGCTGCGCATGCTGGCGTTCCGCCCGGCCGCGGCGGTCCCGCCGGTGCCGAAGTCGGTGGAGGGGGCAGGCAATGCGCCGGGTGGCAATGCTGCCGGTGGTGGCACCGGTGCGGGTACCCACGAAGCGACGCCGGCGACTGCCGCCGCTTCGGCAAGCCCGGCCTTGGTGGCGCAGGTGGCCGCTCCGGTGCAGGCCGCGCCGCGCGAACCTGAACCCGAACCGGACCCGGCCCCGCAACCCGAACCGGACCCGACGCCGGAGCCCGAGCCGGTTCCGGTGGAAGAGCCGGTGTCACCGCCGCCGGTGAAGGCCGAAGCAGCGGCGCCGCCGTCCGTTGAAACAGAAGCGGGCGACGACCTGCCGCCGTGGGCCACCGACGAAGCCGAGGCACGTGACGAGGCGCTGGCGGCCGAGATGGCTGGGCCGGAAGCTGCCATGGTGGCGCCCTGGCATGAGCCGCCGGCTCCCGTCGCGGCTCCCAGCGAGCCTGCACCGCCCGCACGCCCGTTCCGCACGGAAGGCATTGCCATCGCGCCGGTCGAGCCGGCGCCAGTGCAGGAGAACGCGCCGCTGGAAGGTGTCAGCGACCTGGCCAGCGCCGAGGACTGGCTGGATCTGGTCGCCAACAGTGGCCTGAGCGGCCCGTCGCGGCAGCTGGCCGCCAACGCTGCCTTCATCAGTTGCCAGCACGGGACCTTGAAACTGGGCCTTTCGCCCGGATTTGAATACCTGCGCTCGGAGCGCGCGCTGGCCGCCCTGGGCGAGATGCTGGAGAAGGCCCTCGGCCAGGCGCCGAAGATCGTGGTCGAGACCGTGGAAACCGAACACGTTCCGGCCGAGACCCTGCACCAGCGTGCCGACCGCCAGCGTAGTGAGCGGCAGCAGGTGGCAGAGGCCGTTTTCATGGACGACCCGGAAGTGCAGGTGCTGATCCAACAGCACGGTGCCCGGGTTGTTTCCGATTCCATCCGTTCTTTTGACGAGTAAGACACCATGCGCGGAAACATCGCACAACTGATGCAGCAGGCCCAGAAAATGCAGGAAAACCTGCAGAAGGCCCAGGAAGAAATCGCCAAGATCGAAGTGACCGGCAGCGCCGGCGGCGGCATGGTCAGCGTGACCCTGACCGGTGCCAAGGAATGCCGCAAGGTGCGCATCGACCCGTCGCTGACCAGCGACCCGGAGATGCTGGAAGACCTGATCGCCGCCGCCTTCAATGATGCCTCGAACAAGATCGATGCCGAGTCGAAGTCGAAGATGGGGTCGGCCACCGCCGGCATGCAGCTGCCGCCGGGCATGAAGCTGCCGTTCTGATTTCCCAGGGGGCGCCTGCCGCTGCAGGTGCCCGCTCCAACCCTCGGTCGAGCATGGCTCGACTCTACAGACAGCTGTCGAGCGTGCTCGACGCCATGAAAGCATGCCGCCGTGTCCGCACCCCTGCTTGAACAATTGATCGACGCATTGCGGGTGCTGCCTGGCGTCGGCCAGAAGACTGCACAGCGCATGGCCTATCACCTGCTCGAGCGCGAGCGCGAAGGTGGCCAGCGTCTGGCCGAGACACTGGCATTGGCGGTGGAGCGAATCGGCCACTGCGTGCAGTGCCGCGATTTCAGCGAAACCGAGCTGTGCCCGACCTGTGCCAACGGCAGCCGCGAGCGCAGCCAGCTGTGCGTGGTCGAATCGCCGGCCGACCGCCTGGCCATCGAGAACGCCACCGGCTTCCGCGGTGTCTACTTCGTGCTGCAGGGGCGGCTGTCGCCGCTCGATGGCATCGGCCCGCGCGAGCTGGGCCTGGAGCAATTGGAGCGACGGTTGGCCGAAGGCGAGGTGCAGGAGCTGATCATCGCCACCAGCGCCACTGTCGAGGGCGAGGCCACCGCGCACTACCTGGCGCAGCTGGCGCGCGCACGCAAGGTGCAGCCGAGCCGTTTGGCGCAGGGCCTGCCACTTGGCGGTGAACTCGAATACGTCGATCGCGGCACGCTCTCGCACGCGTTCGGAACGCGCAGCGAATTCCGCGATTGAATGCCGGCCGGGCATCCCCCGGCGCGGCCGGCCTACAATGCGGATGACATCCCCGCCGAGGCCGACCATGAGCAACGAAACCCTCTTCAGCAAGATCATCCGTCGCGAGATCCCGGCCACCATCGTCTACGAGGATGACGAGGTGCTGGGCTTCAAGGACATCGCACCGCAGGCACCGGTGCACGTGCTGTTCATTCCGAAGAACGAGATCATTCCGACCCTGGATGACCTGCAGCCGTCGCAGGCGCACCTGATCGGCAAGCTGGCGCTGGCTGCCGCCGAGTACGCGCGCCGCGAGGGCTTCGCGCAGGACGGCTACCGCATCGTGATGAACTGCCGCGAGCATGCCGGGCAGACCGTGTTCCATATCCACATGCACCTGCTGGCCGGTGCGCCGCTGGGGCATTTCGGTGCGCCTGGGCGTTGAAGCCCCTGTCCACGCCATGCGCGGATGAAAAAGGCCGCCCGAGGGCGGCCTTTTCCGTCATGCCTGTGCGGTGACGATCACCACCAGCCCCAGCGACCATAGCCGCCCCAGTACGGACCATACGGGCCCGGGCCCCACGGGCCATAGGGGTAGGGCACCACGTCGACCTGGCGCTGTTCCGGCCACAGGTAGATCACATCGGCCGACAGCTTGGGCAGGCGGTAGTCGTACTCGCCGATGCGGGTGTTCTGGTAGCCGTCGATCTTGCCGATGAAAGTCACGTCACGACCGGCTTCGAACACGGCCGGGTCGTAGAAGCCGGCACGGCAGGCGATGAAGCGGCCGTCGCTGGCGTCGGACGAGGTGGTGTTCGGACGGCCACTGCCATTGAGCGGGCGCGAGATGATCTGGAAGCAGGTCTCGCCCTGGCCGGGCTTGGTTTCGATGATGCGACCGCCCCAACGGACCGGCGTGCCGACCTGCTGGGTAGCGACCGAGTCGCGCGGGGAGACCAGGCTGAACTGTCCCTGCAGCGGCTTGGGGGCCGTGGCGCAGGCCGACAGGGCCAGCGTGGCCACAGCGGTGAGAAGGAACTTGGTGTTCATGGGGAGGCTCCGGAAGTCGGGCGATGCCTGCGCAGGTCCCGCAATAATGAAGCGAGGTCGGTGCAAGTTCCAGCGTAGCGCGCGTCGGCGAAACGCTGGCTGAGTGCGAGCAGGGCCGGGTCAGGGCGCTGCCGGTGCACCCGCTGGGCCCAGTCCTGTGCGGTTTCGTGCGGTTCACGGGCGAGGCCGAGGCGGGCGTAGCGCCGTCCGAGCCGGTGCCAGGCGCGCAGCAGCGGGTCGCGTTCGCGCTCGCCACGGGCCAGCAGCCAGGCCATCCACGCCAAGGCCAGCATCGTTGCCACCACGAAGCCAGCGACAAGTTGCGTGGGGCCCAGATCATCCAGCCCGAACGGCGTGAGCAGTTGCTGCTGGCGGCGTGCATCGAATGACAGCACCAGGTCGTTCCAGCCGCGGCGCAGCCAGTCGCCCATCTGCCCCAGCTGCTGCCAGCGTTGCTGCAGTGGCGTGTCCGTACCGGCCTGCAGGCGGTCGTCCAGTGTGTCCAAGATGCGTTCCGGTGCCACGGCTGCGGTCGGGTCAACCCTTACCCAGCCGCGCTGCGGCAGCCATACCTCGGCCCAGGCATGGGCGTCCATCCGCCGCACGATCCAGTAGTCGCCAAGGCGGTTGTAGGTGCCGCCGGCAAAGCCGGTCACCACCCGTGCCGGGACGCCGGCGTTGCGCATCAACACCACGAAGGCCGAGCTGAAGTGTTCACAGAAGCCGGCCTTGTAGCCGAACAGGAACTCGTCGATCGGGTCGCGCCCTGCCGCAGGGGTGTCCAGCGTGTACGAGAAGTCGGTGGTGATCCACTGCAGCGCGCGGCGCACGATGGCCTCGTCATCGCTGCCAGCCTGCTGCCGCCATTGCTGCGCCAACGTGGCGGTGCGCGGGTTGAAGCCACTGGGCAACTGCAGCGCGGCCCGTCGCAGATAGGGTGACAGCGTGCTGTCGAAGCGTTGTGGTGGCGCCGAATGCAACCGCCAGCGGCTCAGCGACGCCAGTGACCGCTCGCTGCTCAGGCTCATGTCCGCATCCAGCGTGCTGCCTGCAGGCGCGCGGCTGGGCAGGTCCAGTGCCACCAGCTGGCGCCGGTCGGTGGGTTCGTAGTCGATCTGGTAGTCCCAGCCCTGCGTGCCGGCCTCGACCACGGCCGCCGGCCGTCGCTCGCTGGCGCGGTCACGTGTCCAGCGCCGGCCATCGAAGGCGGTCAGTACCGGTCCTCGCCAGTAGCGTTGCATCGGCTCGGGTACCGCGCCGAAGAACTGCACGCGCAGCGCCGGGCTGTCGTCGGCCATCAGGTCCAGCCACTGGCCGGGCTCCATGCTGTCGGACAACCCCGGCGTACCCACGGCGCGCTCGGGAACACCCCACAGTGGCGTGGCCAGGCGGGGGAACAGCCAGAAGCAGGCCAATGCCAGCGGCAGGCCGATCGCCAGCAGGCGGCCAACGCCGCGCAGCTGCCCTCGCAAGGGCAGCTGCGCGGCGTTGCCTTCATCCCCGGCCAGCCGTTGCAGGGCGAGCAGCGCGCTGATCCCCGCCAGTGCGGCCAACACCGTGGTCAGTGGTCCTTGGTCGAGCAGGAACGCCGCAAACGGGGAAAACAGCGCGAAGCCGAGCAGGCTGCGGGCATCGCGCCGGCTGCGCAGTTCGCTGGACTTGATCGCCAGCATCGCTGCCAGCAGGGCGCAACCGGTATCGCGCCCAGGTCGGACCATCCCCATCTGCCAGGCGATGGCACCGAGCATGGCCAGCACCAGCAGCAGGCGCACCGGCATGGGCAGCACCTTCCGCCTCGACAGGACCGCAGTCACGAGCGCTGCGGCCGCGATCACGCCCGCCAGCAGGGGCGGCAACTGCAGCAGCAACGGCAACAGCGCCAACGCCGCGCTGGCCAGGGTCCAGTTGCGGGCATTGCGGTCGAGCGCGGGCGTGGTCTCAGTCATGCGGCATCAATGCCAGTGCACGCAGGCACAGGTGGTGGTGGATGGCGCCCTGGCCTGGCCCGAATGGCGGGTGTGCAGGCAGCAGCAGGGTGTAGCGGCGGCCTTCGCGCTCGGCCATGTCGACCCATCGCGCCAAACGCGCGATGCGTGCTTCATGGCCCAGCGGGGACAGCGTGCGCCAATCGAGGATGACTTCGATGCCAACCGGCCTTTCGTACTCGCGCACCAGCAGGCTGTCGCGGCGTGCCGAGTGCTTCCAGGAAATGCTGCGTGGCGCATCGCCCGCACGATAGGGCCGTAGCTGATGCAGTTCCTCGCCACTGGCATGGGCGCGCGTGTGCAGCGGATCGTTGCCGCTTTCCGGCAGTGCAGGGGCCAGCGCCTCGGGTTGCGGATAGACCAGCAGCGGTTGTTCCGGCCACACCCACGACCATGCCCGCACCAGGCCCAGTGGCTGGGTGGTGGAGAGGCGGATGCGCGGGAGCTCCAGCCAGCCGCGGCGTTCGCTGGGAACGTGCAGCTCCACTTCACCGCGGCCGTGTGCAGGCAGCGAGGTCCAGGCTTCGCTGTCACCCAGCTGCAGGTGCAGGCCGTGGCGTGCGCGCGGATCACGCAGTGACAGGTCCACGCGCAGGCGCAGTGGTTGCCCGGCAGGAACCGGCTCGGCGGAGATCGCGTCGATCTGTACGCCGGACAGCTGCAGGTGCGCGGCGATGGCGCTGGCGATCGCCGCTGCCGCCAGCAGCAGGGCCAGCAGCAACGCCGGGTTGTTGTTGTAGTTCAGTGCGCCCAGCAGCATTGCCGCCAGCAGCGCGGCGACGAACAGGCCGAAACGGGTGGGCAGCACGTAGATGCGATGGCGGTCCAGGCGCTGCGGCAGTGCTTCAGGCCTGCGCGGGCGTGCCAGCAGTTGCAGTCGTGCCCAGCGCGTGGCCACCCTCAATCCACCGCAACGGTCTGCAGGATGGCCCGTGCCAGTGCCGGCCCCGAGCTGGACTCGGCTTCGGCCACGAGGCGATGACCGGCCACCGCCACGAACAGGGTCTGCACGTCCTCGGGCACCACGTGGCCGCGGCCCAGCAGAAGTGCATGCGCCCTGGCCGCGCGCAGCAGCGCAAGGCCGGCACGCGGTGACAGGCCCACGCGCACGCCGGCGTGCTGGCGGCTGCGGGTCAGCAGGGCCTGCACGTAGTCGACCAGTGCATCGCTGGCATGGACCTGGCTGACGGCTTCACGCAGCGCGCGTACCTGGGTGTCATCCAGCTTCGGTACGGCACGTGCGATCAGGTCGCGGCGGTCTGTACCACGCAGCAGTTCGCGTTCGGCCTGCGCACTGGGGTAGCCCATCGCCAGGCGCAGCAGGAAACGATCCAGCTGCGAATCCGGCAGCGGGAAGGTACCGGACAGGTCCACCGGGTTCTGCGTGGCGATCACGAAGAACGGATCGGGCAGGGGATGGGTCTGCCCATCCAGGGTGACCTGCTGTTCGGCCATCGCCTCCAGCAGCGCGCTCTGCGTGCGCGGCGGCGCACGGTTGATCTCATCGGCCAGCAGCACGTGGGTGAACACCGGCCCCGGGTGGAACTGGAACTGGCGGCTGCCGGCCTCGTATACCGAAACGCCCAGTACATCGGCGGGCAGCAGGTCGGAGATGAACTGCACGCGCTGGAAACTGAGGCCCAGGCTGCTGGCCAACGCATGCGCCAGCGTGGTCTTGCCCAGGCCGGGCAGATCCTCGATCAGCAGATGGCCACCGGAAAGCAGGGCGACGAAAGCCAGCCTGACTTCCGGCACCTTGCCCAGCACCAGTGCGTTTACCTGATCCTGTGCCTCCCGCAGGGCCTGGCGCAGTTGATCGGTTAGCATGCTGGGATTGGGGGACGAGGCTGGCATGATCGTCTCAGGTCTGGAATCCATTCGATTATCCATAGAGCAATGCAGGGCGAACAGCGCGCGCGGACAATATTTCTCTGGTTATGGACGCTGGTCACAGCGGCCAAGCTGGTAGTGGCTGCGCGGCTACCACTGTTTGTTGACGAGGCGTTCTATTGGCAGGAAGGCCAGCATCTGGCCGCTGCGTATTCGGACCTTCCCGGACTGACCGCGTGGTTGGCGCGCCTGGGTGTGGAGATCGGTGGCCACCATGTGCTCGCGTTGCGCCTGCCGTTCCTGGCCATCGGCGCGCTGCTGCCGTTGCTGGTGGTGCGCACGGCCACGCGCTGGTTCGGCAATGTGGCCGGTTGGCAAGCGGGCAGCCTCACGCTGTTGATGCCGTTGTCGGCGACGCTGGGCCTGCTGGCGGTGCCGGATGTGCCCATGGCACTGGCCGCGGTGATCTGCCTGCACGCCGGTGCGCGGCTGCTGCACAACGTTGATGCATCGTCGGCGATGAAGCTTGCGCTGGGCCTGTCGATCGGTGCGCTCAGTCACTACCGTTTCATCGGTGTCATCGGCGTTGGCTTCATCGCGTTGCTGGCGCTGCCGCAGGGGCGGCGCATGCTGGCCGATCCGCGCGTATGGGTCGCGCTGGCGGTGGGCGTGCTGGCGTGGCTGCCGTTGCTGGCATGGAACGCGGACAACCACGACGCCGGCCTGAAGTTCCAGGTGGTCGAGCGCCATCCCTGGACGTTCGAATGGAACGGGCTGTGGTTCCTGGTGATCCAGCCCATGCTGGTCACCCCGATCCTGTGCATGGCGATGTGGAAGGTGGCGCTGGCCGGTACCCGCAGGGGCGGCGGCACGCGCGTGCAGTGGCGCTACTTCGGCCTGGTCGGGGGCGTATCCACGCTGGGCATCTTCCTGCTGGGCTTCTTCACCGACGTCGAGCGGATCAGTTTCCATTGGCCGCTGCCGGGCTACCTGGCCCTGCTGGTGGCGGTGCCGGTGGTGCTCAACGGCTGGCCACGCTGGCTGCGGCGCACCGGCTGGTGGCTGGCGGGCGCAGGCATGGTGCTGGCGTTCGGCTATTACCTGATGGCCTCCACGCCTGCGTTGCGCGAGCAGCTGGCAGGCAGCAAGTACTACCCGCGCAATTTCGCTGGCTGGCAGCCGTTGGCGATGGCGGTGCGCGAAGAGTTGCAGCAGATGCCGGCGGGCACGCGGGTGCTGGCGGGGAACTTCAAGGTGGGGGCCGAGCTGGGCTTCCAGCTCGGCAATGGCGATATCGAAGTGCTGCCGCATCCGCTCAACGACAAGCATGGGCGCACCGCGCAGCTGGCGCAGTGGGAACTGCTGCATGAGGGCAAGCGCTCGACGCCGATGCTGCTGGTGCTTTCACCCAGCGACCAGCGTTACCGCGATCTGCTGGCGCGCTATCACGCCATCTGCGGACAGGTGGGGCCGTTGCCGGCGCCGCGGGTGGTCAGCAGTGACCATGGCTTCCAGCGTTTCCTGCTGTTCCGGCTGCCGGCGCAGCGCGCGTCCGGGGCGTGCGTGACTCCGGCAATGGCGTGGCTGGATACGCCTTCCAACGGCGAAAAGGTGTCTGGCACGCTGGCGATCAAGGGATGGGCGTTCAAGGATGGTGTCGGCCTGGCACGGGTTGAGGTGCTGGTCGATGGCCGCTCGATGGGGGATGCGCGCTATGGCCGCGCATTCGACGTGCGCCAGACCTGGCCGGACAGCACCGATCCGCAGCATCCTGCGGTGGGCTTCGATGCTTCATTGGACACGAGCACGCTGGCGCCGGGACGGCATTGGCTGGGCCTGCGCCTGCACGGTCGCGATGGCAGCGTAGAGGAATGGCAGGAGCAGCCGTTCGAGGTTCGCGGGCGCTGAGGCGGAGCGCGGTCCAGGTGGTCGCGCGCCAGGTTGGTTGCGTGCTCCAGGTTGGTCGGGTGCTCCACGTTGGTAGAGTCGACTGTTAGTCGACTGCTCTTCCAGCCGCCGGCAAAACCCCGCGCTGCGCGCGATGGTCGACTGACAGTCGACGCTACCCGGCTCAGGTCCTACCCGGCCCGTGTCCGGCCTGTTTCCGCGATCGGTGCCGGCAGTCAGTGTGTCGCCTTCAGGGCACCGCGAACCCTGCCTGGCGCAGCAACCCGCACAGCGCGATCAGCGGCAGGCCGATCAGCGCGGTCGGGTCGCGGTTGTCGATCGCTTCGAACAGGCTGATGCCCAGACCCTCGCACTTGAAGCTGCCGGCACAGTCCAGGGGCTGTTCGGTGGCCACGTAGCGTGCGATCTCCTCCTGGCCCAGCGCGCGGAAACGGACCTCGGTCAGATCCACGGCACTGAATGATTCTCCGTCTCGCGTGAGACTGATGGCGGTATGGAAGCGTACTGTCTGCCCGGACATCGCCGCCAGCTGCGCGCAGGCCGCCCCGGCCGTGCCCGGTTTACCCAGCGGCCGCCCGTTCAGGTCCGCCACCTGGTCCGAGCCGATCACCCAGGCGCCGGGGTGGCGGGCGGCGACTTCGGTTGCCTTGGCCGTGGCAAGGCGCGTTGCAAGGGCCAGCGGCGTCTCACCGTTCAACGGGGTTTCATCCACCTCCGGGCGCGCGCAGTCGAAGGGCAGGCCCAGCCGCTGCAGCAACTCGCGGCGGTAGCGGGAGGTGGAGGCCAGGACCAGTGACATGCGAGAATACCGGGGCAGGGTGCGGCAGTCTGGCCTGTGCGCAGCGCCAGCAGCAAGTGCTGTATGGCGGGCATTTGACAGCAGCCCCCCCGATCCTTAGTATTCAGCGGCTTATGTCCGCGAACGTGCCCGAATCGCTGGATGCTTGGCGGATGGTCGTAGCGCGAAGGCGCTTCGACGGCCAGGTCTCCCTGGCTGAATTGACCCGCCTGCAGGGGCTGGTCGCAGATACCGACGGCGAGTGTTCCTACTCGCTTGAATTCGGTCGCGACGAAGTCCTGCGGGTATCCTATGTGGAACTGACCATCGACACCGCGTTGCCGCTGACCTGTCAGCGCAGCATGCAGCGATTCCTGTTGCCGGTGAAGGTGACCCAGAGGCTTGGCCTGATCCGCGACGAGGACGAGGAATCGTCCCTGCCGGAGGAGTACGAGGCGTTGCTGGTGCCGGAAGACGGCCAGCTGCGTCCGCTGGACCTGGTCGAAGACGAGTTGGTGCTGGCGGTGCCGGTGGTTCCACTGTCGCCCGACGGTGAAGCAGTCGACAAGGACTGGGCGCCGAGCGAAGAAGAAACAAAGAAGGCCAATCCGTTCGCGGCATTGGCGGCATTGAAGAAACAATAGCAGCCGGATTGTCGTCGGCGGCTGCGGCGAAAGCGAAAGTGTGCTGGGCGCTGGCGTCCTGCGCGACGATACGACGAAGCAAAACGAACCGAGTTTGGAGCAATCCCATGGCTGTGCAGAAATCCCGTGTTACCCCGTCCCGCCGCGGCCAGCGCCGTTCGCATGACGCCCTGAGCGCCAAGCAGCTGTCGACCGACCCGACCACCGGCGAAGTGCACCTGCGTCACCACATCACTGCCGACGGTTTCTACCGCGGCAAGAAGGTCATCCAGACCAAGACCTCGGCCGTCGAAGAAGATTGATGTGCCGGGAAGGCCGCTGCCCCCGGGCAGCGGCCTTTGCCTTCTTTCCCGGGCGTGCCGGTGATCGGCGGCCCGCGCAACAGGAAACATGATGAGCAAGCGGATCTATTCGAGGATCGCGGGCACCGGTAGCTATTTGCCGGAAAAAGTCCTGACCAACGCCGACCTGGAAAAAATGGTCGAAACCTCGGATGAGTGGATCCAGTCGCGCACCGGAATTCGTGAACGGCACATCGCGGCCGAAGGCGAAACCACCAGCGACCTCGGCTACCAGGCCGCGTTGCGCGCACTTGAAGCGGCCGGTATCGACGCTTCGCAGCTCGACATGATCGTGGTCGGTACGACCACGCCCGACCTCATTTTCCCCTCCACCGCGTGCCTGATCCAGGCCAAGCTCGGTGTTGCGGGGTGCCCTGCCTTTGACGTCAACGCCGCCTGCTCGGGCTTCGTGTTCGCGCTGGGCGTGGCCGACAAGTTCATCCGTTCCGGCGACTGCAGGCACGTGCTGGTGATCGGCACCGAAACGCTGACCCGCATGGTCGACTGGAACGATCGCACCACCTGCGTGCTGTTCGGCGATGGCGCCGGCGCCGTCGTGCTCAAGGCCGACGAGGAAACCGGCATCCTCAGTACCCACCTGCATGCCGACGGCAGCAAGAAGGAGCTGCTGTGGAACCCGGTGGGCGTCTCGACCGGCTTCAAGGACGGCGCCAACGGTGGTGGCACCATCAACATGAAGGGCAACGACGTGTTCAAGTACGCCGTCAAGGCGCTGGACTCGGTCGTGGACGAGACCCTGGCTGCCAATGGCCTGGACAAGTCCGACCTGGATTGGCTGATTCCGCACCAGGCCAACCTGCGCATCATCGAAGCCACCGCCAAGCGCCTGGACATGTCGATGGACCAGGTGGTGGTGACTGTCGACAAGCACGGCAACACCTCGTCCGGCTCGGTGCCGCTGGCGCTGGACGCCGCGGTGCGTTCGGGCCGCGTCGAGCGCGGCCAGCTGCTGCTGCTGGAAGCCTTCGGCGGCGGCTTCACGTGGGGTTCGGCCCTGCTGCGCTATTGATAGTGCAAGTTACGACAATGTGAAGTTTTGTCGTTACGGCCCCTCTGGGGCCGTAACGCGTTTAAAGGAGTACACGTCATGGTTGAGCCCATCGTCATCGAAGGGCAGCGCGCCTGGCTGAAGCAGTACGGCAAGGGAAGCCGCGCAGTGGCCCTGGGCCTGCTCAATTTCGTTGCCCGCCGTTTCCATCTGGACGCCCTGCGGCCACCGCCGCACCGTGGTGGTGATGCCGCGCGAGAAACCGAAGCCCGTCGCCTGGGAGAACTGCAGGCGCAAGGCGTGAACGTGCCCGACGTGCTGGGCAGCGGCCACGCCGCGCTGGTGATCGGTGACAACGGCAGCTCGTTCAATACCTGCCTGCGCCAGGCCGATGAGGCCGGCCGCGACCGGCTGGTGATGGCGGCCATGCAGGCCATCGCCGAAGCGCATGCGCGCGGCGCCTATTTCGGCCAGCCGCTGCCGCGCAACCTCACCTGGGATGGGCAGAAGGTGGGCTTCATCGACTTCGAGGAAGATCCGCTGGAAGTGATGGATCTGTCCGAAGCGCAGGCCCGCGACTGGCTGATGTTCGGTTACGGCGTGGCCAAGTACTACGCCGACCGCCCCGAGCAGCTGCAGGCGATGATGGCCGAGGCGATGGGCGAGGCCCAGGCGCCTGTGCGCGAACACGTGCACGCGGTCAGCGGCCGCCTGCGCAGCCTGGCCCGGGTCTGCATGAAGCTGGGCCGTTCAGCGCGCGCGCTGGCGCATTCGATCTTCATCGCCCATGGCGCCAGCACGGCGGGCGTACTGATGCTGGTGGGCCTGTGCGTGGACTTCCTCGCCGACGGCGACCTGGACGTGCTGCAGCTGTTCTGCTGATGGCAGGTTCGCGCTGCTGGCAGGTTGGCGCTGCGGTAGAGTCGACTGTCAGTCGACTTCCGCGCGCAGCGCAGGTTTTCAGCGGCTGATCGAAGGGCAGTCGACTGTCACTCGACTCTACCTGGGCGGGGCACCGCACCGGATGCGGGGTTGTCCCGCGGCGGCGCTCCATACGCCTGCATACGCGCACGTACAGACGACACAGCGGATTCGCCCTTATCATGGCCCGCTTCGATTGCAACAAGCGGATGACCGCGTGACCGTATCCACCCTCGCTTTTGTCTTCCCCGGCCAGGGCTCGCAGTCTGTGGGCATGGTGGCCGAGCTGGCCGAACTGCACCCGCAGGTGCGTGAAGCCTTCACCGAAGCATCCGATGGTGCCGGCGTCGACCTGTGGGCGCTGTCCCAGGGTGGCCCGGAGGAAATGCTCAACCGTACCGAATACACCCAGCCGGCCCTGCTGGCCGCGAGCATCGGCGTGTGGCGTGCCTGGAACGCCTTGGGCGGTCCGCGCCCGTCGGTGCTGGCCGGCCACAGCCTGGGCGAGTACACCGCCCTGGTCGCCGCTGGCGCGCTGAGCCTGCATGACGGTGCGCACCTGGTGCGCCTGCGCGGCCAGCTGATGCAGGAAGCCGCACCGGCCGGTGTCGGCGCCATGGCCGCCGTGCTCGGCGCTGAAGACCAGCTGGTGCTGGACGTCTGCGCCGAAGCCGCGGGCAGCCAGGTGGTGGTGCCGGCCAACTTCAATTCGCCGGGCCAGATCGTGATCGGCGGCGACGCAGATGCGGTTGACCGCGCGCTGGCGCTGCTGGCCGGGAAGGGCGTGCGCAAGGCCGTCAAGCTGGCCGTGAGCGTGCCCTCGCACACCCCGCTGATGCGCGAAGCCGCCAACCGCCTCGCCGAAGTGATGGCCGGCCTGTCCTGGCAGGCGCCGCAGCTGCCGGTGGTGCAGAACGTGGATGCCCAGGTGCATGACGGTATCGACGCGATCCGTACCGCGCTGGTCCAGCAGCTGTACCAGCCGGTGCAGTGGACCGGATGCGTGCAGGCGCTGGCCGGCCGTGGCATCACCCGGATCGCCGAGTGCGGCCCGGGCAAGGTGCTGACCGGCCTGGTCAAGCGCATCGACAAGGCCATCGACGGCCGTTCACTGGCCACCCCGGGCGACTTCGAAGCCGCCCGCGAGGCATGGTCGGCCTGACTCCCCCTGTTCCTGCCGACCGTACCGGTGGCCGCTGCACGCGGTACGGGTACGGCGGCCGCCCCAGCCTGAGGAAAACATCATGAGCAAGCCCCTGCAGGGTGAAATCGCACTGGTCACCGGCGCCAGCCGTGGCATTGGTGCCGCCATCGCCGATCTGCTGGCCGCCCAGGGCGCCACCGTCATCGGCACCGCCACCACCGAATCCGGCGCTGCCGCGATCGGTGAGCGCCTGGCCGCCCACGGCGGCCACGGCCGTGCACTGAACGTGACCGACGCTGCCGCGCTGGACAGCGTGCTGGACGGCATCGCCAAGGAGTTCGGCCCGATCTCGATCCTGGTCAACAATGCCGGCATCACCCGCGACAACCTGCTGATGCGCATGAAGGACGAGGACTGGGCGTCGATCATCGACACCAACCTGACCAGCGTGTTCCGCACCAGCAAGGCGGTGATGCGCGGCATGATGAAGGCACGCAAGGGCCGCATCATCAACATCGCATCGGTGGTGGGCGTGACCGGCAATGCCGGCCAGGCCAACTACGCGGCCGCCAAGGCCGGCATCATCGGCTTCAGCAAGTCGCTGGCCAAGGAAATCGGTTCGCGCGGTGTCACCGTCAATGTGGTTGCTCCCGGCTTCATCGACACCGACATGACCAAGGCGTTGCCGGAAGAAGCGCGCACCGCGCTGATCAACGACATCGCCCTCGAACGCCTGGGTTCGCCGGAGGACATCGCCCATGCGGTGGCCTTCCTGGCCAGCCCGGCTGCCGGTTACATCACCGGCGAAACCCTCCATGTGAACGGTGGCATGTACATGCCGTAAGCAAGGGGCGCAGGGATTGCGCCGCAAGTGGTTGATCTGCTGAGGTTTTTGCTGCGATGCAAGGCCGCGCCGGTTTCCACTACACTATCCCACGGCCATCGCCTTTGATGGCGACCACTTTTGAACCACAACTCCATCTGGAGCGAGATCCCATGAGCACCATCGAAGAACGCGTCAAGAAAATCGTCGTCGAACAGCTTGGCGTCAAGGAAGAAGAAGTCACCAACAGCGCATCGTTCGTCGATGACCTGGGCGCTGACTCGCTGGACACCGTCGAGCTGGTGATGGCCCTGGAAGAAGAATTCGAGTGCGAGATCCCGGACGAAGAAGCCGAGAAGATCAGCACCGTGCAGGCCGCCATCGACTACGTCAAGGCCCACGTCAAGGCCTGATGTCAGACGGCAGTGCGCGTGCAGGTATTTCCTTGCCGCGCACCGCACCCCATGGGGCCGCTGTTGCGGCCCCGTGTGTTTGGGCATCACATCGAAGCAAACCGAGTTACCCGTAGAAATCATCCGGGTCAGGAGAAACAGCAATGAAGCGTCGCGTCGTCGTAACCGGCCTGGGTATCGTCTCGCCGTTGGGCAATGATCTGGCCAGCAGCTGGGAAGGCATCACCCACGGTCGTTCGGGCATCGGTCCGCTGACCAACGTTGCTGATGCCTACGTGGATCGGTTCACCACCAAGATTGCAGGTGAGGTCAAGGGATTCGACATCACCGCCGACAATGAACTGTTCGGCAAGTTCCGGGTCAGCGGCAAGGATGCCAAGAAGATGGACCCGTTCATCCATTACGGCCTCGGTGCCTCGTTCATGGCCCTGCATGATTCGGGCCTGGAGATCACCGACGCCAATGCCGAGCGCATCGGCGCCATCGTCGGCGCCGGCATCGGCGGCCTGCTCGGCATCGAAGAGCAGACCATCGAGTTCCACGAGGGCAAGAAGATCTCGCCCTTCTACGTACCGAAGACCATCATCAACATGCTGCCGGGCCAGCTGAGCATCATCACCGGCCTGAAGGGTCCGTCGTTCTCGGCGGTCTCGGCGTGCGCGACCTCGAACCACTCGATCGGTACCGCGATGCGCATGATCCAGTACGGCGATGCTGACGTGATGGTGGTCGGCGGTGCCGAGCGTGGCTCGTCGCCGACCGCGCTGGGCGGCTTCTGCGCGATGAAGGCCATGAGCACCCGCAACGATGCCCCGGAACAGGCTTCGCGCCCGTGGGACAAGGACCGTGACGGCTTCGTGCTGGGCGACGGCGCCGGCATCCTGATCCTGGAAGAGTACGAGCACGCCAAGGCCCGTGGTGCGAAGATCTATTGCGAACTGGCTGGCTTCGGCGCCAGCTCCGACGCGTACCACATGACCGCACCGAGCGAGAACGGCGAAGGCGCCGCGCGCTGCATGGTCATGGCCATGAAGGACGCCGGCGTGACCCCGGAGCAGGTGGGTTACCTCAACGCGCACGGCACCTCCACGCCGCTGGGCGACCTGGGCGAGACCATGGCGATGAAGACCGCCTTCGGCGACCACGCCTACAAGATGATGGTCAGTTCCACCAAGTCGATGACCGGCCACCTGCTGGGCGCTGCCGGCGGCGTGGAAGCGATCTTCTCGGTGATGGCACTGCAGGACAACGTCATTCCGCCGACCATCAACCTGGAACAGCCGGGCGAAGGCTGCGACCTGGACTACGTGCCGAACGAAGCACGCCAGGCCAAGGTGGACGTGGTGATGTCCAATGGCTTCGGCTTCGGCGGCACCAACGGCACGCTGATCTTCAAGCGCGTCTGAGTGGTGTTGCGACGTCGCGCCACGCTCGACGTCGCATTGGTAGAGTCGACTGTCAGTCGACTGCCTTTCGATCCGCCGCGGTGATCGTTGATGGGAAAGCAGTCGACTGACAGTCGACTCTACCCATCGGCAATCCGACAAACGGATCAACGCCGTGCACCACGGAGCCGCCGCAAGGCGGCTTCCGTGCATCTGAACTCCCGAACTGGCTGCCATGACCCACGCACCGCTGATCCACCCGCTGCCGCACCCGATCGATCTGCTGGCCCTGCAGCAGCACGACCCGGCGCGTTTCCCGCTGCTGATGGAATCCACCGCCTCGGGCACCGCCCAGGGCCGCTGGAGCCTGCTGCTGGTCGCGCAGGGCGATGGCCTGCGGCTGGATGCCGACGGCCAGGTGCGCGACCAGCACGACCTGGTGCAGCCCGGCACGTTCCTGCAGGCACTGGATCGCGCCTGGCAGCATGAGCGCCTGTCGCATGACGGCAGCCACAGCCTGCCGTTCCGCGGCGGCTGGGCGTTGATGCTCGATTACGAAGTGGCCAGCCAGATCGAACCGGTGCTGCCGGCGCGTGCTCGCGGGGATGGCCGCCCGACCGCGCTGGCGCTGCGCTGCCCGGCCGCGGTGCTGCACGACCACCACAACGAGGCCAGCTTCGTCATTGCCGAAGCCGGCGAGCAGGCATTGCTGGATGCGCTGGTGGCACTGGCCTCGGCCGCGCTGCCCGAAGCCGGGCAGGGCTGGCAGCCACCGCAGGCGGTCGGCGAGGACGCGCCGCAGCGTTTCACCGATGGCGTGCGCCGGGTGATCGAGTATCTGCGCGCCGGCGACGTGTTCCAGGTGAACCTGTCGCGGCGCTGGAACGCGCAGTTCGCTGCGCCGGTCAGCCCGCAGGCGCTGTACGCACAGCTGCGTCGTGCCAACCCGGCGCCGTTTGCCGGCCTGTTCAGCGCGCACGGCCGCCATGTGGTCAGTTCCTCGCCGGAGCGGCTGGTGTCGGTGCACGCCGGCCATGCGCAGACCCGTCCGATTGCCGGTACCCGTCCACGCTTCGAAGGCGACGACGATGCCGCGCGCATCCAGGAACTGGTCGGTCACCCCAAGGAGCGCGCCGAGCACGTGATGCTGATCGACCTGGAGCGCAACGACCTGGGCCGCATCTGCCTGCCGGGCACCGTGGTGGTCGATGAGCTGATGACCGTGGAGAGCTACGCGCACGTGCACCACATCGTCAGCAACGTCAGCGGCCATCTGCGCCCGGAGGTCACGCCCGGCGAGGTGATCGCCGCCACGTTCCCGGGTGGCACCATCACCGGCTGCCCGAAGGTGCGCTGCATGCAGATCATCAGCGAGCTGGAGCAGGTGCCGCGCGGCGCCTATACCGGCGCGTTCGGCTGGCTGAACCGCGATGGCGACCTGGACCTGAACATCCTGATCCGTACCGCCGAAGTGGATGGCCACGAGGTGAGCTTCCGCACCGGCGCCGGCATCGTGGTCGATTCGGACCCGGACAAGGAGCTGGACGAGACCCGCGCCAAGGCCCGCGGCCTGCTGCGCGCACTGGGCCAGCAGGGGTAGTGCCGGCCGCTGGCCGGCAACCTCATTCATCCGCGGTCCACGCGATTGCCGGCCAGCGGCCGGCACTACCGGTACCGGCGGGTGCCGTTGTTCCGGTGGGTGCCGACCGTTGGTCGGCACGGCTGCGTGGCCCCGGTCATGACCCCAATCCACCGGCACGGTATCCTGCACGACGGAATCGAGTTCAGAGGTAGTCCATGGCGGGAGCCAAGCGCGGGTGTCTGTTCGTGGTAACGCTGGTGGTGGTGCTGGGCGCCGTCGTGGCCGGCGTGGGCGCGTGGTTCTTCTACCAGCAGACGCGTTTCGCCGATGCCCCGATCACCCCGACTGCCGAGAGCATGGTCATCGCCAGCGGCGATGGCATGAACAGCGTGCTGCGCAAGCTGCGCGATGCCGGCGTGGACGAGGGCCAGGACACCCAGTGGCAGCTGCTGGCGCGTCAGCTTGATGCCGCCGGCAAGCTGAAGGTGGGCGAGTACGCGCTCAGTGGCGACCTGACCCCGCGCGAGCTGCTGCTGCGCATGCGTGCCGGCAAGGTGCTGCAGCACCGCGTCACCATCGTGGAGGGTTGGAACATCCGCCAGCTGCGTGCCGCGCTCAAGCGCGCCGAGCCGCTGCTGCACACCACCGACAATCTCGATGACGCCGCGCTGATGCAGCGTCTCGGCTTCGGTGGCCAGCATCCGGAAGGCCGCTTCCTGCCGGAGACCTATGTCTACCAGCGTGGCGACAGCGATCTGGACGTGCTCAAGCGCGCCCATGCCGCAATGGAAAAGGCGCTGGACGAGGCCTGGGAAAGCCGCGCGCCGGACCTGCCGATCAACACGCCCTACGAGCTGTTGACGATGGCCTCGATCATCGAGAAGGAAACCGCGCTGGCCAGCGAACGCCCGCAGATTGCCGGCGTGTTCATGCGCCGCCTGAAGATCGGCATGCGCCTGCAGACCGACCCGACCGTGATCTACGGCCTCGGTGCCGCGTATGACGGCAACATCCGCCGCCGCGACCTGACCACCGATACGCCGTACAACACCTATACCCGTGCCGGCCTGACCCCGACCCCGATCGCGATGCCCAGCCGCGACGCGCTGATGGCGGCCGCGCAACCCGCGGCGGGCGACGCGCTGTACTTCGTCGCGGTGGGCGATGGCAGCGGCGCGCACGTGTTCTCGCCCAGCCTGGACCAGCACAACGCCGCAGTCGCCCGCTACCTGCAGCAGCTGCGCCAGCAACGTACCCAGGAGACCCCGGCGCAATGAGTCCCGCGCTGCTTCGCCACCCGCGTTTCGTCAGCCTGGAAGGCGGCGAGGGCGCGGGCAAGACCACCGCCATCAATGCCATCCGAGACTGCCTGCGCAGCCACGGTCATGAGGTGGTACTGACCCGCGAGCCGGGCGGTACGCCGCTGGCCGAGCGCATCCGCGGCCTGGTGCTGAAGCCCGATGCCGAGATCGCCGCCGAACCGCTCAGCGCCGAAGCCGAGCTGTTGCTGGTGTTCGCCGCGCGCGCGCAGCATGTGCGCCAGGTGATCCAGCCGGCGCTGCAGCGCGGTGCCTATGTGCTGAGCGATCGTTTCACCGATTCCAGCTATGCCTACCAGGGCGGTGGCCGTGGCCTCGACCCGCAGTGGATTGCCGATCTGGAGCGCCGCGCGGTGGGCCTGCTGCCGGGCCTGACCCTGCTGCTGGACGTGGACGTGGCCGTCGGCCGGGCACGCGCCAATGGCCGTGACCTGTGGCCGGACCGCATCGAGAGCGAACAGGATGATTTCTTCCAGCGCGTGCGCGAAGTGTTCCGCAGCCGCGCACAGCAGGACCCGCAGCGCTTCGCGTTGATCGACGCCGGCCAGGAGCAGGCGCGCGTGGCCGCCGATGTGGTCGCGCGTGTCGAGCGCTGGCTGCAGGACGGGGAGGGCGCATGAGCACGTTTTCGCCCTGGCAGCAGCGCGCGTTCGACCAGACCGTGGCCGCGCTCGATGCCGGTCGCCTCGGCCATGGCCTGCTGATCTGCGGGCCGGCCGGGCTGGGCAAGCGTGAGGTGGCGCTGGCATTGGCCGACCACGTGCTGGCGCGCGGTGATGCCGCGCATGCCACGCGCACGCGCCAGCTGATCACCGCCGGTACCCATCCGGACCTGCAGCTGGTCAGCTTCATTCCAAACAAGAGCGGCGACAAGCTGCGCACCGAGATCGTCATCGAGCAGGTGCGCGAGATCACCGACAAGCTGGCGCTGACCCCGCAGTACGGCGTGGCGCAGGTGGTGATCGTGGACCCGGCCGATGCGATCAACCGCTCGGCGGCCAACGCGCTGCTGAAGACGCTGGAAGAGCCGCAGCCCGGCCGCTACCTGTGGCTGATCAGCAGCGACCCGGCGCGCCTGCCGCAGACCATCCGCAGCCGTTGCCAGCGCCTGGAATTCAAGCTGCCGCCGCAGCACGAAGCGCTGGCCTGGCTGCAGCAGCAGGGCCACAGCGAAGCATCGGCGCGCGAAGCGCTGGAGGCCGCCCGCGGCCATCCCGGCCAGGCCGACAACTGGCTGCGCGAAGACGGCCTGAGCCTGCGCCGCGAAGTCGGTCGAGATCTGGAACAGCTGGCCGCCGGCAAGACCGGCGCGGTGGAGCTGGCGCAGAAGTGGTGTGGTGACGACAACGCGGCGCTGCGCCTGCGCTTTGCCGCCGACCTGGCGCTGGCCCAGGCCAGCACCGATGCCTTGACCACGCCGGAGCGATTGCACAAGCTTGCAGCCTGGTTCGATGCGGCCAACCGCACCCGCGACCTGCTGCGCACCACGGTGCGTGCAGACCTTGCGGTGGTCGAGTTGCTGCTGGCCTGGAACAAGGTGAACGAGCGGCCTGCCGCAAGGGGAAATCGATGAGTGCCAGCAACGCCCGCCAGGGCATCCTGTCCCTGGCCGTGAATGACAAAGCCGCGCTGTACAGCGCGTACATGCCGTTCGTGAAGAACGGCGGCATCTTCGTGCCCACGCCCAAGCGTTACTTCCTCGGTGACGAGGTGTTCCTGCTGCTGACGCTGCCCGATTCCAGCGAGCGCCTGCCGGTGGCCGGCAAGGTGATCTGGGTGACCCCGGCCGGCGCGCAGGGCAACCGTACCGCCGGCATCGGCGTGCAGCTGGCCGACGGTGCAGAAGGCGAGGGCGTACGCCACAAGATCGAGACCCTGCTGGCCGGCCTGACCGGTTCGGACAAGCCGACCCACACGATGTGAGGTAGCGCCGGGCCATGCGGCTGCATGCCTCGAAACGCCCGTGAACACCAATGTGAAAAAGTGTTGACGGCCTCTGAAAAGCCCCTATAATGAGCGGCTCAGCAACACACCGGGCGGTTAGCTCAGCGGTAGAGCATTGCCTTCACACGGCAAGGGTCACAGGTTCGATCCCTGTACCGCCCACCATGTTGCAGAACGAAAGAAGCCTCCAGAAATGGGGGCTTTTTTGTTGCCTGGCCATCAGCGCGGCCTTCCGGCATCGTTGGAAGCGCGACTCACCGGCTCCCTCAACCGCGCGAAGCGCTCGGGGGACGCACTTCACCGATGCGGGCACAGGATTCCATCCATGCGCTGTTCCGTGGTTCACGGCCGGCGTACTCTCGAGGCAGTGCCGTGCCCCCATTCCCTGGAGTGCCACCATGCCGCTCGCCCGCATCGATCTTCGCAAAGGTAAATCCGCCGACTACCTGCAACGTGTCGGCGAAGCCATCTACCAGGCCATGCGCGCGGTGGGCGTGCCGGAGAACGACCGCTTCCAGATCTTCCAGCAGCACGACGCCGGCACGCTGATCTACGACCCCGGCTATCTGGGGGTGGACCGCACCGACGATTTCATCTGCATCCAGATCACCTGGAACGAAGGGCGTACGCTGGAGCAGAAGAAGGCGTTGTACGCCGGCATCGCCGATGGACTGCACGCGGCGGTGGGCATCCGCCGCGAGGATGTGTTCATCAATCTTGTTGAAGTAAAGAAGGAGAACTGGTCGTTCGGCAATGGCGTGGCGCAGTACGTGAGTTGATGCGCGGAAAGCACCACGCATGGCGTGAATCTACACTTCGCTGCCGACCTGTTCGCCTTCGCTGGCCGGGGCATTGCTGGCCGCTTTCACTGCGTCGGCGCTGTTGGGTTGTTCGCATTCGATGCGGGTGATAAAGCCCTCGCTGCCGATGCTGTGCTCGGCACGCTTGACCAGCCACTGGCCATCCACGCCCTCGCGGAACCCCTGCATCACCACGGTGGCTTCGGCCATCAGTGTTTCGCGGCCGGGCAGGGTGTAGCTGAGCGTCCGCGTCTGCCGTGCCTGTTCGCGATGCTTGGCGCGCGCCGCCGCTTCTGCGCTCTCCCGGTCGGCATAGGCCATGCGCAGGCGCATGATCGGTTCACCGCTGCCGACCTTCACTTCCTGGCGCTTGGCACTGCGCACGTCGCGGTAGTACGCAATGGTGGTACCGGCATCTTCGCGTGCGGCAAGGCTTACCCGGTAGTCGCTGCCATCGGCCGGGGTGAGGGTGACATCGGGAATGCGCTCGCCGCTGGCGCTGGTGGATTCGCCCCGCTTCACGAACACCAGGCGCCCGCCTCCGGGCTTGGCGATGGCATCGTGCTGTTTGGCCAGGCGCAGCAGCAGGTTCATGTCCGACTCCTGCGACTGCACCGTCAGCGGCAGCACGATGGACGCCAGCGATGCGCTCACCGCTGCGTTCAGCCCATGCTCGCCGGCCATGCGTCGCACCATGTCGCCGATCGTGGTGCCCTTCTTCCAGGTGCGTGTCTTCTGCGTCTGCAGGTCGCTCTTGCCCCCCTTGCTGGTCTCGAATGGTGCCGCCCGGGCGCGCAGCGTCATGCTGCCGGGAAAGCCGGAGATCTCCACCTCGTCGCAGATGTACAGGCCTACGCGCCGCACTTCGCCGTCATAGCCGATGAAGGCCTCCAGTTCCGCGCCAACCGGTGGCAGCTGGATCGGATCGGACGGATCGTGGTCGGCCAGCTGCAGTTCCAGCGTGTCGGACGTGTTGCCGGTCTCGTCGGTGATGCGCAGCGACTTGAAGCGCGCCATGATCTTGTCGGTGATGTCCTGGCTGTTGGCCACCACGCGGAAGGCCGGTGTGATGTTCAATCCCACAGGGCGACTCCCTTGCGCTCGCTGGCCGGGCGCTGCACCTCCGGCAGGGTGATCGCTACGCCGGCAGGCAGTACCGGGCCGCGTGCGGCCAGGCCCGGGTTGGCATCGAACACCGCGCGCAGGATGGCCGGTGACTGCTCGCCATAATGCGCGTACGCGATACGGTCTACGACGTCGCCGTCGCGGGTGCTATACGTTCGTGCCATTGCTGTGCTTCCGCAGTGAAAGGGTGAATTCCTGTTTCAGGATCGCGCTGTCGGCGGTGAACTCGCTGGCGGTGGCATCGATCTTCTCGATGACCCACAGGCCCAGGTTGCCGCCTTTGCCGGTCAGCAGTCGATGAGGCGTGCCCTGCGCGGCCAGCTTGCGCAGCTGTGAGAGCTCGTTGCCGGCGCCGCGGAACTGGTAGTAGATGACGCCCGGCAGGGTCATGCTGGCTGAGCCCGGTCCGGTGTACTGCAGGGCCGCCATCTGGCCGATGCGGTCCTGCGCCTGCCAGCGATACTCGTTGGATTGCTGGATCTCCCGGAAGACCGCGGTGTTGAGGCTGAACTTGAAGCCGCCCAGCATCAGCAGGACCGGGGCGTTGCCGGAGTCATTGGCTTTGAACTGCGACAGCAGCTTGTCCACAGTGCCGGTTACGAATTCGCGTTTCATGCTCAGTTCCTGTCTGCCAGGCCACCACGGGCGGCAACCGCGTTGCGACGCTGCAGCTCGTCGGCCGTGCGGCGCGCCACCGCCTCGCTGGATTCGCCTGGCTGCTGGTGGATGGTGATGTTGTTGGTCTGTTGCTGCTGCACGGTGGTCGGTGCGCGCATCGTGGGCGAGGGCATGTCCGGCGCACGGCGTCCCTGCGCGCCGCTCAGCTCGGCCATGCGGCGGTTCAGGCCATCGTTGTCGTTGGTGCCGACCGCGTACGCCACGCGCGCCATGTCGCCGATGCCACCACCGCCGCGCGCCTTCATGCCGCTGTAGATGTTGGCGGCGCCCACTGCGGTCTGCAGCCCGCCCTCGGCGACCTCCAGCGCTTTGTCGTTGGCAGCCCCTACGCCACCACCAAGCTTGTCCATGAACCAGCCGACGCCTTCTATGACTGGCTTGAGCTTTTCCAGGATGCGGTCGAACGCTGCGGTCGCCTTCTGGCTGATCGACTCCCAGATGTTGCCAAGGGTTTCGTTGATGAAGCCGGCGACGGTGCCGAGCATCTCGCCCAGCCACACCACCGCCCCCACCACGCCGCCGATGACCTGGATCACCAGCCGGAAGTTGGTCAGCAGCGCCTCACCCACCAGCGAGCCGATCTGGGCGACGCGTGACAATTCATTGCCGGTGTACTGCGCCGGCTCCAGCATCTTCGACAGCCAGTCCCAGGCCTGGCCGATCAGCCCGCTCATGACTTCCCAGGCGGGGCGCAGTGGTTCAACCGCGCGCATCAGTTCACCCATCGCTGCGGTGCCTGCACCGCTCAGGCCTTCCCAGACGCCGCCCAGGAATGCCTTGATCGGTTCCCAGTACTTGCGCACCAGCAGGGCGCCGGCGGTGATGGCGGCGACCGCAACGGCGATGGGGCCACCGCCGATGGCACCAATGGCAGTTGCGACGATGCGGAAACCCGATGCCAGGCGCATGGCCATCGGCCCGAAGCGCCCCAGCTGTGCCAGCAGGCTGCCGCCACGGAACAGCTGGATGGCCTTCTGCACGCCCAGGATCGGGCCCTGCAGGAAGGTCCAGGCATAGCGAGCGCCGAGTACCGCCGCGCGCATGCCCAGCATGCCGACCACGATCTGCGTGGTGTTGGCGATCAGCTTCGGGTTTTCCTGCACGAACGAGGTAACCCCGTTCAACAGCTCGGTCAGCTTGACCGCGGCCTCGCCCACCGCGGGCAGCAGCGCCGCACCGAACGCCTTGGACAGGTTGTCCACGGCGATCTTGGCGCCTTCGATCTTCTGCGGATCGGTCTGCATCGCGTCGGCATAGGCCGCATCGGTGGTACCCGCCGATCCATTCAAGGCCTTGTCGCGGACACGGATGTAGGTGTCCCAGTTCTCGATCATGGGCTGGACGAAGTTCTTCGCCTGTGCATCGCTGAACAGGGTGCCGATCTTCTTCTGGTCGCCCGCAGTCGCCTGGATGATCCCCTGCATCGCAGCATCGAAGGGATTGCCGCCGCTGGTCTGTGCATCGCCGATGATCTTGCGCAGATCCAGGTTCAGGCTCTTCTTGGCCTTCTCCTGAATGTCCGGCGAGAGCACCTCGGACATGAAGCTCTTCATGTTGCTGGCGGCCTTGTCGGCGCCACCTGCCGAGTCCAGCGTGGCTTCCAGTGCCGCACCCAGCGTAGCCGCCGCCGATGTGCCCTGCAGCTTCATCGCCTCGAACGAGGAACCCAGCACCGGCAGCACCTGGGCCATGTCCTTCAGGCCCAGGCTGCCCTGCTGGCTGTTCACCACCAGCACGTCCAGCGCGTTCTGCATGCGCGAGGGATCGATATCGAACGACTGCTGCAGGGCGGCCGCAGCTTGGGCCACATCATCGATGCTGGCACCGGTGACGGTGGTGGTCCGTCCAACGGCGCCGAGGCTGGCCTGCGCGGACTGTGCGTCCATGCCGGCCGCGACCATCAGCTTGATCGATCGCTGCAGATCGTCGGCGCCCTGGTTGGTTGCACGCGATTGCTGCAGGATCGCCTGGCCGAGCGCACTCACCTGCGCGCGGCTGAGGTTGGCTGCCACGCCGATCTGCTGGTTCTGGCGGGCGAAGCCGGAGGCGTTCTCGACCGGCTTGGCCAGTGCGGTGACGGCGGTGCCGAGTGTGCCGCGCGCTGCCTTGAACGAGGCGCCGAGTTTCTCGCGCTTCTCCAGGTTGGCGGTGCGCTTGGCTTCGACACGCTCCAGCGCTTCCTGTGAGGCGCGCAGCGCATCGGCCTGCGCGCGCATGCGGGTGTATGCGGTGCCCGACTTCTTCATCGCGGCGAGCTTGAGCTCCAGCTTGCCGGCTTCATCGCCGAGGCGCTTCACGCCATCATTGGCGAAGGACAATGCGTCCTTCAGCGACTTGGACACCTCACCGCCGATCGTGATCGTTGTCGTTTGAACGTTACTGGCCATGTACCGGCAATCCCTGAATCCACCAGATGAACTTCGACACCCGCAGTGTCATGATTTCGCGCAGGCCCCAGCCGGTATGACCGGCCAGGGCGAGCGCTCCCTGCCTGATCTGTGGCAGGGTCAGGTGGTAAAAAGCGCGACGCCTGCCTGCAGTCGTGCGTAGTCGCGCAACGGCATCTTGCGCACGTCCTCTGGCGAAATCTCGCACAGGTTGGCGATCATCCGCACTTCGCGCTGTGCATCGCTGCCCTTGTCGTCCTGGTAGCGCTCCATGTCTTCCACGGTCGGCTCGCGCATGCGCAGCACGGCGGTTTCCATGCCATTGACCTGGCGGGGACGGGTGAGGGTGATCTCGGCGAAACCATCGCGCTCGATGACGGTGTCGGTGGGGGTCTTGGTCTTGCTGGACATGGATGCGTTCCTGGAATGCGATGCGGTGCGATGGATGCGGGGGCGCGAGGCGCCCCCGGGTTCTTCGGTGCGGCGTGGGCTCAGATGCCCAGCGCGCCGCGGATGCCGGCCAGGACGTCGACGCCACCCTGGCGGGCGATCATGTTGACCACGTCGATCTCCTGCACTACCTGGGCACCATGGGTCAGCTTGTAGTAGCTCAGCGCCAGGCTGACCTTGATCGTGCCCTTCTCGCCGACCTTGGTTTCGCCACGGTCCAGCAGCTTCACCTTGCCGCGCATGTTGTGCACGACCTGGGTCACTTCGCCGTCGTCGCCTTCCAGCGCCTCGCGGGCGGTGAAGCCGTATTCCTTGCTTTCGATGACGTGGAACTTGCTCATGATCTCCGCGTCGTCGGAGGCGAACTCGACATCGGCGGTCAGCTTTTCATGGCCGAGCACGATCTCGGTCGGGGCGAGCATGCCGCCGGCTTGGAAGTCCTCGGTCTTCAGCGACAGCTTGGGGGCGGTGAAGGACATCACGCTGCCGGCATAACCCTTGCCGTCGACGTAGAAGTTGAAGTTTTTACGGATCTTGCGCGCCATGCTTAGAAGATCTCCGAGACGTAGTTGTTGTTCATGTGCATGCGGAAGGTCAGCTGCTCACCCGGGTAGGTCGGAGTGAAGTCGAAGTCCCAGTAGAAGCGGCCCTGGGCCACGCTGTCCGCTGCGTTCAGTTCCGGGTCGATCCAGCAGTTGCCGCCGAGGATCGCGCCCTGGGTCTTCAGGCCGCGCAGGAAGGCATTGACGCCCTCGCGCACGTCATCGACGTAGGTCTTGCTGATGCCGCGGTCGACGGCCCACAGGTGGGCGGCTTCCAGGCTGTCGGCGATGATGTCGGCGGTGCGCACCACGCACAGGAACTGCCACTTCGGATCGATGCTGGTGGTGCGGTTGCCCCACAGGCGGAAGCCCCCTTCGCGGATGACCGTGGCCACGTTGGCCTGGTTCAGCAGGTTGGCGCGGCTGGTGGCATCGGACAGGCCGAAGTCGATCGCACGCGCGGTACCGACCACGCCGTTGAGTTCCAGGTTCGACGGCGACGCCCACCAGCCGCGCTCGTTGTCGCTGCGGGCGATGGCACCGGCCACGGCACCGGAGGCATGGCGGGTGACGATGGCATCACCGGACTGCACCAGCAGCGCGGGGTCGACCACGTAGACGCGCTTGGAGCCGGTCAGGGCGGCGGTGGACTTGGCAGCGTCGTCGTTGCTGTTCGGGCCATCCTTGATGATCACCGCACGCAGCTTGTCGGCGATGCCGAGCAGTTCCGCTACGACCGGGTTGGCCAGCACGGCCTCCGGCTTGGCCGGATCGGCCGGGTGCACATGGGTGAAGCCGGGTGCGACCAGGATGCGCGGCTTGACGCCGACGATGGACTTGGCGGCCAGCAGCGCATGCACGCCTTCGTAGGCGCCGGTCTGGGCATTCACGCCGCCCAGCACGTTGGCCAGGGTGGCGCTTTCATTGGCGCCCTTCTCGACGCGGACCACGACGACGACGGCACTGGACTGGTCGAAGATCGTGTCGAGCGCACCGGGCAGGGTGCCGGCATCGGTGCCGGTGGTCGCCGACAGCTTGGCGGCCTGCGACGGCGAGGTCACCAGTACGGGCGTGTTGATGGGGAACGCTTCGGTGTCGGCCAGCGGTGCGGTGCCGACGATGCCGATCACGCTGCTGGAGGCGATGGCAATCGATCGGGCACCGGTATCGATGTTGACGACCTGTACGCCATGGAGAAATTCGGTCATTCGGGGTTCTTCCTCGGTGTGGGTGTGTGCCGGCTTGTGCAGGCGACGGGGTAATGTTCGGAGAATGTGGCGGTCGCGATAATTGCAGCGGTGGCCCGATGTGTAATCAGTACCAGCCCGAAACGGCGACGTTGGCGTATACGGTTGAAACCTGAGCGGGGCTACCGGAACGACGGAGATGAACGGCTATCTCAACCGTGATGCTCTCGTACATGGAAGATGCCGCAGGAATGCTGATGGATACGGTTGCCGAGCGCGATGTCGCAAGTGAGGAGAATGACGGTGCGCTTGTGCTGAACGAAGCAGCACCTGTGTTGCTGGCCGTGAACTGCACTTCGTACTGGCTGGGGTTTGCACCCGCCGGTGCCCAGCGACCGGAATCCACCTGGGCGGTGGCATCGTTGCCACCGCCGTAACTGTTGCTGTGGACGGTGAAGTTGCCGTCGGACAGCAGGCTGATCTGCACCGACGCCGTGACATCGCCGAATGAGTTTGTTTTGGCGCCATTGCCGGCTGAGTAGTCCTTGCCATGGAAGGGCGGCCGGTAGCTTGCGGTGCCCCGGGCCGCCCACAGGTTGGACACGTCCATTCCGTTGATGCGATGGCCTACGTCGGCACGCTTGCTGCCGTACTGGATGTGGGCATAGCGGCGGCTCAGGTCGCCGCCGCCGATACGGCGGCCCGAATCCTGCGCCAGTGGACCTTCAACGTACGGATCGAACAGGTCGTCAAAGTCGACACCGGAAGAGCGATATCCGCTGGGCATGTCAGCGCTCCGCTTTCAGTGCGCGCACTTCGGCGGCCAGTTCCTGGATGGCCTTGGCCATCACCGGCAGCAGCTGGTCGAGCTTGACCGATGCCACGCGCTCACCCTGGAACTCGACGCCTTCCAGGTCGACCGCTTCCGGCACCAGTTCGGCCAGCTGCTCGGCGACGAAGAACAGGCGACGGCGACCGTCGTCGTTGTATTCGGGCTTGTAGTGACCGGCCGCCAGTTCCATCTTCTCTACAACAGCCAGACCGTAGGAGAGTTCGCCATCGATGTTCTTCAGCTTGCGCGAAGATCCGAAGTCGTAACCACCCGTCGTAGTGAGCGCGCCGTTACCACCAAGGATCATTGCTGCACCCATGCTGTTCGGATAGGTGCTGATGCCCCACTGCATGGTGCCGGCGGCCATCCACCATCCACCCTGGATGGAGTTGTCCAGCATGCCGAATCCGCCGCCAAATGAACCCTCCGAAGTGAAGCCAAAACCTGTGATGCCGGTGGCGGGGTTAGTGAACTCCGGCGTAGTGGTCACTTGTCCCGAGTTGGACATGCGGATACCACGTCGCAACGAGGGGTTGTAGAAGTGGAAGCCGTTGCTGATCGCATGCATTTCCGCGAAGCTGCTGCTGTCACCGGTGACGGCTTCAATCGTTGTACGTGGATAGCCGTTGAGAGTCTGCGAGTGGAATCGGATGCCTGGCTGGGAATCGCCCGCAGCACGGAACAATGACGGCCCGCTCGCGAAAATTCCGGAGTTGAAGTTGTGCCGCGTGCCGTAGTAGTTCATCGGCACATATGCATCGACAGCTGGGTTGGTACCCATGATGCACGGGAAGCCGTCCCCGGAAACAGTGATGCGAACTTTATTGCTGGCTGCCGGGCCAGCGGTGATGTGCGAGAGATTCTTCAACTCGCCGGTCATCGTGTCGCCGGCTTTGCTTACCTTGCTTGCTGGATCGAAATTGCCGCTGGTCCAAACAGTGCCGCCCGCGTTGAGCATGGCGGTGTATCCGCCTGCCGCGTTGGCGAAAGTGAAGTTCGAGCCGTTCTTGAAAATGTAGGAGTTGGTATCGCCGAGCACGAGTACGCCGTCGTTGGCCACACCATTCCATCCATAGGAACGAAGCGAGTTTCCATTCACGCCGACGTGTCCAGTGAACGTCCCGCCACTCTTGTCCATCTTCGCTTCAGGCGCGAAGTTCCCGGCATGCCACATCGGCGAGCCGTTCCAGCGCGGCGTGTCGCCATGCTTGATGGTGATTTCGCTGCTGGCACTGCGGTCCGCGCTCCATACGCGCCACAGGCTGGAATTTCCCCAGCCGCCAATGAAGGACTGTTCGGCACCGGCGGCACCGAAGCCCAGCAACGGATACGTGCCGTTGATGAACTGCTGGTCGGTGAACGTGTTGCCGCCCCTGGACGCCTTGCCATCCAGTGCCGACTGCAGCCCGGTCACATCGGCAATCACATGCTTGTGGCCCACGGTGGCGAAGTCACCGGCCAGGGCGAACTCGGAGGCGTGCTTGCCATCCAGTGTGTCGGCGTCCAGGCCGTTGCCATGCCCGGTGTCCTTCAGTGCGGCGCTCTTCAGTTCCAGCGCAGTGCGCGCCGCCGCGGTGTTCGCCGCAGACAGCAGTGTCTTCGCCAGCGCGGTCGGGGCGCTGGCGCCGAAGCGCTTGTCGGTGTAAGCACGCATGCCACGCGGAGTCACCACGCGCTGGGTGTCGGTCGCATCTTCGGCTTCGGTGCTGGTGGCCAGCTCGACCACGCCGACGACCTCGGTGGTGGCCGGTGGATAGAGGAAGCCGGCATCACCGAACTGGATCTGCGTCGTGTCGATCCCGCTGAAGCGTGTGTCGGTGGCCAGCAGCAGCATCGATGCGGCCGACTTCTCCATGATCGGATCGGCCTGGCCGTAGCTGGCGAACAGCGTACCGTCAGCCAGGTACAGGCCGAAGCCGCGCAGCGTGTAGGAGGTGGCGCTGTCATCGCGGATGGTGACGTGCACGGTGTCATCGCCCACGGCCTGGCCGCCGAAGGTGGCGACGCGCTTGATCTCGCCGGGCAGTGCAGTGAGCCCCGCCGACGGCACGAAGGCGGTCGAGGTCAGGCCGATCTGGGTGATCAGCACGGCGTTGGTGCCGGTGTTCGGCGGATTGACCAGCTTGGCGAAGCCGGCATCGGTGATTTTCAAGCGCATGCGGGGGTTACTCTCCGATCAGTTGAAGGCGGCGGAAGGCCGTGGCGTGGGCGGCTGCAAGTGCGCCGATGGCGGCGTCGGCCTGCATGCCCTGGGTAAAGGTGAAATGCGAGCGCACCGGCTTGGTCCGGGTGATTTCGCCGATGACGTCCTCGACGAACATCGCCGTGGCGGACTGGCCATCCTGGTTGGCGATGGTCATCACCGCTTCGAAGGTGTGCGGCGCGCCCTTGGGCTGCAGCTGCCACCACTCGCGGATCAGCACCGATCCACCGAAGGCGGCCACCACGTCGCGCACGCTGCCGGCGGTGCCCTTGCGTCGCTGGATGGCGATGGCCGTACGCACCCGGGCGCGCTTCACGGCCTCGGGCCAGTAGGCCTTCCATTCGTCCACCGACAGCGCCCAGGCCAGCCAGGGCAGCAGCGCGGTCGGACAGCGATCGGCATCCCACAGCGCGGTGATGTCCACCGGCAACGGACGTGCGACGATGGCGCGGGCAAGCGCGCGCTCGGCGTGGGTGGCGTTGGCGGGAAGCAGGTTCGCCGCCGAGGGCACCACCACCTGGGCGTCACCATCGATGACCTCGCCGGGCGCCGGTGCAGCGGCCAGGGTGACCCTGCTGCCCTCGATGACGCTGCCCTGCAACGGCTGCCGCCCCCGTGCATCGGTGCGGTACACCGCCTGCAGGCTCGCCAGCGCGCCGCCGGGGTGGCGGAAGGTGCGGTTGCGGCCATCGATCGCGCCGCGCAGGCGCGCGTTGATCAGGCGCGTGCTCGGCTCATTCATCGGTGCCGCCGTGGGTCAGGGTCACGCCGGTGCAGTGCGTGGCCTGGGTTCGGTCCACCACCACATCTGCAGCCGGATGGACGATCTCCACGCGCTGCACGCCCTCGGCATGCAATGCGGCGAACAACCCCGAACGGGTGACATCGCGGCCGAGACGATGTGACTCGCTGATGTAGCGGTCCAGGCGGGTGCGCGCTTCGGCAAGCACGACCTGCGAATCCGGGCCGGCAAAGGTGAACAGCGTGGCGTCGACCGAGTAGGTGACGATCGTGGCCGGCTTCACCAGCACGTGGTCGGTCAGCGGTCGCACGTCATCGGCGCTCAGCTTCGCCTCGACGATGTCCAGCAGCCCCTGGGTGGCGGTTCCATCCGCTTCGCGCGACAGCACCGAGACCACCACTTCGCCGGGGGCGGGACTGGTCGCACTGGCGTCGAGCACGCGCGGGTCCGCGCTCAGCGCATGGAATACATAGGCACCTTCCGGCCCCGCCACGCTGAACCCTTCCGGGCCCAGCTGGATGCGGCGGCGGAAGTCCTCATCGCTCTCATATCGCGGTGGAATGCCTTCCTGCGGCCTGCCCGGGTCGAGCACCTGGCGGGCGACGCCGAAGATCGCGGCGAGGTGGTCGAGGTCGCTGCCACCGGCATAGGCCAGCATCACGCCACGCGCGGCGTCGTTGACACGCTGGCGATCAAGCAGGCGCAGGTAGGTGCAGACCTCCAGGATCTTGAAGGCCGGGTCCGACGGCAGCAGCGCGTCGAAGGTGGGATCCAGGGCCTGCAGTGCGGTCAGCGATTCATCGAACATGGCTTCGAAATCGAGCACTTCGATGACCGCCGGTGCAGGCAGCTGGGACAGATTGACACTGGTGAACGAGCCGGATGCCACGGTTAGCGAACCTCGATTCCTTCGATGGTGATGGCCTCGCCGTCCGGCAGGTGGATCCCGGTCACTGCCAGGATCATCACGCCGGGGGCGGGGAGGGAGACGTCGACGTTCTCGACGTGGAGACGCGGTTCCCATCGCGCCAGCGCGTCGACGGTGGCCGCGATCAGGTCCATGCGCAGCGAGCGGTTGGTCGGCGCATCGATCAGTTCGAATACGCGTGAACCGTATTCGCGGCGCAGTACGCGGGAGCCAAGGGGTGTGGTGAGAATGTCACGCACGGACTGGTGGAGATGGGCGAGCCCATCCAGTGATTTGCCGGTGTTGGCGTCGATTCCTCGCATGGCCTCTATCGTCGTGGAGTGCGGGTTTTCAGGGCATTGCAGGCGTGGCCGCTCAGGCCTGGGCCGGCGTGGTCGGGGCGGTTGGGCCCTGTGCGGTGTGCGTGTGTGCCTTCAGGCCGATGGCACCGGCCTTGACTTCGCCCGGTGTGCTGATGTCCTTGCCGGCGCTGATCGCGCCGCTGACATCCAGATCGCCGGTCGCCTTGATCGAGGGTGTATCGAGCACGATCGATTCGCTGGCGATCACCTGTGCATTCGCGCAGGTGACGATGACCTTGCCGCTGCCGACATGGACGTTGAGCGTGGTGGTTTCCTGGTCGTACTCGACGCTGCTGCCGTCGGCGAACGCGGTGCGCTGCCGCAGGCGCGAGTCGGCCGGCGGCGGAAAGCGGTCCTGGTACAGGCTGCCGAGTACCAGCGCCTGGCCGGGGTCGCCATAGGGGCACGCCAGTACGACCTGCTCGCCGGGTTCGGGTGCGCACCAGGTGCGTACGCCCGGTCCCGCGCCGCGTTCCAGCCAGGGAATCCAGTCGGTAAGCATGCCGTCGGCATCGACGCGAACGCGACCGTTTGCCTCGTCCAGCTCGCGTACCACACCGATCATCAGCAGGTTGCCGATCAACCGCGCGTGTTCAGCGCTCATGGTGCGCGCTCCGGCAATGGCTGGTAGCGGGACTCATGGACGCGGCCGATCTCCGGCGCGAAGCTGTAGCACGCCTGCGGCACCACGCCGCCAGCGTCGTCCCAGGGGTTGTCGCCCAGCGCGACCGGCAGTGACCACTCGACGATCCAGGTGCGCAGGCCCGGCTGTGCCGCCGCGGCGTCTTCCGGCAATGCTGCAATCACATCGATCGCACCGCTGGCAACGCCGGGGAAGCGGCCGAGCTGGTGCAGCCAGGTCGCCAGGGCGAGGGCCGCGTTGCGCAGCTGCAGCGCTGTGCTTGCATCGGTCGCCGGCAGCGCAATGCGCGCTTCGAAGCGTAGCGTGGCCTGCAGCAGGCCACTGCCATCATTGTTGTCCCTGCTGCGGTCACAGCGGGTCATCGCCAGCAGGCAGGCCGGCAGGGGCATCCCCTCGGCGTTGGCGTCGCGATGGAACTCGACGCTTGCAAACCCGGGAAAGCGTGCGCGGATCGTGGCTTCGATCGCGGCAATCAGCGGATCGAGCGTGGGAGGGAAGGGATCGTTCGCCATGTCAGCTCATGCAGGGAAGGAAAGAAGTGCGTGGCCCGTGCGGCGCGCGCGGTCTGCAGCCAGTGTTGCCATCACCGCGGTGGGGTGGCATTGCAGGCGTGGCCGTATCCGGCAGGCTCAGTGCGTGGGAGTGGCACTGCTGCCGCAGTCGGCGGGTGCTGCCGGCACGGCGCCATTGATGGTGATGCCGCGCTGGCTGCCGAGGCTGCATAGCAGCGCACTCAGCTGGTCGGCCAGCGCGTGGTACTGCTGTGCGACCGCAACGTGATTGCGCAGCAGCGCGTCATCGCTGGCTGCGTGCAGGTCCGGCAGGCGGGGTGGGGGAAGCAGCTGGGCAGGTGCGATGCTGAGGTCAGCGCGGCAGGGCGTGGCCGGCGTTGGCCTCGCGCCAGATGCGCACGAACTCAGCGTCAGCGTCGCCGCGATCACGACCAGGAGTCTTGGCATGGGTCTCGATGTCCCGTTGCAGGGTGTTGAACTGTTCGGTGTGCCGGGCCTGGTGGGCCAGGCGCTGTGATTCGGCCTGCGCGCCTGCGGCGCTGTTGGCGAGGGCCTGCTGGTGCGCGCGCTGGACTGCATCGGTGCGGGCCTCCTGCTGCGCTGCCCGGGTGGTGGCAACGGCAAGGTCCGCAGTGCGGTCGCGCAGGGTCCATCCCAGCCAGGCGCAGCTCGCGTGGCTACCGGCAAGGACCAGCAACCCGATGCCCAACCTCAGTCCCGCGGGCGTCACTGCAGGGCTCCGCCGGCGGCACGGTACGCCGCGCGCAGTGTTTCCAGTGCGTGCTCCTTCTGGCCGTAGCCGGCGCCCGGCAGCGATGCCCAGATGCGCCGGGCCGCGGTGACGGCGGCATCGAAGCGTCCCAGCCGGATCAGCTCGTAGGCACCGCACTGTTTCAGCAGGGCGACTGCTGCACGGTCCTGGGAGACTGGCCCGAAGTCAGGCAGACCCAGTCGCGCGCGCAGGTCATCCCAGGTGCTGCGCAGGAACTGGTAGCGGCCGGCGGCGCTGGATTTGATGCCGTAGCGCGGCAGCGACACCAGCACGCGGGGATGGTCGCGGTAGTCGGTGAACAGCTGGCCACCGACGATGACGTCGTAGCCGCGGTCACGCGAACGCTGGCTGGGTATATCGGTGCCTTCGGACACCGCCAGCATGTCCAGGAACGCAGCAACGTTGGTGCCACCGAGGGCGCTGGCTGCAGCGGCGGTCATGCGGCGGCCCCCGGCTGCTTGCGCACCAGGGCCAGCAGGGCGTCTATCTGTACGCTCTGCTGGGCGATCTGTGCACGCAGGGCGCTGACTTCACCGCGCAGCTGCCCGATCTCCTGGGCCATTGCCTCGCGCTCGTGCATCAGCCCATCAGCGCGTGTACGTTCGGCCGCGAGCTGTTCCTGCAGGGTGCGCAGGGTGTTGCTGGTGGCTTCATCGGCGGTGCGGTCGACCTTGGCCGACGACAACCACTGGCGCAGCCACAGCGACACCGCGATCAGCACGCCCGAGGTCCCGCCCAGGTACTTGGCCCAATCCGGCACGCCGGCCAGCAGGTCGCTCTCGTTCATGCGCGTGCGTATCCCTTGAGCAGGGCCGGGTGGACAGCCGGTGGCAACGCGGTGCGCGCACCGCGCAGGGCGCGCTTGATGGTGGTCTGTGAGACGCCGAACTCACGCGCAACATGGTCGCGTGGCATGCCGCTGGCGACCGCGCGGGCAATCTGCTCGCGGCGTTCGTGCGCGCCGGCAGCGAAGCAGGATGCCAGGAACAACAGTTCGCCGCCGAAGTGCGCGACCAGCCGCTGGGCGACGTCGTGGCCAAGGATGTCGATCAGCCGGTGCTGGTCGGGCAGGGTGGAGGGTACGTAGACAATGACGCGGTGACGGCCGGTGGTGCTGGAGGTGGTCGGCGGCCAGGCACGCACCAGCGTGAGGGCTGCGGATTCGCCGATGACCTCGGCCAGGGTCTGGATGCTGTCGGGCAGGGCGTTCATGGAGGATGTCTTCAGTGGCATTGATCTCCACTGTTGCCATCCCGCCTGTCCAGTCAACACCTTTCATCTACTTTTATATCGGTGCGCTGAAGACGTTCAGTCGTGCGTGAGGAGGGGGGAGGAGCACGACACGCCTGCTTGCAGTGAGCCGAATCCGCTTGCTCTGGCCGCTGGTGTTTTCCTGCACATCCGTACTCGTTGTCCTCACCTGGCAGGAACAGAGGCAGATCAAGGGGATGGGGCAGGTACAGGGTGAGGACGGCCACCTGCCACACAGCCTCATGCGCCGTGTACTGGCCGGAAACGAAAAAGCCCCGGACGATGCCGGGGCTTCAGGACTGCAGGGGGCGCTGGATCAAAGATCGAACACCAGGTTGCCGCCGGTCTTGCGGGGGATGTACCCGGCGTCGCGCAGCCAGCGTGCCGCGTTGACCTGGTCCATGCGCTTGACCGGGAAGCGGTTGGCGAACATCAGGAAGCGCGCCACGGTGATCGACTCGCCCTTGCCCTTCAGGGCCGCAAGGGTTTCGACGAACCATGGCGCGGGCGGCTGCTGGCTGCCCGGGCGGGCCACGGTACGCGCCTGCTGGGCGCTGCCTGCGCCCGCCCGGGCAGTGGCCAGCGTGCACAGCGAGATGAAGATCGCATCCAGGCTCACGATGTCCTTGCTGCCCTTGGGCTGGGACTTGAACAACTCGATGGCCTTCAGGCGCGTCGACGTGAACTGTTCGACCTCCATGGCGTTTCCTCTTTGCGAAATGGGTTGGGGATGCAGGGTGACGACAGGTGTCGTCGGTGATGGGGGATGACCTTACATCATTTTCGCCGATGATGGGTCGGGGCCTGCGCTGGGTTCGGGGGATGGACCGGATGGCGGGCCGGCATTCCGGATCAGATCACACCGCGCGAACGCAGCTGGTCCAGCGATCTGCGGACCAGATCGGCCGGGGTGCTGTCATTGTCGACTTCGATGTCGACCAGCTCATGCGGCAGCGGCTGCTCGCTGGCATGAGGGTCGCTGCTGCGATGGCCTGGGCGATTGACGCGGATCACGACACCACCACGACGCCGGATCGCGCGGGCCTCATTGGCGAAGCGGACGTCGGGTACCAGCCCGCCCTCGGGCAGGCGTGCGAACAGCGAGCGTACCCACAGCTCGGGATGGACGCGGTCACGCCCCCACTCGGTACCGGCGGTCTGCATCAGGTGGCGCGGGGTGAGTTCGGCCAGCCAGTCGATGGCGTCCTCCTTGCGGCTGTCCAGTTCGTGCAGGGAGAGCCCGAGGAGGGTGGCGACCAATTGCCGCAGCGGGCCCGCGAAGCTGTCGCATGGCAGTGACAACGCCGACGCCAGTCCATTGGCGAGTGTGTCCTTGCCCGAGCGCTTGCTGCCGGCGATGCCGATGTAGAGCGGCACACGAGAGCGTGGCGCCGGCCGCAGGGCAACGCTGCCCAGTCCAGGGCCGGCACGGAACGCGGCCAGTGTGTCGGCAATCAGGCGATGACCGCTGTCGAGGGAGGCGGGAATCATGCGGAATCTACTCCTGGAGAAATGCGGCAGGTGCCGGAGGATCAGGAATCGCGACCGACGACGCTGCGGGCGCGGAGGATGCGCTGGGTGATGCGCCCTCCCCGGGCCGCTGCGGCGATCGGGTCAAAGCACAACATGGCGGTGCGGGTACGCCGGCCGGCAGCAAGGTGGTCGCGGATGGTCCGCTCGGACAGCACCGGTACCCGCTGGTGGATCTGCTGCACGGTCAGCTGCTCACCTTCGAAGGCATGCAGTCGGGGACGGGACATGGCGGAAGCGCTCCTGGAAGGTGGCGGGCCGATACCTGCATCTTGCCCCTGTAGATGCTCCCAGTCAACACCTTTCATCTACTTGCATCATGGTGCGGTTGGGCGGGCTGGCGATCCACAGCCGCAATGCCGCTGCTGCCAGACGCTCACGCTCAACCGGCCCGCGTGCGGCCAGGACACCCTCGAGATACTGTTGGCGGTGCCGGCGCGGACTGACCGTCGTCCAGCGCCCGTCGGTGCCCACGCGCCGGTAGCCGTCCAGTTGCAGCAGGCGACGTGCTTCGCAGTGCAGGCGCCAGTCGCCGCTGCTGCTGTCAACGTCGCGACCATCATGGAGGCGCGGCATCTAGAACGGCCCTGCCGCGTGCTCGGCCAGACTGCGTCTGCGCTGTGGCATCAGCCAGACCTTGGCCCGCTCCTTGCCCACCACGCGGGTGCGCACGCCATGCCGCTTCACCACGTAGGCGGCGGCCTCGTTCACCTCGCGACGGTTGGGCCTGTCGATGCCCACCGCGATGACGATCTCGGTGGCGCGGTAGTGCGCGCTCCAGTGCTCGGCAGGGAGCGACCAGTCGAAATGACGATCGATCAGTTCGGCGATCGGCGAGATGGGCTCGTGTTCGCTGTTGGTGGCATTGAGCGCATCCAGTTCCTCGGCACTCAAGTGCCAGGTCTCGCCACTGCAGTACAACGCATGGGCCTCAGCCCAGACCTGCTGCATGTCGATCCGCGCCGGTTCGCCCAGCGCCACGGCGTGCACGGTCCACCAGCGGGTGTTGCCGGTGGCATCGCGGAGGAAGCGTTCGTCGTTGACACTGGCAAACAGGATGGTGCGCCGCGCATAGCGGGATTCGGTGCGCGCGTAGGGGCGACGGATCTCGTCATGGCTGCGCGAGATGAATGATTTCAGCGCCGCGATATCGGTACGGCGGAAGGTGGCATCGACTTCGCCCAGCTCGACGATCCATCTGGAGATGACCTGCTTGACGCTGTCCTTGTTGGCCGGATCGAGCACCACACCGTCGGCGATCAGTTGCAGCTCTACCGGCGCCAGCTGCCGCGCCCAGCGTGTCTTGCCCAGGTTCTGTTTCGAAACGAACGTCAGCACGCCGCGCGCGACCACGCCATCGGGCTCAAACGCCGCAGCCACGCCGGAGATCAGCCAGCGCCGCATCAGGACTTCCTTCAGCACGCGGCCGTCGGCCATGTGCGTGGGCTTGGCTTCCTGCACTGTATCGAAGAACGCCTGCAGGCGGGACTGGCCATCCCACGGCCGTGAGGTGATCCAGCTGGCGACCGGGTTGTAGGGATTGGCTTCGGCCACCTGGCACAGGTTGGTCTCGAAGCTGGCGGTGGCCATGCCGGCGCGGTGCATGCAATCCATCACTTCGCCCGCCGCGACCTCCTTGGCGTTGTCCACGGTCGTCTGCAGCCCAGGGACCAGAATCTCCAGATCCTTGCGGATGACGTTGTAGCGCACGGTCACACCGGTACGACGGCACAGTTCGGCCAGGTTGCGGGCGGTTGGCAACGGCCGCCCGCGCGCGTTGGTATCGGGAAACGGGGTGAAGGCATCGAATGCGGACAGGTTGCCAGGCACCTGGTAGCGCGCGCTGGCCGATGACGGCGCATCGTCCAGTGCCACGTCGTCGCCCCCTGCCGGCGGCATGGGGGGCAACAACTGGGCACGCACGGTGTCCAGCCCCTCGCGCAGATGCAGGTCGTTGAAGTCGGTAGGGCGGTCATCGTCGCCATGCAGCGTGGCGAACTCGGGCCAGACCACGCGGGCATCGATGTCCGCGGCAGCCTGCGTGGCCAGGGTGACGCCAGGGTTGTCCAGCGGCTGCCGCGTCCACTGATCGTTGTCGGCACACAGCACGAATGACGCGTCCGGCATGGCGCCGCGCCAGGCTCGGGCGACCGCGCCAAGGTTGCCTGCATCCCAGGCCACCACCACGCACCAGCCCGTGGCCTGGTGGATGGATCCGGCGGTGGCATAGCCCTCTGCAATGGCGATCGGCTGGCCGGTAACCGGCTTGCCGATGACATGGAAGCAGCCCTGCTTGCGGCCACCGGAAAGGAAGTCCTTGTCGCGGCCAAGTGCTGGATCCACGCGGGGAAAGATCGCCTGCAACGAGACGATACGGCCCGCGCTGTTCATCACCGATACCAGCAGGGCGCTGTCGATGTGGCGGAAGACAAGGCCATCGCTGTTGCGCACCGGCCATGGCGCCACACGCAGGCCATGTGCATGGATGCCCTTGCGTACGAGATAGGGGTGGTGGGCATCGGCAGGAATGGCTCGGTTCCACAGCACGTTGGCCGCCCTGGCGGCGGCGTCCTCGCGTTCGCGCTGATGCCGTTCGCGCTCGCTGCGGGCCGCCTCCTGGCGTTGCCTGATGGCACGCTGCTCGGCGGCGCTCAACGCGGTCGGCGATTTCGCGCACCAGGCATGGCGGGTGCCGGTCCGCCAGCTGCCGAACTCGCCGGCCGGCACGTGGTCTCCAAACAACACCGCCCAACCATTGCGCGTGCCACGACGGTCGCCTTCCACATGGAAGCGCACCAGCGTGCCATCGGCGTTGAGCGCGTCGCGGCCGCGCGCGTCCGGCACGATGCCGTGCGCGTGCATGGCCTGCAGGAACGCGGGAACGATGTCCTGCGTGGGATGCGGTGTGTGCATTCGACAAGGCCCCTGGGAACGTGGATCGGTCCACGGCGGCCGATGGCGGCCAACGTGCTGTGCAGTGTCCGGCGTGCGCAGGTCACGCAGCGGCCGACCGACGCAGTGTGGTCAGGATGTGATGGGAGTGGTGATACGGTCATGGTGTCGG
Source organism: Stenotrophomonas sp. YJH_SMC_133 (assembly GCF_059370655.1). Lineage (NCBI taxonomy): Bacteria > Pseudomonadati > Pseudomonadota > Gammaproteobacteria > Lysobacterales > Lysobacteraceae > Stenotrophomonas > Stenotrophomonas sp. YJH_SMC_133. Next base: position 202,199 of record NZ_JCAFTW010000003.1, on the reverse strand, counting down.
AACGGCGCTTCATTTGCAACACCTTCCAGCACCTTGCATCCCTGGCCATGACGGCGCCACCCAGTACGCGTTGGATCTGCGATGGCGTTCGCAGATCACTGTGATCGTGCCGATGCGTCGCAGTTGGCGAGAACCGGTTTTCGGATGATGCTATCGCCGTCAGCGACGGCCCTTCGTTTCTCTCCATCGCGCCTTCGGGCGCCCGTGCACAAGGAGCCTGCATGCCTGAAATCCACTGCAACCACGAACGCCGATCCGCCGCGGAGTCCGCGTCGTTGACGGTCGTTGCGACGTTCTCAATCGGTGCGACCGCCCCTCGATAAAATACAACCCGCATGACGGACACCATCGACGAAGCGCAGGAAATGGAAGCGCGCCACCTGCAACGCGCCCTGGCCCAGCACGCAACGCGGGCCAGCAACGTTGCCCCTCTCACTCCCATGGGGGAATGCCACAACCCGGACTGCAGCGAGGACTTCGACAACGATCCGGCAAGACTGTTCTGCGGGCCTGCCTGTGCCGAGCGTTTCGAAGCCATCCATCAACACCGCAACGCATAGGAACAGGGGACATGTCTCTGAACAGCAACGACGCTGGCTTCACCGAACGCATCGCCGGTTTATCGGCCGAGCTCGCCGTGCTGGTGAGCTTGGTGGAGAACCACATCCATCTGCAGCTGGCTGATCTGGCCGACTCGGGTGATGTGGATGCACAGGAGCGATTTGCGGTAGCCGATCCGGAGCGCTGGTTGGAGAACGCCCGCAACAGCCTGCAGGCGGGTTTCATGTTCCTGGAGCGCGCGGTGCAGCAACCGGCGCGGTTCTAGTCATCCGGTGCGGGGGCGGAAGGGGCCGGCCAGGCTGCCTTCCGTCCCCCTCGGGCAGTGGACGATCCCCTGCGCTGGAGGCTGCGTCATAACGTCGCACTGGCCGCCGGGCAACCCTGAACGTGGTCCAAGGTTGACCGCAGGCCCGTAGAATGGCCGGGTGCGTCGTTCTGTCCTCCACCGCCGGTTCCAGGCCCTGGCATGGCTAGCCATGCTGCTGGTGCTGCTTGCCCCGCTGGTGAGCCGCTGGCTGGCGCATGGTCACGTTGCAGCGGCTGTGCCGGTAGCGGCGATGGACCATTCCCAGCATGCGCAGCATGCGATGGAGGGCCATCACGACCACCACGCGATGGCGATGCAGCAGGGCGAGGTCGCAAAGAAGCCGCCCGCCGATCCACACGCCGCGCATGAGATGGGCGTGGACTGCGACTACTGCCTGATCGCCGCGCGGCTGATCACCCTGCTGGTGGCGGCATTGCTGCTGTTGGCACCGATGGTATCGATATGCCGTGCGCTGCGTGGTGCAGTGCAGGCGTTGCCGCAGCGGGTCAGCGGCACATTGGGAGCGCGTGGGCCGCCGGTCTTCATGGCTGTCTGAGCCCTGCGCGCACGCCTTTGGATTGATTTTCCCAAGCTGCCAGGCATGGCCTGGCGCGACTGCGTGCGCGTTCCCCGAACTCCCTGAGCTGCCCTGCCACTGCGGGGTGGCCCTGCATGCCGTGAACAGATGAAAACCAACCCCAACTCCGCGCGCCTGCGCAGGGCGGCGCTGCCTGCCATGTGCGCGTTGCTCCTGCACACCGCCTCTGTACTTGCCGCCGATGCGGCACCACCGACCACGCTGGATACCGTGCGCGTGGTCGATACCCGCAGCGGCGAGCTGTCTTCCACCTCCAGCGCAGGCTCTGCGTTGGGCCTGAGCGTGCTGCAGACACCGGCCAGCCTGACGGTGATTTCGCGCGAGCAGCTGGAACAGCGCGGCGACACCAACCTCAATGATGCGATCAGCCGCGCCGGTGCGATCAGTGCGATGCCGCACCCGGGCAACGGCCTGAGTGCGCTGTCCAGCCGTGGCTTCACCGATGGCGCTTCCGTGATGCGCCTGTATGACGGGCTGCGCCAGTATGGCGGCGTGGGCATCACCTTTCCGTTCGATACCTGGTCCATCGAGCGCATCGAAGTGCTGCGCGGTCCGGCCTCGGTCATCCATGGCGATGGTGCCATTGGCGGGGTCATCAACATCGTGCCGAAGAAGCCGACGCGCGGTGCCATCGAGAACGAGATCAGCGCAACCGTGGGCAGCGAGGACACCGCACGCCTGGGCTTCGGCAGTGGCGGCGCGCTGACGCCCGAGCTGGCCTACCGGCTGGATGTGAGCGGCAACTACAGCGGTGGCTGGGTTGATCGCGGGCGCAGTAGTGATGCCACCTTCTCCGGCGCACTGCTGTGGCAACCGCGTGCGGATCTGCAGCTGTCGCTCACCCATGCGGAAGGCTATCAGCAACCGATGCGCTACTTCGGCACGCCACTGGTAGATGGCCGCCAGCTGGAGGCGCTGCGCCACCGCAACTACAACGTGGAAGACAGCGACATCCGCTACCGCGACCGCTGGACCCAGCTCGATGCGCTGTGGACGCCGAACGCAAGCGTCGAATGGCGCACGCGCCTCTACCAGATCGACAGCCAGCGCGATTGGCGCAATGCCGAAGCCTACGTCTACAACCGCGCTACCGGCTTGATCGATCGCTCAGGCAATACCGAGATCACCCACGACCAGGACCAGACCGGGTTGACCTCGACGCTGAGGGTACAGGGGAACATTGCGGGCCTGGCCAACAGCTTCGCCGTGGGCCTCGATGCCAACCGCGCGCACTTCAAGCACACCAACAACACCTATGCCGGCAGCTCGGGCCCGGTCGATCCGTTCGATCCGGTGCCGGGCCAGTTCACCAGCGACGCGCCGAACCTGCCGCGCTACCGTAATCGTGCCGAGCAGTACGCGCTGTTCGTGGAAGACCGCTTGGCGCTGAGCGAGCGCTGGTCGATGCTGGGTGGGCTGCGCCACGACCGCGCGCGCATTGATCGTACCGATCTGATCAGCGGCCAGAACGCGTTCTCGAAGACCTACCGCAGCACCGGCTGGCGTGCAGGCACGGTATTCGCGCTGCAGCCGACGTTGAACCTGTATGCGCAGTACTCGCAGGCGGCGGACCCGGTGAGTGGCCTGTTGATGATCAGCCCGGCCAACGGGGCCTTCGACCTGGCCAAGGGCCGGCAGATCGAGGTGGGCCTGAAGCAGGCCTTCGATGGCGGCGAGTGGACGCTGGCGGCGTACCGCATCCGCAAGACCGGGCTGCTCAGCCGCGATCCGCTGGTGCCGGATCGCCGCGTGCAGGTGGGCGCACAGACCTCGCGTGGCGTTGAAGCCTCCTTGAACTGGAACTTCGCGCCGCACTGGTCGCTCGATGCCAACGCCACGGTGCTGAAGGCCGATTTCGAGGACTTCCTGGAAACCACCGGTTCGCCGGCGGTGCTGGTGTCGCGTGATGGCAATGTGCCACCGAACGTGGCCGAGCGCCTGGCCAATGTGTGGCTGAGCTGGCAGTTCGCACCGGACTGGAGTGCGGCGGGTGGCGTGCGTTACGTCGGCAAGCGCTACGCCGACAACGCCAACACCTTGGAGCTGCCCGGCTACAGCACCACCGACCTGGCACTGACCTGGCAGGCGGCACCGCGCACGCGGCTGTCGGCGCGGCTGTTCAACGTGTTCGACAAGGCTTACTACGCCACCGCGTACTACACCAGCACGCAGTGGCTGCTGGGTGCGGACCGGCGCGTCGAGTTCACCGTCGACCATCGCTTCTGAGGAGGCTGGCGATGACGTTGCGATCCACCGCCAAGCGCTGGACCTACCTGGTGCACCGCTGGCTGGGCATCGGCGGATGCCTGCTGATGTTGCTGTGGTTTGTCAGCGGCATGGTGATGCTGTTCATTGGTTACCCGAAGCTGACACCCGGTGAGCGGCTGGCGGCGTTGCCGGTGCTGGCTGATGCCCGCGATCTGCAGGGACTGTCGGTACTGCCGGCGGCGGTGCAGGCCGAGCCGGAAAGCGTGGCACTGACCACGCTGCGTGGCGAGCCTGCGTATGTGGTGCGCAATGGCCGCAACGTGGGCGCCTGGTCGGCGTACACCGGCCAGGCGCTGCTGCCGGTGTCGGCACAGCGAGCCGAAGCATCCGCCGCACAGTTCGCGGGCGGCCAAGCCTTCGTCGGCGCGACACGCGTGGACGAGGACCGCTGGACGCATTCGCGTGCGCTGGATGCGCATCGGCCGCTGTACCGGGTTGAAGTGGGCGGCGCGCAGCCAGGGGATGTGTATGTGTCCTCACACACCGGCGAAGTGGTGCAGGACGCACCGCATGTGCAGCAGCGCTGGAACTATGTGGGCGCCTGGCTGCACTGGTTGTACTTCCTGCGCATGCAGTCGGTGGACCCGGTGTGGACGTGGGGGGTGATCGCGCTGTCCGCGCTGTGCACGGTGGCGGCGATCAGCGGCATCGTGGTGGGTGTGTGGCGCTGGCGCTTCCGCGGGCACTACCGCACTGGCGCGAAGACGCCGTACGTCGAGCCCTGGATGCGCTGGCACCATCTGATCGGGCTGGTGGCTGCGGCCTTCGTATTCACCTGGATCTTCAGCGGGCTGATGTCGATGAATCCGTTGGGAGTTTTCAGCAGCACGCGTGAAGCGATCGACAGCGGACGCTATCGTGGCGGTACGGTGGCGGTGGATGGCGCGTTGGGTGAACCGGCGGCGCTGCTGGCGGCCGTCGACGACGCGCGCTTCAAGCCGGTGGAGATCCAGTGGCGACGCATCGATGGTGAGCTGTTCGCGGTGTTGCTGGACGGGCAGGGCGAGACCCGCATTGTGTCCGGCAGTGATGGTCATCTGCAGGTTGCGCGGTTGCTGCCGGCCGCATGGCTGCAGCAGAAGGTGCGGGCGTTGTCCGATGCGCCCGTGCAGGGGTACTGGGTCCAGCTCGCAGCGGATGCGTACTTCTACCCGCGTGCACCGGAAGCCATGAACGGCGCAGCGGTACGCCGCTTCCCGGTGGCGGTGGCTGATTTCGGCGATGCCGAGGCGACGCGGGTCTACCTCGATCTGGCCACTGGCGACCCGTTGCTGACGATGGGGCGTCGCGAGCGCGTGGGTCGCTGGCTGTTCTACTTCCTGCACAGCTGGGACCTGCCGGCGATGCTGCGTCAGGACATCGCCCGGCTGGCGGTGTTGCTGCTGCTGAGCCTGGCTGGCGCTGCGTTGTGTGCAACGGCCACGGTGATCGGCTACCGCCGGTTGCGGATGAAACTGCGGCGCAGGCGGCGGTAGCATCCTGCCGCGAGCGCGCCGTCTGTGAGACTATCCGGAGTTCCTGGCCATGAAGGCCGCGGCCCGCAGTCGATGTCGATGGCCAGGGAGTGCAGGGGGCACCGTACTTGCAGCGTTTCAATGGTGGTCCCTGGATAGGATTTCCACACAACGTAAATGGAGCAAGGATGAACTACGTTTCGATGGGTGTTCTCGCAATTGGAATTGCAGCGGCATCTGCGGGCGCGCAGGCCAAATCGTTCCCGCGTCTCTACAACCTCCCGACCACCACCACGGCTTCCGTGTCCAATGCCCTTCCGGCGCCGGGGCAGGTGATCCAGCTTTCTGCGCAGGTCGATGGCCAGGCGCTGGGGCTGTATCACATCCCGGGCAATGAGCAGATCGGTGGCTTCGTCGAATTCAAGGTGAATGGCCAAGCGGTGGGTAAAGTGCAGGTCAGCACGACCAATACACCAATGGCAGGTCTCGTTTCCCAGCTTGACCAGGCTTGCTATGCGGCAACACGCGATGTCCAGTTCTGTACGCATCGCTATGCCTATGGCAGCCCCGCCAAGGTTGCGGTGAACTACACCGTGCCCGCCGGCTTCACCACCGCATCGATCACCGCCACCTTCAGCGGCGATGGCCAGTTCTCGCAAGGTTCGGTGTCGGCGCCGATCAACCTGCGCAACATTCCAACCTTTGGTGAGATCCGCGGCGCAGGCAACAAGTGCCTCGACGCCGAAGGCGCCAACACCGGTCCGGGTACCGCCATCCAAGTGTGGGACTGCACGCCGGGCACGCCGCAGCAGTTGTGGACGGTGAAGCCCAACACGTCGACCATCACCGGTGTGCCCAGCAACCGCGTACTCGATATCGTAGGTTACGGCACCAGTAATGGAAGCCGGATCCAGCTGTATGACGCGCACGGTGATTGGAACCAGTCATGGAAGTTCACCAATACCTCCATCGTCGGCGTGGGCGATAAGGTGCTCGACGCCATCGGCGCCTCCAGCGCCAACGGCACCAAGATCCAGCTTTACAGCAACGCACAGACTGCCAACCAGAAGTGGGAGTTCAATCCGGCCAACGGCTCGATCGTCGGTGTCGGCGGCAAGTGCCTGGATGTGGAAGGCGCCAACACGGCAGATGGCACCCGCGTACAGCTGTGGGACTGTACGGGTGTACCGCAGCAGCGCTTCGAACTGGGTTCGGATGGATCGATCCGCGGGCTGGGCGGGAAGTGCCTGGAGGCAGCCGACGGCGCAAGCCATGACGGCAATGCGATCCGCATGTGGTCCTGCAACGGCGGTGCGCACCAGTCGTGGCGCCTGGTCGGCGAGATCCGCAATCCGCAGACCAACATGTGCCTGGATGATCCTGGCCTGGGCAACACCAATGGCTCCAAGGTGCACATGTGGATGTGCCATGGTGGCGACAACCAGCGCTGGCAGTTCTCCTCCTACTGAGGAGAGCCAGGGCTGATGTCATGCTCTGGAACCGCGTGCCTTCGGGCGCGCGGTTCCGTACAGGCGTCACACCCGCAGCCAACGTGTGGACACGGCCACCAGCAACAAGGCCGTGGCCACACCGATGAACGCAGCAATCAGACCGAAATGATTGGCGGCAAAGCCGATCAACGCCGGTCCGGCAAGGATGCCGGCAAAGCCCAGCGTAGAGACGGCCGTGATCGCCAGTGCACCGGGCATGCGGTTCTGATGGCCGGCCAGCGAGAACAGCGCCGGCGCGATGTTGGCGCAGCCGAGGCCGACCAGCACGTATCCGGCCAACGACATCTGCCACGGCGTGACCAGGGTCAGCACCAGCACGCCGGCAGCGGCGAGCAGCGCGCCGAACACGATCGCGCGCTGGCGGCCCACGCGTGCCACCAGTGCATCGCCGAACAGGCGCGCGACCGTCATGGTCAGGGTGAAGGTCACATAGCCGACGCCGGCGAGGCTGGCATCGACGCGACGTACATCGCTGAGGAACACCGCGCTCCAGTCGAGCATCGCACCTTCGCCGAGGAAGGCGACGAACGCCAGCACGCCGATGAACAGCACGATGCCATGCGGCAGGGCCAGCATCGGTGTGTCGTGCGGCATGCGTTCGCTGTGCCAGTAGGTCGCCGACAACAGCGTCACCAGCAGCATGGTGCCGACACCGATCAGCACCGATGCCAAGGGCGGCAACTGTGCGGACAGCAGCACGGTCATGGTGGCCGCGCCGAGGAAGCCGCCAATGCTGAAGAAAGCATGGAAGCCAGACATCATCACCCGCCGTGCTTCGCGCTCGACGATGACGGCCTGCACGTTCATCGTGCAGTCCATCGCGCCCACGGCCGCACCGAACACGAACAGCACCACGCCCAGCGTCCAGGCTGAACCGGCCAGTGCCAGGCCGGGCACGGTCAGGCAGATCAGCAGGCTGCTGGCCACCATCACCCGGCGGCAACCGAGGCGTGCGGCCAGCACGCCGGACAAGGGCATCGCCAGCAGCGAGCCGGCACCGAGGCAGAGCAGCACCAGTCCCAGCGTGGCGTCATTGATCCCGGTGCGCGCTTTGGCGAATGGCACCAGGGTGGCCCACAACGCGGTGGCGAAGCCGGGAATGAAGAACGCAGCGCGGGTCGCGTGCTGTTCGGCACGCGCGCGGTTGGCAAGGGACATGAGCAGTACGGTCAGGGAGGCGTGGGGTGCACCGCGATACCGGCGGCGTGGAAGCGAGCCGCCAAGGCGGGCGGTGCGGTGGTGGTCAGCACCAGGTCGTCGATCTCGTCCAGGCTGGCGATCTGCCAGTTGCCGCGGGCACCGAGCTTTTCAGTGGTGGCGGCGACGATGACACGGCTGCTGCAGGCCACCATCGCGCGCTTCAGCGTGGCTTCTTCCGCATCCATCGCCCACACGCCGGTGTCGCCGTCCACCGCGCAGGGGCCGGGCAGGTACACGTCGGCACGCAGGCGCTGCACCTGGGCCAACGCCTCGGCACCGACCGCACCGCCACCGCTGGCCAGGCGCCCGCCGATCAGCTGCACTGAAGTGCCTTCGAGCATGCTGGCGGCGGTGGCGATCTGCGGGGCATTGGTGATCACCGTCAGCCCGAGAGCGGCCGGCAGCTGCTGGGCGATCGCCAGATTGGTCGAACCGGCATCGAGCAGTACCACCTGGCCGGGTTGCAGCAGCGCGCAGACGCGGGCGGCCAGCTCGGCCTTGTCGCCGCGGTCGCGGGTCAGGCGCTCGCGCAGCGGCCGTTCCTTGGGCGGCGGCAGCACGGCGCCGCCGTAGACGCGCTGGCACAGGCCCTGGGCGGCGAGTTCACGAAGGTCGCGGCGGATCGAATCTTCTGAAACGGCATAGCGGCGCGCCAGTTCGGCGGCGACCACGCGGCCCTGCTGGCGCAGTTCCTCGAGGATCTGGCGCGTGCGCTGGGCGGGGAGGGGGCTGGGATCGGAGCTCATGCTATAAGTCTGCACGTTCGTGCATAAACGTGCAATAACGTGCATTCAGCGGGAGGGCACAGGGCGGCTGGACTGCCGGTGAACCCGCCCGCCCCGGGGTCTATGGATCGCCCTCGCGGACCGGCATCATGGCGGGGCACTTGGCATGGAATCCCTGATGTCCCCCACCGTTCACCGCAAGCTGCGCATCAGCGCGGACCAGTACACCGGCCAGAAAGTGGTCGACCAGCAGTTCCACGAGTGCGATTTTTCCGGCGCCGACCTGACCGGTACCGAGTTCATCAACTGCAGTTTCTACGATGCCGACAGCCGTGCTGGCTGCCGCTTCAATGGCGCCACGCTGAAGGAAGCCAGTTTCCGCAGCTGCGATATCAGCATGTGCCATTTCAATTTCATCAAGGCGCTGGGCCTGGAGATCAGCGAGTGCCGTGCGCAGGGCGCGGATTTCAGCAACGCCAGCTTCATGAACCAGATCACCACGCGCAGCTGGTTCTGCAGCGCATTCATCAAGAAGTCGAACCTGCGCTATGCCAATTTCTCGCGGGTAGCGCTGGAAAAGTGCGAGCTGTGGGAAAACCGATGGGATGGCGCGAATGTGAGTGGCGCCAGCTTCGCCGGCTCGGACCTGTCCGGCGGCCAGTTCGAGGGCATCGACTGGAACAGCGCCAACTTCACCGACTGCGACCTGACCAACTCGGAGCTGGGTGAGCTGGACCTGCGCAGCACCAACCTGCGTGGCGCCACGCTGGACGTGCAGCAGGTGGCGCTGTTGATGCAGCGCATCGGCATCACGGTGGTGCCGTAGGCATCAACCGGTGTACGCCACCCAGCCCTTGAAGCTGAAGCCGGCATAGAACAGCTCCACACCATCGAAGCCGGCCTCCTGCAGCAGCGCCACTTCCTGTTCGGGGGCCAGCAGCGGCAGCCGCTCGGCAATGGCCTCGATCGCGCGCTGTGCATCGGCGTGGGCAACGCCCGAGGCTTCGGCGAACGCTGCGTAGCGCTGCAACCAGCGCAGCTTGCCGGCCGGATCCTGCGGCACGCTGTGGTGGGCCACCACCAGCGGCGCGCCGGGTTGCAGGCGCCTGTGCAGCTCGCGCAGCGTGTGCAGGCGCTGCGCGGCATCGAGGAAGTGCAGGGTCAGCAGGCAGCTGGCCCCATCGAAGCGCAGATCGGGCGCATCGTCGATGTAGCCTTCCAGCAGTTGCACGCGCGGCATCAGCGGACCCAGTGTCTGCTCGGCCAGGGCCAGCATCGGCGCGGCCGGATCCACGCCCAGCAGCTGCCAGCCCGGCTGCGCCTCGGCAAAAGCCTTCAGCTCCAGCCCGCCACCGGCGCCCAGCACCAGCACACGGCCCTGCGCGGGAACGCGTTCGGCCAGCAGCAGGCGGCTCATCTGCTGCAACGCGAGGAAACCGGGCACCTGGCGCAGCGGCGCTTCGGCATAGCGGGCCACCGCCTGCGGATCGGAGAACGTGGACATGCGCGGATTCCTGCGGCGGGGGACATACCACTGTAGCGCGGCGCGCAAGAGGCATTGCGCGCCGCTGCCACACGGGCAGGACAGGGCTCAGGCCGCTGCTGCCTCAAGCACGTCTTCCAGCCGCACCTCGCCGAGGAAGCCACCGCTGCTGGTTGCCGGCTGCTGCGCTTCGATGGCGTGGGCGAACTGCACGCCGGCGTCGTCCTGCAGGCGCTCGAACAGCTGCTGCACCCTGGGGAACTCGCGACGATCGACCACCTGGTGATAGTCGTTCCAGCGCGCGATGCCGGCGAAGTAGGCATCGGCAAAGCTGCGCTGTTCGCCCAGCAGCCACGGGCCCGTGCCGATCACCTGCTCCAGCGCCTGGTGGGCGTGGCGCACCTTGGTGGTGCCATAGGCACGCATCGCCTCGCCGTCATCGCCTTGCGCATGCTCCAGTGCGTGCCAGAGCGGCGCGTAGGCACCGAAGAAACTGGTGTTGAGATAGGCCAGCCGGTGGTTGAGGCGATCGAAGCCGGGCGTGCCCTGTGCGAAGCCCAGCCCCTGCGCGATGCCCTTCGCGGCCAGATGGTTGAGGATGGCCAGGCTCTCGCTGAGCAGCTCGCCCTGCGCGGTGCGCAGGGTCGGGGTTTCACCCAGCGGATTGAGGCGGCGGTAGTCTTCGCTCTGCACCTGGCCGGGCATGTCGATGCGGCACAGGTGATACGGCTGGCGCAGCCATTCCAGGGCGACGATGGAGCCGAACGAGCAGCCCGAGGGCACGCCGTAGAAGAGGATCGGGGTCATGGCAGGTTTCCGGTTCAAGCCGCGATGCGGCGGGTGAGGAAAGCGTGCCTGCGTGGACATTGCCCCGGAAGCCGCTTGAATGGCATCCTGAAGTCCACATCTGTGGACGTTGCGCATGCTCAACCTCAACGATCTGGCCCTGTTCGTGACCGCGGTGGAGCAGCGCGGGTTCGCTGCAGGCGGGCGCCATCTGGGCCTGCCGCGCTCGACCCTGAGCAAGCGCGTGGCGCTGCTGGAAGAACAGCTCCAGGTGCGGCTGCTGCAGCGCAGTTCGCGCCGCTTCGCATTGACCGAGGTCGGTCAGGAGTTCTTCGAGCGCGCACGCGCAGCGTTGTCCGAGGTCGAGGCCGCCGAGGCCATTGTCCGCGACCGCCAGGCCGAACCCAGCGGCACCGTGCGGATCAGCGCTTCGATTCCGGTGGTGCAGGGCGAGCTCGCCGCGTGCCTGCCCGCGTTGGCCCGCCGCTATCCACGGCTGCGTATCGAAGTTGAAGTGAGTGATCGTTTCATCGACCTGGCGCAGGAAGGCATCGACATCGCCCTGCGCAGCCACTTCGGTCCGCTGCCGGATTCCGGGTTGGTGCAGCGCATGCTCGGTAGCGAACGCATCGTGCTGGTGGCGTCCCCTGGTTATCTGGCAGCCGCGCCGGCAGTGGACACGCCCGAACAGCTACGCGCGCATGCCGGCCTGCTGACCGCGCGCCATGCAACGCGCTGGACGCTGCACGGCGCCGACGCCCGCACCGTGCAGGTGGAGCCGCAGGTGGCGCTGGTCGGCAATGAATCGCAGCTGCTGATCGCGGCGGCAGAAGCGGGTCTTGGCATCACCGTACTGCCACACAGCCTGTGTGCTGCGGCCATCGCCGCCGGCCGCCTGCAGCAGGTGCTGCCGGCGTGGCATGCCGGCGAAGTCACCACCAGCGTGTTGCTGCCGCATCGTCGCGGCCAGTTGCCGGGCGTGCGCGTGGTGGTGGATGCGCTGGTCGCGCATTACCAGCTCAACGCAGCGCGCGCGCCAGTACCTGCCAGATCTTCGGGTCCTGGCACTGCGAAACGTTGAAACGTACATAGTCGGCCGCGCGCTGCGACTGGCTGAACGCGTTGCCCGGCGCCAGCACGATGCCCTCGCGCAGGCATTGCCGCGCCAGTGCGGCGGCGTCGCGGCCATCGGGCAGCTGGCACCACAGGAACAGGCCGGCTTCCGGCTGCAGCCACGGCATGATGCCCAGCGTCTGCAGTTTCCGCAGTGTGTGCCGGCGTGCATCGGCCAGCCGCGAACGTATCGACTGCATGTGGCGGCGGTAACCGCTGTCGGTCAGCGCGATGTGCATCAACTGCGCGGCCAGATGACCACCGCCGAAGCTGGTCGCCAGCTTCAGGTCGGTCAATGCCTCTATCCAGTCGTGGCGCGCGGCGATGTAGCCGCAGCGCGACGCTGCCGACAGCGTCTTGGAGAAGCTACCGACGTGGATCACCCGTGACAGCCCATCGAGCGCGGCCAGCCGCGGTGCCGGCTGCAGTTCGAAGTCGGCGAAGATGTCATCCTCGATGATGATCAGTTCGCTGCGTTCGGCCAGGCCCAGCAGGCGGTGTGCGGTGCTTGCGGAAAGTACCGCGCCGGTCGGGTTGTGCAATCCGGAATTGGTGATGTACAGCCGCGGCGAATGTGCCTGCAGGGCCTGCGCGAACGCCTCCAGGTCCGGGCCGCTGTGCGTGTACGGCACGCCGATGGCCTGCACCTGGTGCGCCTTCAGCAGCGCGTGGTAATTGAAGTAGCTCGGGTCATCGACCAGCACGCAGTCGCCGGGCTTGAGCAGGAAGCGGCAGAGCAGATCGACCGCGTGCGTACCGGATTCGGTCAGCAGGATCTGCTCCACCGGTGCATCGATGCCAAGCGTGGCGCTGCGCCTTTGCAGCAGCTGGCGCAACGCGGGCAGCCCGAGCGGGGCGGCGTAGTCGACCAGTTGCATGGCATCGGCACGCGCCAGCCGGCGCAGGCCGCGGCGCACGCCATCGTGATACAGCCAGTCACTGGGCATCCAGCCGCACCCTGGCTTGAGGTCGCCCGCGGGCGTTTCCAGCGATTGCCGTGATACCCACAGCGGATCCACCGCGCGATCCAGCCGCGGCTCCATTTCGGCCAGCGCCAGCGGTGCGGCCGGGCCACTGACGTAGAAGCCCGAGCCTGCGCGTGCACTGATCAGGCCTTCGGCCGCCAGGCGCTCGTAGGCCTCGACCACGGTGGAGACTGAAACTCCCATCGTCGCAGCCTGCGCACGTACCGAAGGCAGGCGGGAGCCGGGGCCATCCACCCGTGCACTGATGCGGGTGCGGACGGTCTGGATGACCGATTCGATGCGGGTAAGCGGGCGCGGCATGGTGGAACCGTAGTGGAAGTGTGGGCAGTACAGTTACTTGCGACTGTACTGGATTGTAGCTGGGGTCTTCCCGCGCCGGATGCTTCCATGCAGGTCCAGCCGGGCATCGTCCGGCACCTTCAGGAGTACAGGCGTGGAACGGTCGGCGAGTGGTTGGATCAATGGCTTCATCGGTGTGGTGATCTTCGCCGGCTCCCTGCCGGCCACCCGCCTGGCGGTGCTGCAGCTGGACGCCGGATTCGTCACTGCTGCACGCGCCACCATTGCCGCCGTGCTCGGCCTTGGCCTGCTCCTTCTGCTGCGCCAGCCGTGGCCGCGGCGCAATGACCTGCCCGGGCTGGTAGTGGTCAGCCTCGGGGTGGTGGTCGGCTTTCCGCTGTTGACCGCACTCGCGCTGCGTCACGCATCGTCGGCGCACACCATCGTGTTCCTCGGGCTGTTACCACTGAGCACTGCGGTGTTCGGCGTGCTGCGCGGCGGCGATCGACCGCGCCCGGCCTTCTGGCTGTTTTCGTTGCTGGGCAGTGCCTGCGTGGTCGGCTATGCGGTGCGCAACGGCATCGAGGCGTCCTTGCAGGCAGACCTGCTGATGCTGGCGGCGATCGTGGTGTGCGGGCTGGGCTATGCCGAAGGTGGTCGGCTGGCCCGTCATCTCGGCGGTTGGCAGGTGATCAGTTGGGCGTTGCTGCTGGCCTTGCCGGCGATGCTGCCGCTGACAGTGCTGATGCGCCCGGCCTCGTTCACCGCGGTCGATGCCTCGGCATGGTGGGCACTGGGCTACGTGGCAGTGTTCAGCATGCTGCTCGGCTTCCTGTTCTGGTATCGCGGGCTGGCCCAGGGCGGTATCGCCGCCGTCGGCCAGCTGCAGCTGCTACAGCCCTTCTTCGGCCTGGCCCTGGCCGCGCTGCTGCTGCACGAATCGGTCAGCCTCAGCATGGTGCTGGTGACCGTGGTCGCGGTGATCTGCGTGGCCGGCGCGCGCCGCTTCAGTCGCTGAACGAAAAAGGGGACGGAGGGGATTAAGTCGTAATCGGTCCTACTGTGCCTGAAACGACTTAATCCCCTCCGTCCCCTTTTCCGGGGCGCCCTGGAACAGATGCGCAACGGCATAGTCGATGAATACCCGCAGGCGTGCACTGGGATGGCGCCCACCGGGCCATAGCAGCGAGAACTGCCCCTGGTGCGTGGGCAGCGCAGGCAGTACCCGTTGCAGGCGGCCATCGGCCAGCGCGTCAGCAGCGAGGAAGTCAGGCATCCAGGCCAGGCCCATGCAACCGATCGCAGCGGCAAGCACGGCCTCCATGTTGTTGCAGGTCATCGCCGTGGGAAGGCGTGCCCCCGCATCGCCTTCGATGCCCGGCAGCTGCCACGGATGCAGCTTTCCGGTGGTGGGGTAACGGAAACGCAGCGCGGTATGCATGCGCAGCTCGCCCACATCACCGGGCGTGCCATGCGCCTGCAGATAGCCCGGCGCCGCACAGAGGATGAAACGAAAGCCGCCCAGTCGCCGTGCGGTCAAGCTGGAATCGGCCAGTTCACCACTGCGTATCACCGCGTCCAGGCCTTCGCTGACCACATCGACGATGCGGTCGTTGAAGTCCAGTTCCAGCTGCACCTGCGGATAGCGTTGCTGGAAGCCGGGCAGCACCGGCAGCAGGAAGCGGTACCCGATGGTGGGCAGGCCGATGCGCAGCAGCCCGCTGGGGGCGTGCTGTCGCTGCGCCAGGTCCGCCTGTGCTTCGGAAAGCTCGTCCAGTGCACGCCGGCAGCGCTGCAGCAGCAGTTCGCCTTCGTCGGTGAGATGCACGCGGCGGGTGGTGCGTTGGAACAGGCGGGTGCCGAGCTCCTGTTCAAGACGGGCGATGCGCTTGCCGACCGCCGACGCGGACAGGCCAAGTACACGCGCAGCGCCGACGATGCTGCCAGCCTCCGCGGTGCGGACGAAGGCGAGCAGGGCAGAAATGGAGTCCATGCGGGGCATGATTACGGAACAGTGGGACGCAATCAACGTCCATCGAGCCTGTTTTTCAGGGATAGCGGCCTGTCCATCATCAATGCCCCCGATGGATGGAGGCCCGCATGGCCCCGGTTTCGATGCTCCCTGTACCTGTCCAGACGCAGCAGCGCTGGACCCTGCTTGCCGTCTGCCTGGCCGCACTGGCGTTGCCGTTGTCCTTCTCGGGCGGTGCCGTCGCGGTGCCCGCGCTGGCCCGTTCCGTGGCGTCGTCGCCGAGCGTGCTGGCCTGGGTGACCAATGCCTTCATGCTCACCTTCGGCAGCCTGCTGCTCGCTGCCGGTGGCCTGGCCGACCGCTATGGCCGGCGGCGGTTGTTCCTGCTGGGCACGGCAGGCTTCACCGTCGCCACGATCGTCGTCTGCCTCGCGCCCACGCTGCTGTGGCTGGATCTGGCGCGCGGGCTGCAGGGCGTTGCCGCCGCAGCGGCGTTGGCGTCCGGCACGGCTGCGCTCGCGCATGCCTGGCAGGGGCCGATGCGTGGCCGTGTGTTCGCCCTGCTGGGCGCCACATTCGGTGCGGGGTTGGCGCTGGGGCCGCTGCTTGCGGGTCTGCTGCTGCAGGCATTGGGATGGCGCAGTGTGTTCGCCGTCGGCGGCGTGCTGACATTCGCCGCCTTCGTACGGGGCGCGCGTGTGTTGCCCGAAAGCCACGGTGAACGCGGGCGGCTGGATGTCGGCGGCATGCTGGGCTTCAGCCTGATGCTGGCAGCGTTGACCCTGGCCCTGCTGTGGCTGGGCGAGTTCGGCCTGCATACCGTGCGCGTGCAACTGGCGCTGTTGGCGACGCTGCTGCTGGGCGCAGCGTTCATCTGCATCGAACGACTGCACCGCTCACCCCTGCTGGACCTCTCGTTGTTCTCGCAACCGGCGTTCCTCGGTGTCCAGCTGCTGCCGGTGGCGACCTGCTTCGGCTACGTGGTGCTGCTGGTGGTATTGCCTCTGCAGCTGCTGGGAGTGCACGGACAGAGCGCGACCCTGGTGGGGCTGCAGATGCTGGCCCTGTCCGCGCCGATGCTGGTGCTGCCGATGCTGGCTGCGCGCTGGGCGGAGCGCGTTGGAAGTGCGCGGCTGTGCACGCTGGGACTGCTGGTCTGTGCCTCTGGCCTGTACCTGTTGTCGCGCCATGCATCGCAGCCGTCGCCTTCGCAGTGGGTGCCGTGGCTGATGCTGGTCGGTGCAGGGACGGCCTTGCCATGGGGGCTGATGGATGGGCTGTCGGTCAGCGTGGTGCCGGTACAGCGTGCGGGCATGGCCGCCGGCATCTTCGGGACCGTGCGTGTAGCCGGTGAGGGCATCGCATTGGCCGCAGTCACTGCCTTGCTTGCGCTGCTGATCGGCCATCAGCTGCAGGGGGCGTCGCCGGCATCGCTGGCGCGTGCCGGTGCCTATCTGGCCACCGGGGCGCGGGAACAGGCGCAGGCACTGCTACCGGCGATGAGTCGCATGCAGCTGCAGCACGCCAGTAGTGAGGCGCTGGCAACACTGCTGCGTGTACTGGCGCTGCTGACCGCCGCATGTGCTGCGTTGTTGCACCTGTTGCTGCGGAAACGTAAAGACGCGCTGGTCGGGCGTACTGCGTAGCGGGCTCATCGCCCGCCTTCGCCGTCATCCCGTTGTCGTGTCCCGCTCACGCTGCCTATGCCCACCCGGGCCTAGGCTTGGTCGTCCCCGTCCCCCACGGAGACCTGCCATGTGGCTGCTCGATCATCTCTGGCCTGGCCGTCGACCGCTTCCTGCCCCGGCCGCGGATGCGCCACCGGCAACGCCGCGCCGGCCCTGGCTGAAACGCCCGGCGCGGGCGGGGCGCAGCGGCATGGCGCCCTGGCAGAAGGTGGCCACCCCGCCGCGGCGCACGCGCCACTAGCCGGTGCGGTCTGATGGGTGGTTGACCCCATCGCTGACCGGGATCACCCCCAACGCGAACGGGTCGATGCCTTCCAGGCAGGCCACGTTGTAGCCGTACTGGTCGGGGTTGGAGCGGCGCCGGTGATGGGTGTAGATGCCGCACACGCCACAGAAGTAGTGCTCGGCCACATGGGTGTTGAACTGGTACATCCGCAGATGGTTCTGCCCGCGCAGCACCTGCAGGCCCTGGCGGGGGACGCTGGCGGCGATGGCACCCCGGCGCCGGCACATCGAGCAGTCGCAGCGGCGGGGATCGACGATGCCGTCCGGCAGGTCCAGCAGCAGCTCGACGGTGCCGCAGTGGCAGGTTGCGCGGTGCTGGGGTTGGACCGGAACGCCGGCCACGGAAGTGATGCCCATCATTGCTCCTGTGTGATCCGTCTGGCCGCGGGGGCCGCCGCAGACGGTGCGCCGATGTGCCTGAACGGGCCGTAGATGCCACGGTGAACCCGCTTGTGGCTAACTATGCGGCTTCAGGACCGCGACAGGATGCCAGTGAAAGCCGCAGGACGATGGATGACAGGAAGTGCCATGGCGCTGCTGGCGCTGTGGGTGACCGGGCTGCTGGCCTATCAGTTGCCGGGGCCGGGCTGGCTGGCTACCGGCGTCGCCGGGCTGTGGCTGCTGGTAGCGCTGTGGGTGTCGTGGCGGGTCGCGCGGGGCCGTGCCTCGCGCCGCCTGGGCCTGGCGTTCGGTGCATCGCTGGCGCTGGCCGGCCTGTGGTGGCTGCTGCTGACCCCGCGCCAGGACCGCGTGTGGGCCGATGACGTGGCCCAGCGCCTGCACGTGGTGTCTTTCGATGGCCGCCACGTCGTGCTGGACAACGTGCGTGATTTCACCTGGCGCAGCGAAACCGACTACGACGCCCGCTGGGTGCGCCGCGAGTACGACCTGGACCAGTTGCGCTCGGCCGATCTGGTGCTGTCGTACTGGATGGGCCCGGCCATCGCCCACACCCTGATCTCGTTTGGTTTCGAGGACGGTCGCCACGTGGTGTTCTCGCTGGAGATCCGCAAGGAGCGCGGTGAATCGTTCTCGGCGCTGGGTGGCTTCTTCCGCAAGTTCGAGATGACCCTGGTAGCTTCGGAGGAGACCGACATCATCCGCACCCGCACCAACGCGCGCGGCGAGGACGTCTATCTCTACCGCCTGCATGGCATGGACCGTGCGCAGCTGAAGGAGCTGTTCGCAGCGTACATCGCGCAGGCCCGCGAACTGGACGCCAAGCCCGGCTTCTACAACACGCTGACCAGCAACTGCACCACCATCGTCTTCGACCTGGCCCGGCACATCGCACCGCGCCTGCCGCTGGATTACCGCCTGCTGCTGTCCGGTTACCTGGCCGAGTACGCGCAGGAGGTCGGCGCGCTCGCTCCAGGTGTGCCGTACGCCGAGCTGCATGACAAGGGCCGCATCACCCAGCGTGCGCTGGACCTGGGCAGCGGCGACCACTTCTCCACCGTAATCCGCCAGGGCGTGCCCGGCACCGAGCAGGACCCGCAGTAATGACCCGATTCCTCCCACGCCGCTGGCAGCGCCTGCTGCCGGTGTTGTTCGCTGCCTTCCTGCTGCTGGGTAGCAGCGGTTGCGCGATGGTTACCGTCAAGCAGGTCAAGTCCAGCGATTCGCTGGTCAACAAGCGTGCCGACGTGCTCAACACGGGCAAGCTCAGCCCGGCCGCGCGCGAGACGCTCAGCGCGGCAGGCCTGGACGAGTCGCAGTGCGAAAAGGACTTCCTGGTCTGCCGCAGCACGCTGCTGATGACCGACGACCTCAATGTCGAGCAGCGGTTGTCGGCGCTGTCCGAACTGTGGGTGAAGGCCGCGCTGGCGATGACGCCGAAGAAGACGGCTGCCGGCGATCCGCCGATGAGCGATGCGGCATTGGATGCCTGGCTGGAAGCGGCGCGCTATGCCTATGCCTACCTGTTCTACAGCGGCCGCTCACCGTCCGACCGTGCCTTCGAGGACCGCCAGACGCAGGTGCGCGACTATTACAACTACGCGGCCGAGAAGGCAGCAGTGGTGCTGTTCGTGCGCGCACGCGCCGCTGCGCTGGCCGGCGAGGATTACACGAAGCCGCTCACGGTCGGCAGCTGGTCGCTGGCCTCCAACTACCAGCAGCTGAACCTGAAGAGCATTCCCGCGCAGCTGGTGCCGGCCGGCACGGTCAGCTTCGTCGGCCTGCGCAGTACCTATCGCCGCGATGGCTTCGGTGCCGAGCTGGTGATGGTGATGGACCCGCCGAAGCTGGTTGCACCGGTGATCGCACCCGAGGGCCCCAAGGCCGAGGCGCCGCAGGAGAATGAGGACGACGCACGCCGTGGCCGCCGTCATCGCCATGACGATTCGGTGCCCGAGTTCAGCGAGATGTCCTCGATCAACGTCACCGCACTGCTGCGTTTCGAGGGCAGCAACCTGGACGATGTGATGCGCACGCGCCGGGTCGAGCTGGACGCTTACTCGCCCGAAGCCACTGAGCGCATCACCCTGCATGGCGAGCAGGTGCCGCTGGCCGGCAACTTCACCGCCGCCTATGGCCTGTGGCTGGCGCAGAGCGGTTTCGCCCGGCAATCGCTGCGCACCCTGTTCGGCATGAGCGAGGGCATCGGCGAACCGCACATCTACCTGATGCAGCCGTGGGATCCGAATCGTCGCATCATCTTCATGCTGCACGGCCTGGCCAGCAGCCCGGAAGCCTGGGTGAACCTGGCCAACGAGATCATGGGCGACCCCGAGCTGCGCCAGCAGTTCCAGGTGTGGCAGGTCTACTACCCGACCAATGCGCCGATCGCGTTGAACCGCTACGAGATCGCCAGTGCGTTCAACGACACGCTGAAGCACTTCGATCCCAACGGCAGCACGCGTGCATCGAAGGACATGGTCTACATCGGCCACAGCATGGGCGGCGTGCTGGCGCGCCTGCTGGTCAGTGACTCGGGCGACGTACTGTGGAATGATCTGCTGGCCAACTACGACCTGAAGGGCGAGCGCCTGAAGCGGGTGCAGAACAAGCTGGGGCCGCTGCTGCATTTCAAGGCGCAGCCGAACGTGGAGCGTGCGATCTTCATCGCTGCTCCACACCAGGGCACCGACATCGCAGGCAACAAGGTCGGGCGGCTGATCGGTCGCCTGGTACGCCTGCCGCTGACCATCCTCGGCAAGTTCGAGGATGTGTTCCTGGCACTGGCGCAGGCCGAACAGCAGGTCGATGGCACGGCCAAGCCGAAGATCCCGAACAGCATCGACAACCTCAAGGCCAGCGATCCGTTCGTGAAGGCCGCCGCACAGCTGCCGATCGAAGCGGGCCTGAAGTACCACTCGATCATCGCCCAGCGCAAACCGGAACTGCCGGTGGACAAATCCGATGACGGGCTGGTGCCGTACTGGAGCGCGCACCTGCCGGGTGCATTGTCCGAGAAGGTGATCATCTCCGGCCACAGCGTGCAGGAGACCCCGCAGGCGGTGCTGGAAGTGCGGCGCATCCTGCATCGGGACATCGATGATGTGGGGGCTGGTACGCGGTAATGCCGGTCCCTGGCCGTCATCATCTGGACATTCCAGCGTTCGTGAGGTTGCCGGCCAGCGGCCGGCACTACCGCGATGCGCGGCGGCGCTACACCCGTCGCGCGATCACCGTGGCCAACAGCGCAAGGCCGAAGGTGATGGCCAGGCACAGCAGGTAGCCGGTGTGCGGGGTGCTTTCCACGAACAACGCGAACAATGCACCGGAGACCGCCAGCGCGGTGGTCACCGACAGGGCCTCGCTCAGCTGCAGTGCCGAGGTGTTGGCACCTTGCTCCCGCGGCGCCGACAACGACAGCGTCAACACCGACAGGCTGGCGTAGATCATGCCCATGCCGAAGCCGGTCACGGCCCAGCCGAGCAGCGACACCGGCAGTGGCACCGCGTTGAACAGCACGGCCAGCGTGGCGGCGATGCCGACCGTCATCATCATCGTGCCGGCGCGCAGCAGCTGCTGGCGTGACCAGCCACGCTGCTGGTGGCCCTGCAGCCACGAGCCGGCGAACCAGCCCAGCGCACCGAGACTGAGTACGGCACCGGCCCAGCTGGGCGAAAGGCCACGTTCGCGCTGCAGCAGCAGTGGCAGGTAGGCCTCGCAGGCGAAGAAGGCAGCTGCCGCGATGCCACGCAGCGCGATTACGCTGGGCAGGCCACGGCGCAGGATCAGTGTTCCGGGCGGAAGCAGTCGATGTACGCAGAACAGCAGCGCCAGCACCGCCACGCCGATGCAGAGCAGGGCAGGCAGGCCCGGTTGCTGACCGCCGAAGTACAGCAGCAACGCGGCCAGCGAGGCGCCGCTGGCCCAGCGCACCACCTTGCCGCGTCCATCGTCGGCGGTGCTGGGGGGACTGGGCTGCATGCGTGCCAGCGCGGGGCGCAGCAGCAGGCCTGCCGGAACCGCCAGCAATGGCACCGCCAGAAACACCCAGCGCCAGCCCAGGTGCTGCACGATCAGGCCGCTCAACGCCGGGCCGACCATCGAAGGCACCACCCACCCGGCCGAGAAGGCGGCGAACACCTTCGGCCGCAGGTGCTCCGGGTAGCTGCGGCCGACCATCACGTACAGCGAGACCGAGATCGCACCCGCACCCAGGCCCTGCAGCAGGCGTCCCGCCACCAGCATGCCCATGCGCATCGCGAAGCCGGCCAGCAACAGGCCCAGCACGAAGCAGGCCAATCCGTACCAGAGCGGCCGTGCCGGACCATGGTGATCGGTCCAGCGCCCGGCCAGGGTCATGCCGATCACGCTGGTGGCCAGGGTACCGCCGAAGGCCAGTGCGTACAGGCGCAGGCCATCCAGCGCCTCGGCCACGGTGGGCATCGCGGCCGCAACGGCCAATGCCTCGAAGGCATGCAGCGCGACCAGCGCGACCATGCCGAGGGTGGTCGCGCGATAGCGTGCGGACAGGATCGAGGTGTCAGCCGGCAGATGGGCGGCGGCGGGAGAGAGGGTCGGGGTCATACGGGTCAGGTGCGGGCCGCGCTTGTCAACCGGCGGCGAAGATAGCAGCATGACACCTCAACTGCAGTTGAGGTCAAGCAATGGTGTCCCAGGAACTGAGCGTTGGCGAAGTCTCCCAGCGCAGTGGCGTGGCGGTTTCCGCGCTGCACTTCTACGAGCGCAAGGGGCTGATCAGCAGCCTGCGGACTTCGGGTAACCAGCGCCGCTACAGCCGCGACGTGCTGCGCCGGCTGGCGGTGATCCGCGTCGCGCAACGCGTGGGCATGCCGTTGGAAGCGGTCGGCCGTGCCTTCGAAAGCCTGCCCGAGGGCCGCGCACCGACCAAGGCCGACTGGGCCAGGCTGTCCGCGCGCTGGCGCACCGAGCTGGAGGAGCGCATCCATATGCTGCAACTGCTGCGCGATGAGCTCACCGGCTGCATCGGCTGCGGCTGCCTGTCGCTGCAGCATTGCCGCCTGGCCAACCCCGGCGATGTGCTTGGCGAACGCGGCGACGGCCCGATGCGCTGGGAATGACCCGCGAAAAGGGGACGGAGGGGATTATGTCGTTTGTGCATTGACGACTTGATCCCCTCCGTCCCTTTTTTCTTACCAGACCGTGATCGTCTCGCCGCTCTGGATGCCTTCCACTGCACGCTTGAAGGCCAGCGCCGCGCGCTGCGCGCTCACCGCTTCAAAGCCCGGGAAGTAGGGTCCGTAGGCCGCCATCGATTCGATCAGCACGTTCGGGCTGACCACGTTGATGCGCAGGCCACGCGGCAGCAGTTCCAACGCGGCGGCACGCACGAAGCCTTCCAGCGCGGCATTCACCGAGGTGGCGTTGACGCCATCGCGGATCGGCTGTGCACTGACGATGCCGCTGGTCAGGGTGATCGAGCCGCCGGCGTTGAGATGGTGCTGCGCCGCCAGTGCCAGCCGCACCTGGCCCAGCAGCTTGTCCTGCAGGCCGAGGTTGAACTGCGCCGGCGTCATGTCCTGCAGCGGACCGAAGTGCAGCTTGCCGGCGGTGGAAATCACCGCATCAACCGGGCCGGTACGCGAGAACAGTTCGGCGACGCTGGCGTCGTCGGTCAGGTCCACGCGCAGTTCGCCACTGTTGCGGCCGGCGGCGAGAATCTGATGATGCTGTTGGCCGAGCTGGCGGGCGACTGCCTGGCCGAGGGTGCCGCTGGCACCAACGAGGAGGATCTTCATGGCCGTTCCTTGCGTGAGGGAGTGAACGCAGTCTGCGCCGTCACAGCGGGGTTAGGTAAGCGGCGTATGCTTTGCAGATTCCTAACTCCGGATTAGCAATGGATACCCTTCGCTGCATGCAGGCTTTCGTCGCGGTAGCCGAGTGCGGCAGCTTTGCAGGGGCCGCTGAACAGCTGCAGGTCTCGGCGGTGATGGTCGGCAAGTACATCCAGCAGCTGGAGGCGCACCTGGGCACCGGGTTGCTGCAACGGAACACCCGCCGCCAGCGCCTGACCGAAGCCGGCAGCGCCTACCTGGCCGGGTGCCGGCAGGTGCTGGAGCAGGTGCAGCAGGCCGAGGCCGACGTGGCTGGACTGCAGGTGCAACCGCGCGGGCTGCTGCGGGTCAGCGCACCCACCACCTGGGGCAGCTGCGTGCTGGCGCCACAGCTCGCCGGCCTGCTGCGCGCGCAGCCGCAGCTGAACGTCGAACTGGATCTGAGCAACCGCCGTGTGGATCTGATCGAGGACGGCTTCGACGTGGCGATCCGGGTCGGGCCGCTGCCGTCGCAGGAGGTGGTGGCGCGGCCGCTGCCACCGTATGCGATGAGCCTGTGCGCGGCGCCGTCCTACCTGCGCCGGCGCGGCACGCCGCGTACGCCCGCCGATCTGGAAGGGCATGACTGCCTGAGCCATCTGGCCTGGCGCGGTGGCCACGGCTGGCAGCTGGCCAACGGTGAACAGGTGGACTGGGAAGCGCGCCTGACCTGCAATGATGGTGTTGCACTGCGCGAAGCCGCCGTGGCCGGAGCCGGGCTGGTGCTGCAGCCGACCGCACTGCTGGCCGGGGAGATTGCAGCCGGGCGGTTGAAGCCGCTGCTGCGCGACTACCTGCCCGAACCGCGGCCGATGCACCTGATCTACCTGCCCGACCGCAGACCGCGCCCGCGGTTGCAGTGCTTCGTCGATTTCGTCATGACGACGTTGGGGCAATGAGCATCCACGCCATGCGTGGATGATGGTGGGTGCCGACCGTTGGTCGGCACACATCGGGGGCAATCATTCACCGCAGACAGCAGAGCACCGTGCATTCCAGCGGCGACAGGTATCAATAGATCCACGCCATGCGTGGATGATGGTAGGTGCCGACCATTGGTCGGCACACATCGGGGTCAATCATTCACCGCAGACAGTTCCTGCCCACGCACCTGCGCAGCGCGCAGTGCCGTATCCACCAGAGCCTCGAAGCCACCGGCCTGGAAGCTCTCGATCGCGGCCTGGGTGGTGCCGTTGGGCGAGGTCACGCGGCGGCGCAGTTCCGCCGGGCTTTCACCAGCCTCATCCAGCATGCGCGAGGCACCCAGCAGGGTCTGCACCACCAGCGTGCGCGCGGCGTCGGCCGGCAGGCCCTGGGCAATACCCGCCGCTTCCATCGCTTCGGCCAGCAGGAACACATAGGCCGGGCCGCTGCCGGAAACGGCAGTCACTGAATCCATCAGCCCCTCGCTGTCGATCCACACCGTGCGCCCGGCACTGGCCAGCACCTGCTCGGCCCGCGCGTGCTGCTGCATGTCCACCGACGGTGTGGCGAACAGGCCGGTCACACCTGCGCCGAGCAGGGCAGGGGTGTTCGGCATCGCGCGCACCACTGCCAGGTCGCCCCCCAGCCAACGCTGCAGCTGCGCACTGGTGATGCCGGCGGCAATCGACACCACCAGCGGTCGGCTCGCCTGTGCCAGCGCCTGCAGAGACTGGCAGACTTCGCGCAGCACCTGCGGCTTCACCGCCAGCAGCCAGGTGCCACCCTGCGCGGCGGCATCGCTCGCGTTGTCATGCACCTGCACGCCGAAGTCGGCGGCCAGCGCCTGGCGCAGTTCGGCCACCGGTTCGGCGACGTGGATGTGCGCGGCCGGCACGCCCTGGCGGATCAGGCCGGCGATCAGGCTGCGCGCCATGTTGCCGCCGCCGATGAAGGTGATGGAATCAGCTGCCATGGAAATCTCCTTGAAAAATCAGGCCGGGCGCGGGCGCGCGCCGAACAGGGCGGTGCCGATGCGCACCAGGGTGGCGCCCTCGGCGATGGCTTCGGCGTAGTCGCTGCTCATGCCCATCGACAGCGTGTCGATCTGCGCGTGCTGGGCAGCCAGCGACTGGAAAAGTGTGCGCATGCGCACGAATGCATCCCGACGGCGCTCGGCTTCGGGCCATGGCGCGGGAATCGCCATCAGTCCGCGCAGGCGCAGGGTGGGTTCGGCGGCAATCGCTGCGGCCAGTGCATCCACTTCTTCCGGTGCACAGCCATGCTTGCTGGATTCGTCGTCGATGTTGACCTGGATCAGCACGTTCAGCGGGCCTCGCGCGGCCGGGCGATGGCGTGCCAGCGCGGTCACCAGCTTGGGGCGGTCCACGCTCTGCACCCAGTCGAAATGGCTGGCCACGGCCTCGGCCTTGTTCGACTGCAGGTGGCCGATCAGGTGCCATTCCAGCGCCAGGTGCTGCAGCGCCTGCATCTTGGCCAGTGCTTCCTGCACGTAGTTCTCGCCGAAGGCGTGCTGGCCCTGCGCGGCCAGCGCGGCCACGGCCTCGGCCGGCTGGGTCTTGGACACCGCCAGCAGGCGTGGGTCGGGCCTGCCAGCGGCCTCGGCGGCGGCATGCAGGTTGCTCAGGATCTGGGGCAGGGAAGTGGCCACGTAACGCGTTCCGTTGAATCAGGAGGCTATACTGCCGCCCGGGGAAAGATCCTTCCAGTCGAAGCCGTTATTGGGGAGTAGCCGCTCATGGATATCGCCGAACTGCTGGCGTTTTCCGTAAAGAACAAAGCGTCCGACCTGCACCTGTCCGCAGGCCTGCCGCCGATGATCCGCGTCGACGGCGACGTTCGCCGGATCAACATCCCAGCCCTGGACCACAAGCAGGTCCATGCGCTGGTGTACGACATCATGTCCGACAAGCAGCGCCGCGATTACGAGGAATTCCTCGAAGTGGACTTCTCCTTCGAGATTCCATCGCTGGCGCGCTTCCGAGTGAACGCGTTCAACCAGAACCGCGGTGCCGGTGCGGTGTTCCGTACCATTCCGTCCGAGGTGCTCACCCTCGAGGACCTGGCCTGCCCGCCGCTGTTCCGCGAAGTGATCCAGCAGCCGCAGGGCCTGATCCTGGTGACCGGCCCGACCGGTTCGGGCAAGTCGACCACGCTGGCGGCGATGATCGACTACATCAACAAGAACGAATACGGCCACATCCTCACCGTCGAGGATCCGATCGAATTCGTGCATACCTCGCAGAAGTGCCTGATCAACCAGCGCGAAGTGCACCGCGACACGCATGGCTTCAATGAAGCACTGCGCTCGGCGCTGCGTGAGGACCCGGACATCATCCTGGTGGGCGAACTTCGTGACCTGGAAACCATCCGCCTGGCACTGACCGCGGCGGAAACCGGCCACCTGGTGTTCGGCACCCTGCACACCAGCTCGGCGGCCAAGACCATCGACCGCATCATCGACGTGTTCCCGGCCGGCGAAAAGCCGATGGTGCGCTCGATGCTGTCCGAGTCGTTGCGCGCGGTCATTTCGCAGGCGCTGCTGAAGAAGGTTGGCGGCGGTCGTACCGCAGCGTGGGAAATCATGGTCGGCACCCCGGCCATCCGCAACCTGATCCGCGAGGACAAGGTGGCGCAGATGTACTCGGCCATCCAGACTGGCCAGCAGTACGGCATGATGACCCTGGACCAGCACCTGCAGGACCTGGTCAAGCGCAGCCTGATCACCCGAAACCAGGCCCGTGAGTACGCCAAGGACAAGCGCCTGTTCGAGTAAGGCGGGGCAGTAACGGGGCAGCGTGCGCCAGTGCGCTGCTGTTCCCGTGTTGTTTCCTCCACCGACCGTTACCTGGTAAACCGCTTTCCGGGAGCCTGCCGTGAACACCACCGCGACCACCATCGATTTCACTTCGTTCCTCAAGCTGATGGCGCACCAGCGCGCCTCGGACCTGTTCATCACGGCCGGCATGCCGCCGGCGATGAAGGTCAACGGCAAGATCTCGCCGATCACGCAGACCCCGCTCACGCCGCAGCAGAGCCGCGACCTGGTCCTCAACGTGATGACTCCGGCGCAGCGCGAGGAATTCGAGAAGACCCATGAATGCAACTTCGCCATCGGCCTGTCCGGTGTCGGCCGCTTCCGCGTCAGCTGCTTCTACCAGCGCAACCAGGTCGGCATGGTGCTGCGTCGCATCGAGACGCGCATTCCGACGGTGGAAGAACTGAGCCTGCCGCCGATCATCAAGACGCTGGCGATGACCAAGCGCGGCATCATCCTGTTCGTCGGCGCCACCGGCACCGGTAAATCGACGTCGCTGGCAGCGATGATCGGTTACCGCAACCAGAACTCGACCGGCCACATCATCACCATCGAAGATCCGATCGAATTCGTGCACAAGCACGAGGGCTGCATCATCACCCAGCGCGAAGTCGGCATCGATACCGACAGCTGGGAAGCCGCGCTGAAGAACACCCTGCGCCAGGCGCCGGACGTGATCATGATTGGTGAGGTGCGTACCCGCGAAGGCATGGACCACGCCATCGCGTTCGCCGAAACCGGCCACCTGGTGCTGTGCACCCTGCATGCCAACAACGCCAACCAGGCGATGGACCGCATCGTCAATTTCTTCCCGGAAGACCGCCGCAACCAGCTGCTGATGGACCTGTCGCTGAATCTCAAGGGCGTGGTCGCGCAGCAGCTGGTGCCGTCGCCCGATGGCCGCTCGCGCAAGGTGGCGATGGAGATCCTGCTGGGCACGCCGCTGGTGCAGGACTACATCCGCGACGGCGAGATCCACAAGCTGAAGGAAGTGATGAAGGACTCGGTCCAGCTGGGCATGAAGACCTTCGACCAGAGCCTGTTCGAGCTGTACCAGGCCGGCGAGATCAGCTACGAGGACGCGCTGCGTTACGCCGATTCGCAGAACGAAGTGCGCCTGCGCATCAAGCTCAGCCAGGGCGGCGACGCACGCACGCTGTCACAGGGCCTGGATGGCGTGGAGATCTCCGAGATCCGGTGACCTGCAGATCTGTAGAGTCGACTGTCAGTCGACGCTCGCGCGCAGCGTGGGATTTTCCCGGCCGGTGAAAGAGCAGTCGACTAACAGTCGACTCTACCGGGCGCGTTGGCGATTGATGAATTCCAGTCATGACCAACTGCAACGCTGCCCATTCAATCGGCAGCCCCTGCAGGCGTATCGTCAGCGTTCCCCCTCTGGAGCACCACGATGCAGACACGTGAACTCGGCCGCAGCGGCCTGAAGGTTTCCGCCCTGGGCCTGGGCTGCATGGGCCTGACCCATGCCTATGGCCAGCCGGTCGAGCGCAGCCAGGGCATCGCCCTGCTGCACGCTGCCGTTGAACGCGGCGTGACCTTCTTCGACACCGCCGAAGTGTACGGCCCGTACACCAATGAAGACCTGCTCGGCGAGGCCCTGGCGCCTTACCGCGACAAACTGGTGATCGCCACCAAGTTCGGTTTCAAGGACGCGCGCACCGATACCGGCCTGGACAGCCGCCCCGAGAACATCCGCGCCGTGGCCGAAGCCAGTCTCAAGCGCCTGCGCACCGACCATATCGACCTGTTCTACCAGCACCGTGTCGACCCGAACGTGCCGATCGAGGACGTGGCCGGCACCGTGCGCGACCTGATCGCCGAGGGCAAGGTCGGCCACTTCGGCCTGTCCGAGGCCAGCGCCACCACCGTGCGCCGTGCGCACGCGGTGCAGCCGGTGGCTGCCGTGCAGAGCGAGTATTCGCTGTGGTGGCGTGAACCGGAGCGCGAACTGCTGCCGGCCCTGCAGGAACTGGGCATCGGCTTCGTGCCGTTCAGTCCGCTCGGCCGTGGCTTCCTGACCGGTGCGATCAACGCCGACACCACCTTCGACGCCAACGATTTCCGCAACAGCGTGCCGCGCTTCGAAGTGGAAGCCCGCCGCGCCAACCAGGCGCTGGTGGATCGCATCAGTACGATTGCTGCAGCACGCGGCGCGACCCCGGCGCAGGTGGCGCTGGCCTGGCTGCTGGCGCAGGCGCCGTGGATCGTGCCGATTCCGGGCACCACCAAGATCCACCGCCTGGAAGAGAACCTGGGTGCGGCTGACCTGCAGCTGGCGCCGGAGGAACTGCAGCGCATCGCGCAGGCGCTGGATGAAGTGTCGATCGTCGGTGAGCGCTACAACGCCCAGCGTGCGGCCCAGGCCAAGGGCTGATCACCGGGTGCGGACCGAGGTGGGTGCGGACCGTTGGTCCGCACACCTCATCCAGCCATCGGCCCGCGCAGCGCATCCAGCACCGTGCGCATCGCCACGGTGACGTGGCGGCGCGACGGGTAGTACGCGTAGTAGCCATCGAAGTGCGGGCACCAGTCGTCCAGCACCGACTGCAGGCGGCCATCGTCCAGCATCGGCTGCACCTGGTCTTCCGGCAGCCAGGCCAGTCCGCTGCCGGCCAGCGCAGCGGCGCGGGTCATGCCCATGGTGTTGAAGGTCCACTGGCCGCTCACGCGCACGCTCAGTTCGTTGCCGTCCTGGCCGAAATCCCACGGCATCAGCCCGCCATGCGTGGGCAGGCGCAGGGTCACGCAGTTGTGGCCTGCCAGCTCGTCCGGATGGCGTGGGACCACGTGCTGGCGGAAGTAGCTGGGTGCACCGACCACGCGCATGCGCAGCGGCGGGCTGATCGGCACGGCGACCATGTCGCGCGCCAGGCGTTCGCCGAGGCGGATGCCGATGTCGTAGCGCTCGGCCACGATGTCGGCCAGCCCATAGTCGGCGGCCAGTTCCACCTTCAAATCCGGATACTGCTGCAGCAGCGGCGCCAGCCGTGGCCACGCGATGTACTCGGCGGCATGGCCGGTGGCATTGATGCGGATGGTGCCGGCCGGGCGTTCACGGTATTCGGCCAGCGCGGCCAGTCCGTCCTCGATCTCGGCCAGGCGCGGGCCCAGGGTGTCGAGCAGGCGGGCACCGGCTTCGGTGGTGGACACGCTGCGGGTGGTGCGGGTCAGCAGGCGCACGCCCAGGCGCTGTTCCAGGCCGCGCATGGCATGGCTGAGCGCGGACTGGGACACGCCCAGCTGGGCGGCGGCCTTGGTGAAGCTGCCCTCGCGGGCAACGTGGACGAAGGCCTGCAGGTCGTTGAGGTTTTCGCGGGGCATGACGGGATGATACGGCCGGGCTGCGCCCGGCACTTGCCGAATCAACGTCAACGGCAACGTCAAAAGCTGGCTTCCCGTGGGAGGCGAGGTGGCTCAGGTTGCGGGGGACGGCGCAAGTCCCCCTCCGGGGCCCGGCCCAGCCGCTGGCGGCTGTGCGTTCGGGCGCTTGCGAAGCAGTGCTTCGCAAGCAAAGCGCCCTCACCCATGAAGCTCGGTCGCGCTTGCTCGTGTGCGCTGTCCTGCGCACACGGCAAGACCGGGGCTGGGCATCCTGCCCAACCCGCCCGAGGCATGCCTCGGGCCCACGGCGCTCACGCCCCCGCAACCTGAGCCACCCCGCCTTCGACAATTTCCCGCTGCTGTTGGTGGGTGCCGACCGTTGGTCGGCACGGGATCCGGCCCCACGACGTGAGGGTGTGTCGATTTCAGGGACTGTGGTTCGTCGAATGAATGACTTCAACGGGAGCTGCACATGAGCATTGACACCAAGCCGAAAGGCCCGGCCTCGTATTTCCCCTCCATCGAGAAGACCTACGGGCAGCCGGTGGCGCACTGGTTCGGGCTGCTGGCCGGGAAGAAGGGCCTGAAACACATGGAATTGGTCAGCTTCCTGAAAAGTGAGCATGGGCTGGGCCATGGCCATGCCAACGCGCTGGTGGCGCACCATCTGGCCGGCAAGGGCTGAGCAGCGGCGGGCCGGAGATAGCGCGGGGCGCATTCAGCTGAACGATTTCATCTGCAACTGTCATGCAGATCGTGTCTAATACCGCTCCCCACCTGCTGTTCCCCACCCGTATGTCCCTTCCCTCCCATGGCCCCGCGCCGTGCGACGACGCTGACGGCCACCTGGTCACCGCCGGTCCGCTGACCCCGCCGCCCGACAGCGCCGGCACCACCGCCGACGAAAAAGCGCTGCGCCACTCGATCGCCGAGGACGTGCAAGGCATGGTGCTGGCCACGATGGTGGCCTCGCTGGGCCTGGCCATCTTCGCCAAGGGCGGGCTGATGATCGGCGGCATGGCGGGCATGGCCTTCCTGCTGCACTACGCGATGGGCTGGAACTTCGGCCTGGTGTTCGTGCTGGTCAACCTGCCGTTCTACTGGGTGGCGCTGCGGCGCATGGGTTGGGAATTCACCCTGAAGACCTTCGCTGCGGTCACCGCCTGTGGCGTGTTGACCGACCTGCTGCCGCGCTGGATCGACTTCTCGCACATCAACCCGCTGTATTCGGCGATCGTCGGCGGTGCGTTGTCCGGCCTGGGCATCCTGTTCTTCATCCGCCATCGTGCCAGTCTCGGCGGCATCGGCATCCTGGCGGTGTACCTGCAGCGCACCCGCGGCTGGAGCGCGGGCAAGGTGCAGATGTCCTACGACGCCTGCCTGATGGTGGCCGCGTTCTTCGTGTTGTCGCCGTCGAAGGTGCTGTACTCGGCCATCGGCGCGGTGGTGCTCAGCCTGGTGCTGATGTTCAACCACCGCCCCGGCCGCTACATGGGCGTGTGACCGTTCAACGGGGTTGCCGGCCAGCGGCCGGCACTACCGGAACCCACGCGTGATGACGCCGGGCCATGCCCGGCGGATATCCATCAGCGGGCGGCGGCCTGCAACCACGGCGGCGACAGCGTCAGCAGCCGCGCATGCACCGGGCAGTCCTCGGCATGCGCACCGGGCAGGTAGCCCAGGCTCATCAGGAACTCGCCGGTGATCTCGCCGCCGGTGAAGCGGAAGGTCTTCTTGAACAACTTCACCCAGTCGGCCTTGCTGCGCGGGTGGTGCGCATCCAGCCACGACGCGAAGCTGCCGTGGCTGGCCCGCAGCTGCTGGATCACCTGTGCGTTGTGGATCGCCGCCAGCACCTTCAGCCGGTTGCGGATGACGCCCGCGTCCGACAGCAGGCGCTCGATGTCCTGCTCGGCGTACGCCGCCACGCGGTCCACATCGAAGCCGTCATAGGCCGTGCGGAAGCCCTCGCGCTTCTTCAGGATCGTTTCCCAGCTCAGGCCGGCCTGGTTGATCTCCAGCACCAGCCGTTCGAACAGCTCGCGCTCGTCACGCTGCGGAAAGCCGTATTCGTTGGCGTGGTAGTAGTCGTGCACCGGATGGCCCGGGGCGATGAGGCAGTAGCCGCTCATGGGGATGGCTCGTTGGATTCGGGTTCGGGATCGATGGCCAGCGCAGGGTGCCCGCCAATGGACAGCATCGGCCAGCGCGGTGGCACGAGCGTGAGTTTGCCGTCACGCAGGGCCTGGTTGATCGTCTCGGCTTGGCCGCTGACGGTGCCGAACAGCGAACCGGCCCGGCGCCAGTGGGCATCCCTGCCACGTGCGTACAGCACGCAGTCCGGCCCACGGTGGGTGTACAGCTCGCACAGCAGCACTTCGCCAGTGCCATCGCCGTCCAGGTCGCGATGCACGATCAGGCAGTCGCGCTCGCTCTGGGCGCAGGATTCGCCATCGATCGCGCGCGTGGCCAGTGCCTGCCACCAATCGTCCGGTGGCGAGCTGGATCCCTTGGCCAGCTTCAACGCGCGCTGCAGGGCGACGACGTCCTGCGGCCCCTTGTCGAGGCGGTGGCCGTCATCCCAGCGCGAGGTACGTGCCAGCGCGGCAGCGATCACCTGTGGCGCGTTGGCATCGGCGGTGATGGCTGGATCACGCTGCAGCTCGCGCAGCGCCCGCACGCCGCGGTGGCCAAGATCGAAGCGCAGCACGTTGACGTCACTGCTGGTGATTGCAGGCGGGTCCGCACGCAGGCGCGCCAACTGGCTGGACAGGGCCAGCCGCACCGGGTCCAGCAGCGGCGAGTTGCCCAGCAATGCCAGTGCCAGCACCGCCCAGCACATCCAGCGGTTGACCGGCTCCAGCATCTGCAACCAGCGGCGCTGCCGGCGCAGCACCGCCAGCGCGTAGCCCGCGGCATAGCCGGCCACGGCCACTGCGACGAGTACCGCCCAGAACCGGTCCACGGTCCAGCCGTACTGCACCACGCGCAGGCCCAGTGCATACAGGGCCAACGCCGCGTAGACCGGCAGTGCCAGCAGGCTGGCCTCAACCAGCCGGCGCAGCAGCAGCGGGTAGGGGGCGCTGTCTTCCCCCTGCTGGTAGACCGCATTGGTGAACGTCACCAGCAGCAGCGACAGCACCAGCAGCAGGCCGGCGGCCGAGCGGGTCTTCCACAATGGTTCCAGCCCGGTAAGCGGCAGGCTCAGCACGAACAATACGGCGATGAACGAGAGCAGTGGCAACAGCCCACGGCAGATCGCGAACAGCACCTGGCGGGTGATCTGGATGGCGCGGTGCTGGGTGCGCCCGATCAGTACGCCGAACCCGGCCAGGCTGCCGGTGGCCAGTGCGATGAACGCGTCCTGCCGGAACAGGTCGCGGAAGACGGTCACGTCGAGCAGCTGGAACAGCGCCGACCACAGCCACAACAGCAGCCAGGTCAGCCCGGTGAACAGTGCCGCCAGGGCCAGGGTCAGACCATTCTGCCAGGCGCGCTCGAACAGCTCGGGGTAACTGGCACGCCAGTGCCCGTGCTGCAGCTGGAACTGCCACCAGGGCAGGACCACGAACACCGCAACGGCCATGCCCAGGGTCAACGGAAGCTGCAACGCGCCCGATTCCAGTGCGGTCTCGCCATTGAGGTTCCAGCCGATCCAGGCGGCCAGCGCCAGCACCACCGTCGAGCCGAGCACGGCCTGCAGCCACAGGCGGCGCTGGCCCAGCTCCACCAGGCTCAGCGCCACCGCGCTGGGAATGGCCAGCACCCAGGCGTACCAGCAGTAGCGCCAGCCGATATCGCGGAACGGCCACGCGTCGGACAGTTCCTGCGCGGCATACAGCATCAGGCCCTGCAGCAGGGCAAGCAGGACGATGGCGCTGCGTGCCGGCAGGGTCAGGGGCGTTGAAGACTGCATCGATGGCCTTCCATGGCAAAGCACCATCCTAGCCCATCGCAGTTCGACGCCATCGCGCGACCATCCCGCCCCCAGCAGGTAGAATAGGACCATGCCTGTAACGCCGACCTCCCTTGCCGATCACCTGCTCGTCGCGCTGCCGTCGCTGCTCGACGCGACCTTCGCCCGCAGCGTCGCGCTGATCTGCCAGCACGACGAGAACGGGGCGATGGGCGTGCTGGTCAACCAGCCTTCCGAGTACACGCTGGGTGAAGTGCTTGCACAGATGGACATCACCACCGGTGATGGCGACCTGCAGGCGCGCATGGTGCTCAACGGCGGCCCGGTGCATCCCGAGCGCGGCTTCGTCATCCATGACGACGCGCGGGCGTGGGATTCCAGCCTGACCGTGGGCGACGGCCTGTACCTGACCACCTCGCGCGACATCCTCGAAGCGATGGCGCGCGGCGAAGGCCCGGCCAATGCCGTGGTCACCCTCGGCTGTGCCGGTTGGGGCGCAGGGCAGCTGGAAAGCGAGCTGTCCGAGAACAGCTGGCTGACCGTGCCGGCCGATGCCGAGCTGGTGTTCCAGATGCCGCTGGAGCAGCGCTGGCAGGGTGCGGCCTCGCGCATCGGCGTGGACCTGTTCCGGCTGACCGACTACAGTGGCCATGTCTGAGCCCATCACGCCCGCGCCGGATTCTGCTGCCCCGGCGATCCGCCGTGATGGCACCGTTCTGGGTTTCGATGTCGGCTCGCGACGGATCGGCGTGGCCATCGGCAGTGCCTTCGCCGCGCATGCGCGCGCGGTGGCCGTGGTCGATGTGCACGGCAACGGCCCGGACTGGACCGCGATCGAACGCCTGCTCAAGGAATGGAAGCCCGACGGCCTGGTGGTCGGCGACCCGCTGACCCTGGACGGCCAGGACCAGCCCAACCGCAAGCGCGCGCAGGGCTTCGCCCGCCAGCTGCGGGAGCGCTTCAAGCTGCCGGTGGTGATGATCGACGAGCGTTCCAGCTCGGTCGAGGCCGCACGCCGCTTCGCCGTCGAGCGCGCCGAAGGGCGCAAGCGCCGCCGTGATGCGGCTGCCCTCGATGCCGTCGCCGCAGCGGTGATCATCGATCGCTGGCTGTCGTCGCCGGACGACGCCACCCCCATTCCCTGACTGCCCGACACCGCCATGACCGCCCAGCAAATCGATGCCTCCGGACGCCTGCGCCACCTGCTGACCCTGGAGGGCCTGCCGCGCGAAACGCTGCTTCAGCTGCTCGACCGCGCAGGGCAGATCCGCGATGCCGCAGTCGGCCGCGTCGGCAACAAGCGCCAGGTGCTGGCCGGTTCGGCGGTGTGCACGCTGTTCTTCGAACCGTCCACGCGCACCCGCAGTTCGTTCCAGCTGGCCGCGCAGCGGCTGGGGGCGGACGTGCTGAATTTCGACGCCTCGACCTCCTCTACCCGCAAGGGTGAGACCGCCTGCGACACGCTGCGCAACCTGGAAGCGATGGGCGTGCGCGGCTTCGTGGTGCGCCACCCCGATGACGGCGCCGTGGCCGCACTGGCCGATGCGGCAGGCGAGGGCACCGCGCTGATCAATGCCGGTGACGGCCGCAGTTCGCACCCGACCCAGGGCCTGCTGGACATGCTGACCCTGCGCCAGGCCAAGGGCCCGGATTTCTCGAAGCTGAAAGTCGTGATCGTCGGCGACGTGAAGCACTCGCGCGTGGCCCGCACGGACCTGCATGCGCTGCGCACGCTGGGCGTGGGCGAGATCCGCGTGTGTGGCCCGCAGTCGCTGCTGCCGGACGACGAGACCCTGAAGGGCTGCGTGGTCGGCGATGATTTCGACGCGATGCTGGAAGGCGTCGATGCGCTGATGATGCTGCGCCTGCAGCGCGAGCGCATGGAAGAAGGCCTGGTACCGTCGCTGGAGCAGTACCACGCGCAGTACGGCCTGACCAGCGAACGCCTGGCGCGCGCGGGCAAGGATGCCGCGGTGCTGCACCCGGGCCCGATCAACCGCGGCGTGGAAGTGACCGACGAGGTGGCCGACGGCCCGCAGTCGTGGGTGCTGCGCCAGGTCGCCAACGGCGTCGCCGTGCGCATGGCCGTGCTGGAAACCCTGCTGGGCTGACCTGCCCTGGTGGGTGCCGACCGTTGGTCGGCACGGTTGATCTGTCCTCATCCGATCCGGTGGGTGCCGACCGTTGGTGGGCACGGTTGATCTGTCCTTATCCGATCCGGTGGGTGCCGACCGTTGGTCGGCACGGTTGATCTGTCCTTATCCGATCCGGTGGGTGCCGACCGTTGGTCGGCACTGAACCGTCAGTGCGGTGAAGTGCGGGCCTAGCCATTGAATGGTTCCGGGCCTACCTGTACTGACGTGATTGCCCGATAGAACCGGAGTAGCGGCAGGCGCACGCTTGGGCCCATGAGCCGCGCACGCCTACGCCTTGGCCGCCATTCCCGGATCGGACAATCCTACATCCTGACCACCGTCATCCAGGAGCGTCGACGCTACTTCGATGATGCCACTGCGGCACAGGAGGTGATGGATGTGTTCCGTCGCATTGATGCTGAGGGCCTGACGCACTCACTTGCCTATGTGGTCATGCCGGACCACATCCATTGGCTTGTGGAGATCCGTGCGTTCTCGCTGGACTACATCATGCAACGCTTCAAATCGAGCAGTGCATTGCGGATCAACCGCATGCCGGGTAGGACAGGACCATTCTGGCAATCGAGCTATCACGATCACGCCATTCGTTCTGAAGAATCACTGTTTCGCCATGCGATGTACATCGTCGCCAACCCGGTCAGGGCGAACTTGGCGAGCTGCGTGGGAGAGTATCCGTATGCCTGGTGCCGATGGGAGATCGATGAGAGGTACCAGGCAATGGATTACCCCGAAGCGGAGAGGTAGTGCCGACCAACGGTCGGCACCCACCCATACCCAAGCCGGCCAACGGTCGGCACCCACCAATACCCAAGCCGACCAACGGTAGGCATCCACCAACAGGTGTTTCCCAGCAGAAGCTGCGGTTCAGCGCTTCTGCGCGAACAGCCATTCCCACATTGCCGGGTCGGCGTAGGTGGCGTCCCAGGCATTGTGGTTGCCTTCCGGGTATTCGGTGTAGCGCACGTCGCGTGCGGCGGCGCGCTGGAATGCGGCATGCAGTCTGCGGTCGTCGTCCGGCGGCACCACGTCATCCAGTGCGCCGTGGAAGATCCAGATCGGCGTGTGCTGCAGGCGCTGGGCAATCACCGCGTACGGGTCCGCTTCGTGCGCGACCTGCTCGACGAACAGGGTCGGGCGTACCGCACGCGGGGCGAGCACCGCGCCGCACACGGGGACGATCGCGGCAAAGCGGCGTGGGTCATCCAATGCGATGTTCCAGCTGCCATAGCCGCCCATCGACATGCCGGTCAGGTATTGCCGCGCCGGGTCGGCGCCGAATTCGGCGATCGTCGCGTCCAGCGCGGCCACTGCCGCACGGTTGTTGCGGCCGCTCCATTCCTCGTGGCCCGGCACCTGTGGGAACACCACCAGGGCGGGGAAATCGGGATGCGCGCGCAGGTAAGGCCCCAGCCCGGCGTGGGTCTGCTTGACGCCATCGGCGCCGCGCTCGCCCGAGCCGTGCAGGAACAGGACGACCGGAAGGTGGGTGGGAGCGGCGGCCGGCACGCCGGCCGGAATGAACACCTGGTAGTAAGCCGTTTGCCCGTCCACCTTCACCGCACGTGCTTCGAAGCGGCCACGCGCGCTGTCCGGCAGCGAAGTGCAACCGCTCATCATCAGAAGGGCCAGCAGTGGCAGCCAGCGCGACAGCAAACGGACCATGGGATTTTCCGAAGCGGCGAGATCGCCTGCATCGTAGTCCGCCGACGTCGGCCCGGCATCGTGCGCCGCGTCACTGCGGGCGCGGGAAGCTGGCGATGATCTCCAACTGCTCCTGTGCCTCGGCATTGCCTTCGGCGGCGGCGGCCTGCACCTGCGCAATGTCCGGGTGCAGGACCACCAGCAGTGGGTTCTCGCAGACCGGGCAGTCGTACTCGGTGGCGTCCTCGTCCAGCTCCATCTCCATGGCACGCGAGCTGCCCTTCCATTCGCAGGCCGGGCAGGTGTGCTGCTGGTCGCGCCAGCCGGACTGGAAGTAGTTTTCGATTGTCGTTGCCATGGGGGGATCCAGTTGGGATCGGGTCAGAGCGCCGCGCAGCGGGGATCCGACCGTCGAGATGGTCAGTGCAGGAGCACCAGGGTGGCCAGGCCGAGGAAGGTGAAGAAGCCCATCGAATCGGTCACGGCGGTCAGGAAGATGCCGCTGGCCAGCGCCGGGTCGAAGCCGAAGCGTTTCAGCGTCAACGGCACCAGCACGCCGGCCAACGCAGCAAACAACAGGTTGCAGGTCAACGCGATGGCGATCACTGCCGACAACCCGGGCGAGTGGAACCAGGCGAGCACGATCAGGCCCAGCACCGAACCCAGCATCACGCCGTTCAACAGCGCGACCCGAACTTCCTTCCACAGCAGGGTGCGGGCGTTGGAGGCGCCCACCTGGCCCAGCGCCAGGCCGCGCACCATCAGTGCCAGCACCTGGGTACCGGCGTTGCCGCCGAGGCCGGCGACGATCGGCATCAGCACCGCCAGCGCCACCAGTTTGTCGATGGTGCCTTCGAAGTGGCCGACCACGCTGGAGGCCAGGAAGGCCGTGCACAGGTTCACCGACAGCCACATCAGGCGGCGGCGCATCGCGCGCCAGACCGGGCTGAACAGATCTTCGTCCTCGTCCAGACCGGCGGCGCCCAGCGCCTGGTGCTCGGCCTGGCCGCGGATGATGTCGACCACGTCATCGATGGTGATGCGACCGATCAGGATGTTGTTGTCATCCACCACTGGCGCGGAGATCCAGTCATGGTCGGAGAACTGGCGGGCGACTTCCTGGTCGCTCTCGCCGACGTCGATGGCTGGCTGCTCGTCGTCGATCAGGCGATTGATCGGGGTGGTGTCCTCGTGGGTCACCAGTGCCGCCAGCGACACGCGGCCGAGGTACTGATGGCGGCGGCTGACCACGAACAGGTGGTCGGTGTGGTCGGGCAGTTCACCGCGCAGGCGCAGGTAGCGCAGCACGACGTCGACATTGACGTCGGCGCGCACGGTCACCACGTCCGGATTCATCAGGCGACCGGCGCTGTCCTCGGGATAGGACAGGACCTGTTCCAGGCGCTCGCGGTTCTCGCGGTCCATCGACTTGAGGACTTCGTCGATGACCGTGTCCGGCAGGTCTTCGACCAGGTCGGCCAGATCGTCGATGTCCAGGTCTTCGACCGCGGCGATGATCTCGTCCGGGTCCATGTCCGCGAGCAGGCTTTCGCGCACGTCGTCGCCGACGTGGACCAGCACCTCGCCGTCGTCTTCCGGATCAACCAGTCCCCACACCACCTCGCGCTTGCCCGGCGGCAACGATTCGAGCAGATTGCCGATCTCGGCCGGGGCCAGGGTGTTGACCAGGCGACGCACCGGGCCCAGCCGGCCGCTGTCCAGTGCATCGGACAGCATCCGCAGTTGGCGCGCAGTCTTGTCGTGGCGTACAGCTTCAGCCATCGCAGCTCCCGCGGGGATAAGAAAAGCCGCGATCCCGGCAAGGATGCGGCAACAGGGGTGTTCAGCGCGTCATTATCGCAAGGCGATGTTTCAACGCATAGCCGCCGGGTGGCGGGAGTGCCGGCCGCTGGCCGGCAACGTATTGGCCTTCAACGAGACGGGGTCAGATCCCTTTTCCCGCGGAAAAGGATCTGACCCCAGGCGTGCATGCCCGGCGAGCGGGGGGTATCAGGCCGTTTCGGCCACCAGTGCCAGCCAGCGTTCGATCGCGCGGCGGTCGCGCGCGGCCAGCAGCTTCGGTGCGCGCGCGCGCAGCATGGCCAGGTCGGCCTCGCGGACCGCGCGGCGTACTTCCAGCAGCGTGCCCGGGTGCAGGCTGAACTCGGTCAGGCCCAGTGCCAGCAGCAGTGGGGTCATCCGCGCATCGCCGGCCATCTCGCCACAGACCGCCACCGGGATGCGGTGGCGCGCGCCGGTCTCGATCACCATCTGCAGCAGCCGCAGCACCGCCGGGTGCAACGGCGAATACAGCTCGCCCAGTGCTTCATTGTTGCGGTCGGCCGCCAGCAGGTACTGCACCAGGTCATTGGTGCCGATCGACAGGAAATCGACCAGGTCGATGAAGCTCTCCAGCGCCAGCGCCGCAGCAGGGACTTCGATCATCGCGCCCAGTGGCACGTGGTCGGACACCATGTGGCCTTCGCCGCGCAGCTGTTCGGTCAGCTTGAGCATGCGGCGGCGCACTGCCAGCAGTTCCTCCCGGGTGCTGACCATCGGCACCAGCACCCGCAGCTTGCCGTAGGCCGAGGCGCGCAGGATCGCGCGCAGCTGGGTGTCGGCTACCTTCGGCCGTGCCAGCGACAGGCGTACGCCGCGAAGGCCGAGCGCCGGGTTTTCTTCGTTGCTCAGGGTCAAGCCGGTGCGGTCGGCCTTGTCCGCGCCCAGATCGAGCGTGCGGATGGTCACCGGTCGCCCGCTCATGCCCAGCGCGGCATCGCGGTAGGTCTGGAACTGCTCTTCTTCGTCCGGCAGCTCATTGCGCTGCAGGAACAGGAATTCGGTGCGGTACAGGCCCAGCCCCTGCGCGCCCAGCGCATGCGCCTGGGTCACGTCTTCCAGCGATTCGGCATTGGCCAGCAGGGCGATGTCGACCTGGTCGCGGGTACGGCTGGGTTTGCTGCGCAGGCGGCCGAGCTCGCGCTGCTCGCGCGCATGCTCTTTCAGCCGTACGCGGTAGTCCCGCAGGTTGTCGGCCTGCGGGTTGGCGGTGATGCTGCCGTCGGCGCCATCGATGATCAGCACATCGCCATCGGCGATGCGGCTGAGCAGCTGCGGCACGTTGACGATCAGTGGCAGGTGCAGGCTGCGTGCCAGGATCGCGCTGTGCGACAGCGCGCTGCCGGCGGCGGTGACGATGCCGACCACGCCTTGCGCCTGCAGCTGTGCCAGTTCGGAGGGCGCGATGTTGTCGCAGACCAGGATCTCGCCGGCCAGGCCTTTCACCGCTGGCGGGCGTTCGGGCTGCAGGAAGGCATGGATGCGGCCGATCACATGGTCGAGGTCGTCCATGCGGCTCTTCAGGTAAGCATCGTCCATGCCGTCGAAGACCTTGGCCAGGCGGTCGCGCTGCAGGCGCAACGCATAGCCGGCACTGTACGGTCCGCTGCGGATCAGTTCGTCCAGCCCATACAGCAGCTCGGGATCGTCCAGCAGCAGCGCATGCAGGTCGAGGAACTCACCCACTTCCTGGTTCAGCGCTCCATGCAGGCGCTGGCGCAGCTCGTGCATCTCCGTGCGTGCGGCATCCAGCGCACGGTGCAGGCGGGCCAGTTCGGCCTCGACCTGGTTGGCGGCAACGCGCTGCTCGGCCACTTCCAATGCATGCGGCAGGCGCACGCGGGCGCGCCCCATTGCCGTGCCGCGGGCGGCACCATGGCCGGCCAGCAGCAGTACCGGCCGTTGGCCGGAAGGGGGCTGGCCGGCGCGTGCGCGTGGCACGCTCAGCTGTCCTCGTCGAAACGGCGTTCGAACAGGCCGACCACCGCCTCCATCGCGGCGGCTTCGTCCTCGCCGTTGATGCGCACGGTGACCGGGGTGCCCTGGCCGGCGGCCAGCAGCATCACGCCCATGATGCTCTTGGCGTTGATCTCACGGCCCTTGGCGGCCATGGTCACGTTGCAGCGGAACGGCGCCAGGGTCTGCACCAGCTTGGCGGTGGCCCGGGCGTGCAGGCCCAGGCGGTTGCTCACGGTGAGTTCTCGTTCAAGCATCGTCGACTATCGCTCCATTACGGGTACCCGCCGCGGCTGTGGCGGGCAGTTGATCCAGTCCCTGTTCCGGATAATTCATCACCCGCAGCAACATCGGCAGGCTCAGCGCCGACACCCGGCGAACCGGGGTCCCCAGCCGGGCCAGCTGCCCGGCAAGGTTGGCAGGGCTGGCGCCGTACAGGTCGGTCAGGATCAGCACACCATCACCCCCGTCAACCCGCCGCAGGGCGGCCGAGGCGAGCGGGAGCAGGGCGTCCAGGTCTGCGTCGAACGGTACTTCGAAAGCTTCGGTTTTCAGCGGCAACTGCCGCAGGAGCCGGGTCGCCACGTCAAGCAGGGCGGTCCCGACCCCAGGATGTGTTACGAGGAGAATGCCACAGGTCATTACTGCACGTTAACAGGTCAAGGTGAATTGGCGATAGCAGCAGGAGAGGGGCACTGTGTCCCGTATTCAGCGTTGCTCGGGTCGGGGCCCTTTTTCATTGAAAAAGGGATCCGACCCCATGCGTTTTTCGATGCCTGGCAGCGATTCATCCACGCATGGCGTGGATCCATCGTGTCGACCAAGGTCGACACCTACCAACAGCGCACGGAATCTGTCAGAGGCGGGGCGGTGTGGGTAGGCAGGACCGTTGGCGCCATGGATGGCGCCATCGAGCCCCCATGGACGGGTTCACGGCGTGTCATGCCTACCCACACCGCCCCGCCATCCCACGGAATGCCGCTTCTGCTGTTGCTGTTGCCGGCCAGCGGCCGGCACTACCGGCGGGTGCCGGGCGCAGCCCGGCCGCCCCCCCTCAATCCTGTTCGCGGTGGTACGTCGCCACGTCTTCCCAGCCCATCTCGCGGGCATGCCGGGCCAGACGCTCGGCCAGGAACACCGACCGGTGCTTGCCGCCGGTGCAGCCGAACGCCACGGTCACATAGCTGCGGGTGCCATCACTCAGCTTCGGCAGCCAGGTATCGAGGAAGTCCATCAGCTGGGCCAGGTAGCGCTGCACGTCCGGCTGCGCTTCCAGATAGTCGCGTACACCCGGTTCGCGACCGCTGAGCGCGCGCAGGTCCGGGTCCCAGTGCGGATTGGGCAGCACCCGCGCATCGAACACGAAGTCCGCCTCGGCCGGCACGCCGCGCTTGTAGGCGAACGATTCGAACAGCAGCGACAGGCCGGTGGCATGGTCCATCGTGAACTCGGTGATGATCCGCCGCCGCAGCTGATGCACGTTGAGGCTGCTGGTGTCGATC
The DNA here is from genome assembly GCF_059370655.1 of Stenotrophomonas sp. YJH_SMC_133. Taxonomy (NCBI): domain Bacteria; kingdom Pseudomonadati; phylum Pseudomonadota; class Gammaproteobacteria; order Lysobacterales; family Lysobacteraceae; genus Stenotrophomonas; species Stenotrophomonas sp. YJH_SMC_133. The sequence continues at coordinate 158,623 of NZ_JCAFTW010000003.1, read as the reverse complement.
ACCGCATCGGCCTCGCGGCGCAGCGGTGCGGTCAACTCGCGTTCGCGGGCGATGGCTTCAGGCAGCGACAGGCCCAGCTGGCTCAGCGGATGGCGGCGGCGGGTGTCGGCGTAGCGCTTGAGCACGGCCTCGTCGCTGGCCTCGAAGAACAGCACCTTCACGTCCACGCCGGCGTCGGCCGCCAGCTGCCGCCAGTCGCCCAGCTGGCTCAGGTCGGCCTGGCCGCGAACGTCGATGCCTACGGCCAGACGCCGTGGTGCGCTGCCGTCGTGGTTGGCCAGCAGGCTGCGCACGAAGTCGGGGAGCAGATTGATCGGCAGGTTGTCCGAGCAGTAGTAATCCTGGTCCTCGAAGGTCTTCAGGGCGACGGATTTACCCGAGCCGGACAGGCCACTGACGATGATCAGGGTCGGGGCGGAGGGGGTGACGGTGCTCATGGACAGGCTCTTCGAAGGGCAGGGAAATCAGGGTGTTCGCCGTTCCAGCAGGTTGCTGTGGCGGGCGATGAACATGGCTGCCGGGTCGATGCCCTTGGTGCGCAGGATGTGCAGGCGGGTGGCCGCCTCGGTCAGCACGGCCAGGTTGCGGCCGGGCATCACCGGCAGGGTGATCAGCGGTACGTCCAGGTCCAGCACATGGCGGGTGCCCGAATCGCCGGTCAGGCGCTCGTAGCCATGCGGGGTGGGTTCGGTCATCGGCTTGGTCAGGTGGACGATCAGCCGAAGGTACTTGTTCTTCTTTACAGCCGTGTCGCCGAACATCTCGCGCACGTTCAACACGCCCAGGCCGCGCACTTCCAGCAGGTCCTGCAGCAGTTCGGGACAGGTGCCATCGAGTACATCGGGCGCGATCTGGGTGAATTCGGGGGCATCGTCGGCCACCAGGCGATGGCCACGGCTGAGCAGTTCCAGCGCCAGTTCGCTCTTGCCGGATCCCGCTTCGCCGGTGATCAGCACGCCGATGGAGTAGATCTCCATGAACACGCCGTGCAGGATCACCCGCGGCGCCAGCGTACGCGCCAGGTGGTAGGACAGGTGGTTGAGCAGTTCGTGGCCACGCTTGGGCGACAGCCACAGCGGCGTGCCGGATTCGTCCGCGGCAGCGCGCAGGTCTTCCGGGCAGGCCTGGTTGCGGGTCAGCACCAGCGCCAGCGGGTGCGACTGCATGATCTTTTCGATGGTCTCCCAACGCTGGCGCGGTTCCAGCGCATCCAGCCAGGACAGTTCCTCGGTGCCCAGGATCTGCACCTTGTTGGGGTAGATCGCATTGAGATAGCCGGCCAGCGACGGACGCCGCGAGACCGTGTTGCCGGCCTCCAGCTCGCGCTTCTCGCCGGACTTGCCGGCAGCCCAACGCAGCCCCAGCCGCTCGCGCTGCTGTTCGAACAGTTCACGGGCGGTGATGCTGGTATTCATGCGGCACTCGCAGGTGGGGTCATGTCCAGCGCCTCGCGCAGCGCCCGGGCATCGCCCGCTTCGCGCAGGGCCTGGCGGATGTCCGGCGCCGAGAACAGCTCGGCCAGCTCGGACAGCAGCATCAGGTGCTGGTGGGTGTAGTGGGCGGGGACGGCCATCGCGAACACCAGGTCCACCGGCTCCTCGCCACCGAAATCGACCGGGGTGGCCAACCGCAGCAGGGCGCCGCGGGGGCGGTCCAGGGTTGGCGCGCGGCCGTGGGGAATGGCGATGCCGTGGCCGATGGCGGTGCTGCCCAGCGCTTCGCGCTGGCACAGGTTCAGATAGATCTGTTCGGCGTTGGCCTGGCGGCAGGCCAGCAACCCGGCGGCGGCCTGCAGGACGCTGTCACGGTCGGTGGCCGTGCAGAGCTGGGTCTGCACGGCCGCCAGGAGGTCAGTCAGGGGCATGTCTGCGGGGAACGGTGGCGATCAGCCACCATTGTCGCCCACCGGCAGCGGTGCGTGCTGCTGTTTTTTCTCCTTGTGCTTGATCACCAGACGGTCAAGCTTGTCCGCAAGCAGGTCGATCGCGGCATACATGGTCTGGGCATTGGCCTCGGCGTGCAGGGTCTGGCCGGGAATGTTGAGGCTGGCGTCGACGTGGTGTTCGGTCTTCTGCAGCTTGAGGGTCACCCGCGCTTCGCAGTGCTGGTCGAAGTGCTTTCCGATCCGGGCCAGCTTCTCCTCAACATAGGACTGCAGGGCCGGGGTGACTTCGACATCTTTGCCAAACGTTTCGATGCGCATCGGGTTTCTCCTGTGTTCGGATGTGCCAATGAACCTCTCCGCCGGGCGCGGCGGCGCGTCAAGCGATTCTGACCCTTTCGTGCGAGGCGGAAATGTTCATGGCTTCACGATACTTCGCCACGGTGCGTCGCGCTACTGGAATTCCCGACGATTTGAGCAGGTCAGCCAGCTTGGCGTCAGAAAGCGGCTTGCGCGGGTTCTCGTCGTCGATCAGGCGCCGGATCATCGCCTGGATGGCGGTGCTGGACGCCTCGCCACCGCTCTCGGTATCGATGCCCGAGGCGAAGAAGGCGCGCAGCGGCAGGGTGCCTCGCGGGGTACGCACGTGCTTGCGGGCGATCGCGCGCGAGACCGTGGATTCGTGCAGGCCGAGCTCGGCGGCGATCTCGCGCAGGGTCAGTGGACGCAGCGCCTGCTCGCCGAATTCGAGGAAGCCGGCCTGCTGCAGGATCAGGCTGCGCACGACGCGCAGCAGGGTGTCACCACGCTGCTGCAGCCCTTTCAGCAGCCAGCGCGCTTCCTGCAGCTGGGCACGCAGGTAGCCGGCATCGGCGTCGCCACAACGTCGGATCAGCTGTTCGTAGCCGCGGTGGATCACCACCTTCGGCCCGGCATGCGCGGCCAGCGCTGCGCGCCATACGCCGTTCTGCCGCCACACCACCACATCCGGCACCACATAGGTGTCCTGCGACAGCGGCGCGATCTGCGTGCCCGGGCGCGGGTCCAGCGAACGCAGCAGCGCCACGGCAGTCTCGACCTCGTCCAGCGGCAGCTTCAACTCATGGGCGAGCCCGGCGACGCCGCTGCGCGGCAAACGTTCCAGGGGTCCTGCGGCAATCTGTCGCGCCAGCAGCAGGCCGGGCGTGTCGCCGGCCAGCACATCCAGCTGCAGCAGCAGGCATTCGCCCAGCGTGCGTGCAGCCACACCCACCGGATCGAAGCGCTGGATGCGATGCAGCACGGCGAGGATCTCGTCCTCGTCGGCGTGGATCGCCGGCAACAGGGTTTCAGCGATGGTGGCCAGCGGCTCGCGCAGGTAACCATCGTCGTCCAGTGCATCGATCAGTGCGGCACCGATGCTGCGATCACGCGAGGACAGATGCGACAGATGCAGCTGCCACAGCAGATGGTCGGCCAGTGTTTCGGTTTCGGCTACGCGCTCGGCAGCGCTGCCGTTGTCGTCGTCATCATCGAAGCTGCCACCGCTGCCGGTCGTCGTCCAGTCCAGTTCGGTCGGCGCCCAGTCGTCGCCCTCATCGCTGCGCTCTGCAGGCGCTTCGTTGTCGTTGCCATCGCTGCCTTCGTTGGCGGCGCTGCTGTCGTTGCTGTCGGCCCAGTCCAGCAGTGGGTTGCTTTCCACTGCCTGCGCGATCTCCAGCTCCAGTTCGGTGGCCGACATCTGCAGCAGCTTGATCGCCTGCTGCAACTGGGGCGTGAGCACCAGTTGCTGTCCCAACGATGTCTGCAGCCGAGTCTTCATGCCTGTGCCGAAAGGAAGGAAAGGGACCCGGCGACTGCTTCACAGCTTGAAGGAATCCCCGAGGTAGACGCGGCGTACATCGGCGTTGTCCAGGATCGCCTCCGGCGAACCCTGGGCCAGCACGCTGCCCTCGGCGAGGATATACGCGCGGTCGCAGATACCCAAGGTCTCGCGCACGTTGTGGTCGGTGATCAGTACGCCGATGCCACGCTGCTTGAGGTGGGTGACGATGCGCTGGATCTCGCCGACCGAAATCGGGTCGACACCGGCGAACGGTTCGTCGAGCAGGATCAGGCGCGGTTGTGCGGCCAGTGCGCGGGCGATCTCGCAGCGGCGGCGTTCGCCACCGGACAGGCTGGCGCCGAGCTGGTCGGCGACATGGCCCAGCTGCAGTTCGTCGAGCAGGCCGTTCAATTCGCGCTCGCGGCCGGCCGAGTCCAGGTCCTCGCGCAGTTCCAGCACCAGGCGGATGTTGTCGGCCACGGTAAGCTTGCGGAACACCGACGGTTCCTGCGGCAGGTAGCCCACCCCCTGCTTGGCGCGGGTGTACATCGGGTCGCCGGTGATGTCCTTGCCGTCGAGCACGATGCTGCCGGCATCGGCGGCCACCAGACCGACGATCATGTAGAAACAGGTGGTCTTGCCGGCACCGTTGGGGCCGAGCAGGCCGACCACTTCACCCGCATCGAGGGTCAGCCCGAAGTCCTTGACCACTTCGCGCTGCTTGTACTTTTTGCGCAGGCCCTTGGCGACGAGCATTACTTCCTGCTCCCGGCCGGCTGTGCCGGCGTGGTGGCCTTGGGCTGTGCCGCAGGCGCGGCCGGGGTCTTGTTCTTCGGCGGGATGACGGTACGCACGCGGCTGCCGTCACCACCGGAGTTCATCTCGCCGGTGCGGGTGTTGTAGACCATGCGCTGGCCGGCATTGGTGCCGCGCGCGCTGGTGACCTTGTAGTTGCCGGTCAGGGTGATGATCTCGGTCTTGATGTCGTAGTCGATGCGATCAGCCAGCGCATCCATCCAGGTGCCGTCATCAAGCTGCTGCTTCATCTTGGCCTGCTTGCCGGTGAACACCACGCGCACGGCCTCGCCGTCCTTGAGGTAGATCTCGGCCTCGGACGAACGCAGGTCCAGCGTGCCCTGGGTGATGATCACGCCCTGCGACAGCACGGTCTTGCCGTCGCCGGTGAGCATGCCGGACTGGGCGCCGGAATCGATGTGCATGTCTTCGTTGCGGTCGGTGGACTTGGCGAAGGCGGCGCTGGGGACAAGAAGACCGAGCGCGAGTACGGCGGCAAAGGGAATCTTCATCGGGGTCCGTTCTACCGGTGGGGGCCTGCCGGGCGGGCCGGGGGCGGAGGGTGGGGCTGCCGGCCCTGCGCCTGTCCGGAGACGTCGCGGGCTGGCGGCGGAATCAGCGTCTGGGCGTGTAACGGCCCTTGGACTGGCTGAGGAAATGATACGTGTTGTTCTTCGAATCCACTTCGAAGCCGACGCCGGACTGTTCCATGCCCGGGCGGGTCATGGTCACCAGGGCGTCGGTACGGGCGCGGTTCTCCTTCGGGAACACGTCCAGGTGGTCGGTGCGGAAGGTGGTCGGCACCACGCCCGGGCCCGCCGGGCTGTCGCCGGCAACCTTGCCGCGCAGCTTCATCTCGTCGCCCTTGGCGCTGAGCCAGCCGGTCTCGGCACGCAGCGTCCAGTGCTTGCCATCCTTGTCCGGCATCTCGAACAGCGGGGTGGCGATGTTGATGGTCTGGTCGCCGCGCTGGCGCTCCAGCCGCGGTGCGCGCAGGGTGGTCGATTCCTTGCCGTGCTCATCCAGGGCAACGATCTGGAAGTCATGCAGGATGTAATCCACGCCGATTTCCTGGCCCCCCGTGGCTGGACCCTTGTCGCGGTTGCGCAGCGCCGCCCAGCTGCTCAGCAGGGCGGCCAGCAGCAGGCTGATGCCGAGCACGGTGCGCCAGTTCAAGGTGGGCAGGTTCATGCGCCAAACCTCGCCAGCACCGCATCCGTGCGGCCCTGGGCGGCCAGCAGGATGTCGCACAGCTCGCGCGCGGCGCCACGGCCACCCTCGGCGCGGGTCTGCCAATGCACGCGTTCGGCGATCCACGGATGGGCATTGGCCGGGGCCACCGCAAGGCCGACCGCACCCAGCGGCGCCAGATCGGGCAGGTCATCGCCCATGAACGCCACCTGTTCCAGGCCGATCCCGTGCTGCGCACACAGCGCCTGCACGCTGGCCAGCTTGTCGCCCACGGCGATCTGGGTGTCGATGCCGAGGTCGGCGCCGCGCTTGAGCGCGGACTGGCTGTTGCGCGCGGTGATCAGCACGGGGTGGATACCGTGCTGCTGCAGCAGTTTCAGGCCCAGGCCATCCTGCACGAAGTACGCCTTGCTCTCGTTGCCGTCCTTGTCGTAGTACAGCCGACCGTCGGTGAGGGTGCCGTCCACGTCGAAGCAGGCCAGGCGGATCTGGGCCGCAGCGGCATGCAGGTGGGCGGGGAAGGCGGGCAGGGGGGACCAGGGCATCAGGGCGGCAGGCTCGTTATGGGCGGGTGCAGCGTTACAGACTGAATGGGGTCTACGGACTGTCGGTTAAACCACCCGGGCCCGCAACAGGTCATGAATGTTCAGCGCGCCAACCGCGCGGCCCTGGTCATCAACCACGATCAGGCCGGTGATCTTGTGGGTCTCCATCAGGCGGGCGGCCTCGACCGCCAGCTGGTCGGCGCCGATGGTGCGCGGGTTGCGGGTCATCACATCGGCGATCTTCGCCGTGCGCACGTCCAGCGCGCTGTCCAGCGCACGGCGCAGGTCGCCATCGGTGAACAGCCCGATCAGCACGCCGTCGGCGTCGACCACGGCGGTCATGCCCAGCCGCTTGCGGCTCATTTCCACCAGCGCCTCGCTGAGGCTGGCGTCGGCGCCCACGCTGGGCAGGTCGTCGCCGGTGTGCATGACGTCGGTGATGTGCAGCAGCAGGCGACGGCCGAGGCTGCCGGCCGGGTGCGAGCGGGCGAAGTCATCGGCGGTGAAGCCACGCGCGTCAAGCAGGGCCACGGCCAGCGCATCGCCCATCGCCAGCGAGGCAGTGGTGCTGGAGGTCGGCGCCAGCGCCAGCGGGCAGGCTTCGGCCGGCACGCTCACGTCCAGGTGGATGTCGGCGGCGGTGGCCAGGCTCGATTGCGGGCGGCCGGTCATGGAAATCAACACGTTGCCCTGGCGCTTGAGCACCGGCAGCAGCATCAGCACCTCGTCGGACTCGCCCGAATAGGACAGGGCCAGCACCACGTCGTCTTCGGTGATCATGCCCAGGTCACCATGGCCGGCTTCACCGGGGTGCACGTAGAACGCCGGCGTACCGGTGGACGCCAGGGTGGCGGCGATCTTGCGGGCGATGTGGCCGGACTTGCCCATGCCGGTGGCGACCACCCGCCCGCGGCTGGCCAGGATCGCCTGGCAGGCCTGCTGGAAGGCCTCGCCAAGGCGGTCGGCCACGGCATCCAGCGCCTGCCGCTCGATCTCGAACACGCGGCGGCCACTGGCAACCAGGCCGGCAGGGTCGACGGAACGGGGGGGCAACAGGGATTCGGCCATGCGGACGCCACGCAGCGGAAGTAGAATGGACCCACATTTTATTAGGAAAGCCCGTTGGACGCCGACACCATCCGCAATCTGATCGAAACCGGCCTGCCCGGCGCCCGCGCCGACGTGCAGGGCGACGATGGCGTGCATTTCGAAGCGACCGTGGTCTGCGAGGCCTTCGCCGGCAAGATGCCGCTGGCCCGCCACCGCATGGTGTATGCCACCCTGGGCGACCTGATGGGCGGCGCGATCCACGCGCTGGCGCTGAAAACCGTGACCCCGGCCGAAGCCGGCTGAACCGCAGAAGATCCCGAATACATGGCCAAGATCGTTGTGACCGGCGGCGCTGCGCTGCACGGTGAAGTGAGCATCTCCGGCGCCAAGAACGCCGTCCTCCCCATTCTCTGCGCGACCCTGCTGGCCGATGAGCCGGTGGAGATCACCAACGTGCCGCACCTGCACGACGTGGTCACCACGGTGAAGCTGCTGGGCGAGCTGGGCGCCAAGGTCACCATCGACCAGGGCACGCTGTCGCGCGGCAGCGCGATCGTGGTCGACCCGCGTCCGGTCAACCAGCACGTCGCACCGTATGAGCTGGTCAAGACCATGCGCGCCTCGATCCTGGTGCTGGGCCCGCTGCTGGCCCGCTTCGGCGCCGCCGAAGTGTCGCTGCCGGGCGGCTGCGCGATCGGCTCGCGACCGGTCGACCAGCACATCAAGGGCCTGCAGGCGCTGGGCGCCGAGATCGTGGTCGAGAACGGCTTCATCAAGGCCAGCGCCAAGCGCCTGAAGGGTGGCCACTTCACCTTCGACATGGTCAGCGTCACCGGCACCGAGAACGTGCTGATGGGCGCGGTGCTGGCTGAAGGCACCACCATCCTCGACAACTGCGCGATGGAACCGGAAGTGACCGACCTGGCGCACTGCCTGATCGCGCTGGGCGCGAAGATCGAAGGCCTGGGCACCGCCCGCCTGGTGATCGAGGGCGTCGAGCGCCTGTCCGGTGGCCGCCACGAAGTGCTGCCCGACCGCATCGAGACCGGCACCTTCCTGGTGGCCGCAGCGATGACCGGTGGCAAGGTCACGGTCAACCGTGCGCGCCCGAACACCATGGACGCGGTGCTGTCCAAGCTGGTCGAGGCCGGTGCGAAGATCGAGACCACCGACGACAGCATCACCCTGGACATGCAGGGCAGGCGGCCGAAGGCGGTCAACCTGACCACCGCGCCGTACCCGGCATTCCCGACCGACATGCAGGCGCAGTTCATGGCGCTCAACTGCGTGGCCGATGGCGTGGGCGTGATCAACGAAACGATCTTCGAGAACCGTTTCATGCACGTCAACGAACTGCTGCGCCTGGGCGCGGACATCCAGGTCGAAGGCCACACCGCCATCGTGCGTGGCAGCGAGCACCTGAGCGGCGCACCGGTGATGGCGACCGACCTGCGTGCGTCGGCCTCGCTGATCCTGGCCGGCCTGATGGCCAGCGGCGATACCACCATCGACCGCATCTACCACCTTGATCGTGGCTACGAGAACATCGAAGAGAAGCTGTCTTCACTCGGCGCCACCATCCGGCGCGTGCCATGATCCTGCGCGGCAAGTTCAGCCCGCGTCGCAAGGCGCTGCTGGCCCTGGTGCTGATCGTGCTGGCGTGGCTGGGCTATGCCTGGTACGCCAACATCGCCATCACCCAGGGCATCGAGCAGAAGGACATGGACTGGAACGGCGATGGTACGGTCTCGCGTGATGAAATCATCGAGTCGTTCTATGCGGTCGCAGTGAACGACAGCCAGGACGGCAACCGTCATTGCCGCACCTTCGTCTGGCGCAGCACCGGTGAGCAGATCCGCGTGGACTGCCGCACCGAGTTCAAGGCGGCCGAAGAGAAACCGGCCGAAGCGAAGAAATAAGAAAACGCCCGCGAAAGCGGGCGTTTTTTTGGGATACACGCATCCACGCATGGCGTGGATCTACTGGAACGTGAAGTAGATCCACGCCATGCGTGGATGACGTGGATCTCCAGTCAGTTCATCGCCTTGATGGTCAGGTCCAGCGCATCGCGGCCGCTCTCACGCTGCAGCATGCGCGCCGGCACCGGGAAGTCCGGCACGATCCAGGCGATCAGCTCCTTGTTGCCATCGGCGCGCGAGACCTTGGTCGCCTCATAACTCTTGCCGGCCACGGTGATCGATTCCTTGCCGATCACGCGGTAGGTCATGTTCTTGATCCGGCCTTCGTCCACCATGCGATAGGTCAGCGGCTTGCCGGCGGCCAGGTCACGGGCGATCGCCAGGTTGATCAGCAGCGCGTCCATGTCGCCTGCTTTCAGCGCGATGGGGCCCGCACGGTCCGGCTTGATGTCGCCGGTCCAGGTGGCCTGGTTGCTGGTCCAGTTGTAGTTGGCCTGCACGTTGCGCTTCTTCACCAGCAGTGCCGAACGGTCCTGGCTGCTGAGCGGGCGCAGCTGGCCACGCACTTCCTCGAACACCGTGCTCTGGCTGAGGTCGGCCAGCTGGTTCTTCACCTGCAGGCTGTAGCGCCATCTGTTGCTGCCTTCGCTGGCCAGGGTCATGGTGCCGTTGGCCTGCATGCCCATGTAGCTGGCCAGGTAATCCGCCTTGAACGGTTCCAGCGCCATGGCCGGCAGACTGGCCACGGTCAGGGCAGCGGCTGCGATCCAGGTGAGGGGGCGGGTCAGGGTATTCATGCTCAGACTCCTTGGTATTCGATCAGGCGCAGGTCGACGCGGTCTTCGCCGTCTTCGCGTTGCAGGATGCGCACCGGGGTGGGGACACCGTTGGCGATCCAGAGAATGGTTTCGCTTCTGCCACCGTTGGTCCGGTAGACCCGCAGCGCGTTGTAGGACAGGTCGCCGACCTCGACGTTCTCGGTCTGCGGCGCGGCCTGGTAGTCGTGTTCGCGGACCTTGCCCATGTCCACGTAGCGGTAATGCATGGTGGCGCCCGGACGCGCATCGCGCATGATCGCCAGGTTGATCAGCAGCGCGCTCTGGTCGCCGGCCCGCAGCGGAATCGGCTGCGCGCGCTCCTTCTTGACGTCGCCGGTCCATTGCGCGGTGCCGGCCTGCCAGTTGTAAGTGCCCACGGCCTTCTTGCCCAGGAACAGGCCCTTGCGCACCGTGCTCTGGCTGAGCGGTGCGTAGACGCCACTGCGCTCCTCGAACACCGTGCTCTGCTCGATATTCAGGCCGAGCACGCTGGCAAAGCCGCGGCGGCCGACCACCTGCATGTCCACGCGCCACTGGCTGCCGCCGGTGTGGGTGACCTGCATGCTGGCATCACCCGCTTCCTTGCCCTTGTAGAAGGCCTGGTAGGTGGCGGTGAACGGCTGCAGCGGCGGCGGCTCCCAGGCCAGTGCCGGCAACAGCGGCACACTGGGCTCGTTCGGTGGCAGCGCAGCGGGTGTGGGCGGCGGTGAAGCCGCAGGCGGCTGCGCCTGGCCCCAGCCCACAGCGGGAAGCACGGCAAGCGACAACAGCAGTGAAGTGGACAGCAGCGTCGTGGTCTTCATGGAGGACAGGAACCGCAGGAGGGGGCAGGATGCCAGCCCCGCAGTCAGCGGGGCGTGTGCAAGAGCGTTACCGGTTCAGGTTTCCGGCGGAATCTAGGGCCAAGGGGCTAAACAGGGGGTGACCGTCCAGCCAGGGCTGACCCTCCCGTTCAGCCAGGCGGCCCTCGCACAGCAGCTGCAGTGTGGCGATCAGCAGCGGATGCTCCACCGCAAGCACGCGTGCGGCCAGCGCCTGCGCGTCATCGCCGGGCCGCACCGGCACGCGGGCCTGCGCCAGCACCGCGCCGGCATCCAGTTCGGGGACCACCAGGTGCACGCTGGCGCCATGCTCGGCGTCACCGGCCTGCAGCGCCCGCGCGTGGGTGTCCAGGCCCTTGTGCAGCGGCAGCAGCGACGGGTGGATGTTGACCAGGCGGCCATCGAAACGCTGCACGAAGGCCGGACCAAGGATGCGCATGTAGCCGGCACAGACGATCCAGTCCGGCTGTACCGCGGCAAGCGCATCGCCGAGCGCCTGCTCGTAGCTGGCGCGGTCGCTGAATTCCTTCGGTGCATGCGCCCAGCGCAGGCCGGCATCGACACGCAGCAGGGCCTCTGCGGCGGGGCGGTCGGAGAACACGCCGACCACCTCGGCCGGCAGGCGGCCGCTGCCGATCGCGTCGAGGATGGCCTGCAGGTTGCTGCCGCGGCCCGAGGCGAGCACAGCGATGCGGGTTGGGGCGGTCATTGCAGGCAACTCCGGCGGATCAGAGGCCAGGTCAGCAGGCTGCCGACGGTCGCCATCAGCATGTCGGCATGCGCATCCCACATGTCACCCTGCTGGCCGTTGTAGGCTTCGGCGGCATCCGGCGACAGCGCCAGCGCGATGGCCCATTCGAACCATTCGTAGACCAGGCTGGCACACATCACCGTCATCACCGCCAGGGTGAAGGCCTGGCCCAGGCGCAGCGCCGGCCACGCATGACGGGCCAGCTGCAGCAGTGCGGGGGTGAAGCAGACGCCGAACAGGAAGTGGATGAGGCGGTCGAAATGGTTGCGCTGCCAGCCGAAGGCCGCATTCGGCGACCAGCCGGTCAGCATCTGCGCCCAGGCGTCGTAGGGCACGTTGGAATACAGCCAGCGCGCCGCCACGCAGTGCAGGGCGATGAAGCCGCAGATGGCGATGAAGGCGCCGTTGCCCAGCCAGCCGCCGCGGCGGTCAACCCACAGCAGGGCGGCCAGACCGACCACGGTCAGCGTGCTGTGCAGGGCCTGCTCGGTGGGCCACAGCGGGTGGATCCAGCTGATCGCGAAGACCGCCAGTACGGCGGCGAAAGCCCACTTCTTCGGGCCCGGGAAGCGGCGGGTGGTGGGCGAAGCAGACGTCGGGAGGGCAGGCGCGGACATGGGAAATCGATCAGGATAGGGCGCGGCGTCTGCCGCCAGGTTCAGGCACTGAGGTGATCACCGCGGTCGAACAGCGCAGCCATCTCCGGCTTGGACAGGAACACCCAGGCATAGGCGGCCAACGCCATGCCCAGTGGTCCAGCCAGCACGCCCAGCCACGCCGCGCGCTGGCACCAGGCCAGCCCGGTGCGATGTGACAGCTGGCGCGCGGTGTGCAGCTGCACGAACCCCAGCACGGCGGCCAGCACGGCCATGGACGCATAGACCGTGGTCAGCATCCAGGCATCCTCCAACCCGCGCGACTGGGCCACCCAGCCGCTGAGGCCGAGGAACGCCACTGTGGCGACCCAGTGGAAACCGGCCAAGGCGTAGAACAGCACTCTCAGTGTCTGCAGATGGCTGGTCAGCTGCAGCTGTGCCAGGGTCTGATGCGGCAGCGGCGGCGGATTGCCGGAGGCGGTCATGCGGTCGCGGCGGGAAGGTCGAAGGCGGCCTTGACCTGCGGGCGCAGCAGGGTGATCAGGCTGAACACCCCCAGCACCGTGCCGACCGGCGTGAACAGGCAGGCCAGGCCAGCCGCGATCAGGCACAGCAGATGGCGACGGCGGCGGGACAGGCAGCGGCCGGCATAGGCCACGAACGCGCCCAGCGTGATGCCACCGAACACGACGACGCAGCCGAGAACGGTGAACACCCAGCCCATCAGGCGCTGTTCCTCCAGCGAGGAGGGCCCGCCGCCGGACTTCATCGGCAGGCTGCCGGTCAACGCGGCGATGCCGATCACGATGTGCAGGATGAAGATCAGCGAGAACAGCACGATCAGGCCACCGACCACGTAGTGTGCGATGGCCAGCATGCGCAGGTGGTCGGCATCCTGCGCGCTGAACGGCGGTACCGTCGCCAGCGGCGGCGGCACGGGGGCGGGCGACAAAGGGGGCGTTGCGTCCATGCGGGGCTCCTGGGTTGCCGGCGTCAGCCGATGTGGACGCGTTCGGCGCCTTCGGCGGTGACCACCTGGCCGATGGTCCAGTGCTCCAGGCCCTGCGCCTTGACTGCATCGGAAACGGCAGCCACCTGGTCCGCTGCGACGATCAGCACGAAGCCTATGCCGCAGTTGAAGGTGCGCCACATCTCGCTGTCGGCCACCGCGCCTTCCTTCTGCAGCCACTGGAACACCGGCGGCAGGGTCCATGACGACGCCTGGATGTCCAGGCCGAGGCCGTCGGGCACTACGCGGATGATGTTCTCGGTCAGGCCGCCGCCGGTGATGTGGGCCATGCCATGGATGGCCTCGCCGTGCGACTTCAGCAGCGACAGGATCGGCTTCACATAGAGGCGGGTCGGTGCCATCAGCGCATCGACCAGCTTCACGCCGCCTTCCAGCTCCAGATCGGCCGGGCGACCGGCGCGGTCGTAGATGCGGCGCACCAGCGAGTAGCCGTTGGAGTGCGGGCCGGAGGAGGCGATGCCGATCAGCACGTCGCCGGCGGCCACGCTGGCGCCGTCCTTCAGCTCGCTCTTCTCCACCGCGGCGACCGTGAAGCCGGCCAGGTCGTATTCGCCGGGGGCGTACATGTCGGGCATTTCAGCGGTTTCGCCGCCGATCAGCGCACAGCCGGCCTCGGTGCAGCCGTTGGCGATGCCGCCCACGACCGCTGCGGCGGTGTCGATGTCCAGCTTGCCGGTGGCGAAGTAGTCCAGGAAGAACAGCGGTTCGGCGCCCTGCACCAGCACGTCGTTCACGCACATGGCGACCAGGTCGATGCCGATCGTATCGTGGCGGTTCAGCTGGTGGGCCAGCTTCAGCTTGGTGCCCACGCCGTCGGTACCCGACACCAGCACCGGCTCGCGGTACTTGTTGGACAGGTCGAACAGGGCACCGAAGCCACCCAGGCCGCCCATCACTTCCGGGCGGAAGCTGCGCTTGACCAGGGGCTTGATCCGCTCGACCAGCGCATTGCCGGCGTCGATGTCGACCCCCGCGTCACGGTAGGTGAGGGGGGAGGGGGCGGAAGACGGGGTGTTGGTCACGGGCGTCGGCGCTGGCAGGGGTTGAACGGGCGATTTTAACAGGCCGCATTGGCGCAAAGGCCGTATTCGGGCAACAATTCCCCCGGATACGTCGAGCCAATGGATGTCCTGATGCGCCGCAGCCTGATTCTGACCCTGCTCCTTGCGCTGAGCCTGCCGGTGGCCACGATGGCCCAGAGCGGCCTTCGCACCGAGGGTGATGTCGCCACCGCCAGTGGCGCGTACGAGGCCGAAGTGCCCGTCAACAGCCAAGCCGAGGCCGATCGCAACGGCGCCCTGGCCCGCGCCCTGAGCGTGGTACTGGGCAAGCTGTCCGGCGACCGCAGCGTGATGTCCCGCCCCGGCGTGGTGCAGGCGCTGCGCAACGCCAAGGACTACGTGGCTAGCTACGACTACAAGCAGGATCAGAGCGTGGGCGCCAGTGGCGCCCCCAGCTTCCGTACCCTGCTGGTGGCCCGCTTCCGCGAGGATGATGTCGACTCGCTGGTGTCGGCGCTGGGCCTGCCGCTGTGGCCGCAGCCGCGACCGAAGCCGGTGCTGTGGCTGGCCGTCGACGATGGCAGTGGCCCGCGCCTGGTCAGCGTGCAGCAGGCCAACGCCGCCCGGCCGTTGCTGAACCGCGCCATCGAGCGCGGCTACAAGCTGGGCCTGCCCAGTGGTGGCGCCGCCGAACAGGCGCTGGCGGGTGCGATCTGGCGCCAGGACAGTGCCGCCGTGGCCCGTGCCTCCTCGCGCTACTCGCCGCCGATGCAGCTGATCGGCAAGTTGTACCGCGCCAATGGCGGCTGGCAGGCGGACTGGGTGTTCGTCGACAACGGCCGTGAACTGAACAAGTGGACCAGCAAGGACGCCAACGCCATGCGCGCGATGGCGGCCGGTGCCGACGGCGCCGCCGATGCGCTGGTCAAACGCTATGCCAAGGCCGGCGCCGCCGTCGGTCAGGCCGGGACCTACCGTGTGGTGGTCACCGGCATCAACAGCGCCGACGACTACCTGCGTCTGGCCGCTGGCCTGCGCGAGGTGCCGGTGGTGCGCAATGTCACCCCCCTGCATGCCTCGGCTGGCCAGCTGGAGCTGAACCTGGAGATGACCACCGGTCTGGCCGGCTTCAACCGCATGCTGGGCGACAACGGCGTGCTGGCGCCGAGCGCTCCGCTGCCGGCCCTGCCCGCTCCGATCGACGACACCACCGGTACCCCGGTGGCCGCCCCGGTCAGCAACGAGTACCGCCTGCGATGACTCTGACCCCGGAAGCGGAAATCGCGCAGTTCCTGCGCCGCCTGAAATACATCCTGTTCGCCGGCCTGATCGGCTGGGTGGTGTGGCTGCTGGCGCCGATCCTGACCCCGTTCGTGCTGGCGCTGGCGCTGGCCTGGCTGGGTGACCCGCTGGTGGACCGCATCGAGGCCACCGGCCGCTCGCGCATGACCGGCGTAGTGCTGGTGTTTGCGGCGATGGTGCTGGTGATCGTGGCGCTGCTGCTGGTGCTGGTACCGATGATCGAGCGCCAGATCACCACCCTGATCGCGGTTGCCCCGCAGGCACAGGCGTGGCTGATGGAGAAGGGGATTCCCTGGTTCGAGCAGAAGACCGGCCTGGAAGTGATGCAGTGGCTGGACCCGGACCGCCTGATCGAATGGGTGCGCAGCCACTGGCAGCAGGCCGGCGGCTTCGCCACCACGTTCATGGGCTACGTCTCGCGCTCCGGCTTCGCGATGGTGACCTGGGTGGTCAACATCCTGTTGCTGCCGATCCTGGCGTTCTACTTCCTGCGTGATTGGGACAAGCTGGTCGAGCGCGTGGCGTCGGTGATTCCGCGCAACCACATTGGCACCATCAGCGCGTTGGCGCGTGAGTCCAACGAGGTGCTGGGTGCGTTCATCCGCGGCCAGTTCCTGGTGATGCTGGCACTGGGCGTGATCTATGCCGGCGGCCTGTCGCTGGTCGGCCTCAAGCTGGGGCTGCTGATCGGCCTGATTGCCGGTCTGATCAGTTTCATCCCGTACCTGGGCGCGACCACCGGCGTGCTGATGGCGGTGATCGCCGCGCTGGTGCAGGCACAGGGCTTCGACCTGAAGCTGCTGATCCTGGTCGGCGTGGTGTTCACCGTGGGCCAGCTGCTGGAGAGCTACGTACTGACCCCGCGCATCGTCGGCGACAAGATCGGCCTGCACCCGGTGGCGGTGATCTTCGCGGTGATGGCCGGCGGCCAGCTGTTCGGCTTCCTCGGCATGCTGCTGGCGCTGCCGGTGGCGGCGGTGACCAACGTGCTGCTGCGCTACGCGCACCAGCGTTACCGCCAGAGCGAGCTGTACGTGGGCGAGAAGCCGGCAATCGTGCTTGACGGCGTGGTCGATGCGCCCCATATCATCGTTCCGAACGAAAAAGGCCCCGACCTGAAGTGATGGGTGTGCCGCAACTGCCGCTGGCCCTGCATTACCCGCGGGACCAGCGCCTGGAGACCTTCATCGGCGCGCCGGATGGCGCGCTGGCGCAGCTGCGCGCGATCGCGGTGGGTGCCAGTCACGATTGGGTCTACCTGGAAGGTGCGGCGGGCACGGGCAAGACCCACCAGGCGCTGGCGATGTGTTCCAGCGCCGAGCAGGCAGGGCGCCTGCCGACCTATGTGCCGCTGGCCAGTGCGGCCGGCCGCGTGCGTGCGGCGCTGGATGGGCTGGAGGCGCGCGAGCTGGTGGCGCTGGACGGCCTGGACGAGGTTGCCGGCAACCGCGACGACGAGATCGCGCTGTTCGATTTCCACAACCGCGCGCGCGCCGCGGGCGTGACCGTGCTGTACACGGCGCAGAAGGCGCCGGAAGCGCTGGGCCTGGTGCTGCCGGACCTGCGTTCACGGCTGGGCCAGTGCGTGCGCGTGCTGCTGCAGCCGCTGGATGAGGAGGGGCGGGCAGCGGTGCTGCGCGAACGCGCGCTGCGACGCGGCCTGGCGATCGACGAGGCATCCATCGAGTGGCTGCTGTCGCACACCGGGCGCGAGCTGGGTGGGTTGATCACGCTGCTTGACTGGCTGGACCGCGAGTCGCTGGCGGCGAAGCGGCGGATCACCGTGCCGTTCCTGCGCCAGGTGTTGGAAGAAGGCCGGCCCCGCTACTGAGGGTGGGGTTTGTTTGCAGGGCTGCGCCCTGCACCCGCAGAAGCAACGTCAACGTCAAAAGCTGGCTATCCGTGGGGATGGCGGGGTGGATCCGGTTGCGGGGGACGCTGCAAGTACGTCCATGTAGCTCGGTCGCCGCATCCATGCGGCTCACGCCCCCGCAACCGGATCCACCCCGCCTTCGACAGGTTCCCGCGATCTGCCGGGACTGCGTACTGCACTGCTGACTGCTGACTGCTGTTGGTGGGTGTCGACCTTGGTCGACACGTGTCTTGCTTGTGGTGGGTGACGACCGTTGGTCGTCACCAGAGCAAGCGCAGCGAAGCGACCCGCTTTTGCTTTTCTTTTTTCTTTTCCGTGGCTGGACGCCCACGGAAACTGTCAGAGGCTGGTCGGGTGGGCCATGCAGGGGCGTTGGCGCCATGGATGGCGCCATCGAGCTTACAGGGACGTACTTGCAGCGTCCCCTGCATGGCCCACCCGCCCGGCCAAGCACGCGATCCGCTCTACGCGACCGGCCACGAGGGGCTCAGCCGTTCGCCGCCAACTCCACATCCAGCGCGCGCAGGCGATCCACGGTGCCGACATCGGTCCAGCGCCCGCGATGGTGCTGCCCGGTCATCAACCCCTGCGCCATGAAATGCTTCTGCAGCGGCACCACCGAGAACTTCGGCGGCAGCCGCTCGCTGCCCGGCGCCTCGCCGATCACCGTGCGCCAGTCGGCCACGATCGAAGGACGGTACACGCCGATGCCGGCATAGGTCAGGCACGGTCCTTCGCGATCGTGGTGCAGCACCCCCTGCGTATCGAGGCGGTAGTCACCGTCCGCGTGCTGAACCGGATTGTCGACCAGCACCAGGTGCGCCTGGCCCTGCGGCTCGCGCGGCAGCGTGGCGAAATCGAAATCGGTCCAGATGTCGCCGTTCACCACAAGGAACGGGGCATCGCCCAGCACCGGCAGGGCGTTGAGGATGCCACCGCCGGTCTCCAGCGGGGTCGCTCCTTCGTACAGGAAATGCAGGTGCAGGCCCCATTGGCTGCCATCGCCCAGCGTCGCCGGGAACTGTTCGGCCAGCCATGCGGTGTTGACCACCACCTCGCGCACGCCGAGTGCGGCCAGGCGTTCCAGGTGCCAGACGATCAACGGCTTGCCAGCCACTTCCAGCAGCGGCTTGGGCGTGTGCAGGGTCAGCGGGCGCATGCGTTCGCCGAGGCCGGCGGCAAAGACCAGCGCCTTCATCGGGCCACGCGCATTGGTGCACCCAGCTCGGCCAGCGCCGGCTTGATGCGCTCGTCCAGCAGCTGCTGCAGCGGTGCCAGTTCCCGATAGCGCGGCAGCACTTCATCCAGATAGGTGATGAAGCGCGGTGCGTCGTCGAGGTAATGGCCCTTGTTGTCGCGGTAACGCAGCCGGCAGAACAGGCCCAGGATCTTCACGTGGCGCTGGATGCCCATCCAGTCGGCATCGCGCAGGAAGGTGGCGCGGTCGGGCACCGGCAGGCCGGCGTCGCAGGCGCGCTCGTGATACTGCGCCAGCCATTCGTCCACGCGTTGCAGTGGCCAGCTCAGGAAGGCGTCCTTGAACAGGCTCACCGCATCGTAGGCGATCGGGCCGCGCACCAGGTCCTGGAAATCCAGGACTGCGGGGCCATCGTCGACCGGCATCAGGTTGCGCGGCATGTAGTCGCGATGGGTCATCAGCTGGGCCTGGCCCAGCGCGTTGTCCATCAGGCGGCGATGCACCAGCTGCAGGCCTTCGATCTCGCCGCAGTCCAGCTCCAGTTTCAGGTGGCGCTGCAGGAACCATTCATCGAACAGGCCGGCATCGCGCTGCAGCAGCGCCTCGCCAAACTGGCCGAAGTCAGCCGGCACCGGGATCGCCTGCAGGCGCAGCAGCTGTTCGATCGAACGGCCGAACCATTCATCGGCATTGCGCTCGTCGAGGATCCTGGCCAGGGTCGGGCCGCCGAGATCTTCCAGCAGCAGGAAGCCGGCATGCAGATCCTGCGCCAGCAGCATGGGCACGCGCAGGCCGTTGTCGTGCAGCAGGCCGCGCATGCGCAGCCACGGCCTCGGATCTTCCAGCCCCGGCGGGGCATCCATCACGATGTGGCTGCCGCGCGTGCTGGTGGTGCGCCAGTAGCTGCGCATGCCGGCATCGACCGAGGCGCGTTCGACCACCGCGTTGGCATCATCGAGCTGGGTACGGGCCCACTGCAGGCGCTGCGCGCTGCGCTGGGGATCGGAGGCGGGTTCGGTCATGCAGGCATATCCGGGCGCGCCGGGCGCGCCAACGTCGGGAACAGGAAGGGAAGGAGGGACGGGGTCAGCGACGGCCGCTGAACAGGCGCAGCACGGCCAGCACGGCCACCGCACCCACTACCGCACCGAGGAAACCGGCCGGCTCACCGGGGGCGTACCAGCCCATGTACTGGCCGAACCAGCCGGCCACCAGGGCGCCAAGGATGCCCAGCACGATGGTCAGCAGGCAGCCCATGCGGTTGTTGCCGGGCATGAAGAAACGCCCGAGCAGGCCGACGAAGAAGCCGACCAGGATGATGTAGAGCCAGCTGCTGCTGCCGAACAGATCATTCATGCGCGCGATTTCCGCCAAGGGTGGACGCAGCCTAGCAAGGCCAGGCTGCGTCCGTCACGGGTGCCGGATCAGCAGCAGCCGTGGTCGCCGTGGCGGGTGCCGCTGTCGGCAGCCACCGGCGAACCGCTGGTCTCGCCGCGCAGGCTGGCCGCGTAGTGCTCGCTGATCACCTTGGACACGCAGGCGGTGACCTTCTTGCCCATCGGGATGTGCAGGAACTCGTTCGGGCCGTGCGCATTGGAGTGCGGGCCGAGCACGCCGGTGATCATGAACTGGGCACCCGGGAACTTCTCGCCCAGCATGCCCATGAACGGGATCGAGCCGCCTTCGCCCATGTACATCGCCGGCTTGCCGAAGAAGGCCTGGCTGGCGTCGTCGATGGCCTGGGTCAGCCACGGCGCCATGGCCGGGGCGTTCCAGCCGGTGGAGGCCTTTTCCAGGTCCAGGGTGACCTGCGCGCCATTCGGCGGGTCGCGCAGCAGCGCTTCCTTCAGCAGCTCGCCGCAGGTCTTGCCATCGGCCGTAGGCGGCAGGCGCAGCGACAGCTTCACCGAGGTCTGCGGGCGCAGCACGTTGCCGGCCGATTCCAGCGGCGGCATGCCACCGACGCCGGTGACCGACAGCGCCGGGCGCCAGGTGCGGTTGAGCACCAGCTCGGTCAGGTCCTCGTTCATCGGGCGCAGGCCGTCGACCATCGGGAACTTCTCGAAGATCTCGGTATCCACCACTTCGGCGGCGCGCTTGGCCTGTTCCAGGCGCTCGGCCGGGATCTCGACGTTCATGCCGTCGATCAGGATGCGGCCGGTCTCCTGGTCTTCGATGCGCGAAAGGATCTGGCGCAGCAGGCGGAAGCTGGACGGGATCACGCCGGAGGCATCGCCGGAATGCACGCCTTCGTTGAGCACCTTCACGGTGAAATTGCCGCCGGTCAGGCCGCGCAGCGAGGTGGTGCACCACAACTGGTCGTAGTTGGCGCAGCCCGAATCCAGGCAGACCACCAGCGACGGCTTGCCGATGCGGTCGGCGAGGTGGTCGACATAGGCTGGCAGGTCGTAGCTGCCAGACTCTTCACAGGCTTCGATCAGCACCACGCAGCGCGCGTGCGGCAGGCCTTGGGCCTGCAACGCCAGCACGGCGGCCAGCGAGCCGAAGATGGCGTAGCCGTCATCGGCGCCGCCGCGGCCATACAGCTTGTCGCCGCGCAGGACCGGGGTCCACGGGCCGAGGTCGTCGTCCCATCCGGTCATTTCCGGCTGCTTGTCCAGGTGGCCGTAGAGCAGGATGGTGTCGTCGCCGGTCTCGGCGCCGGTGGCCGGAATTTCCAGGAAGATCAGCGGGGTACGGCCTTCCAGGCGCACCACTTCAACCTTCAGGCCGGGCAGCTGCTGGGCCCTGGCCCAGTTCTCCATCAGCGTGACCGCCTGTTCCATGTAGCCGTTCTGCACCCAATTGGCGTCGAACATCGGCGACTTGTTGGGAATGCGGATGTAGTCGACCAACTGCGGGACGATCTCGCTGTCCCACTTGTCATTGACGAATTGGCCGAGCTTGGCGCTGTCCATCTGAAACTCCGGTTGCATGGGCTGATCCGGCCATTCTACGCCTGTGCCACGGGTAGGGTTTTTCCTACATCACGTCGGGTATTTGGCTGGCTTACGGAAATCCGGGAAACCGATAGGCTGTGTGCATGTGGTGACGGACACTGTTCCTACCGACGGGATTGCCGGTCGGGGCGGCCAGAATCACAAGGAGATACACGTTGTGCCTTGGTTTGTCGTGTTGAGGGCACTGGTGCTGGTCATGGGGATCGCTGGGGCGCATGCCGCCGAACCGATCGACATCAACCGCGCCGATGCCCAGGCGCTGCAGCAGGGATTGACGATGGTCGGAGCCGCCAAGGCCGAGGCGATCGTCGAGCACCGGCGCAGACATGGCCCGTTTCATCGCGTCGAGGACCTGACGCAGGTGAAGGGGATAGGGAAAGCAATCGTCGAACGGAATCGACAGCGGATCACCGTAGGCAACAGGTTGTTGCCGGCGGATCCGGTACCCGGATCGGTACCGGTGCGAACCGTACCGAGGCGCTGACAGCAGGAATCGTCGGAACCGGCAGGAAGCTGGTTCAGCGGTCACGGACAGGACGGCCGTGACCACCGACCGCCGCAGGACGCGGCACCAATCACCAGGATGGTGGCATCACAGACCTGTGGAAGGGGCTGAGATACAAACAGGACAGACGCGGCCGCGTGCAGGATGCAACGCTACCCCCACAGCGCAGGATGCGAGGGGGCGGCAGCAGGCCGACAAGGACGTAACGATTGCCCGGTACGACACATGGCTGTGTCGCCGGGCAGTTTCATTTCCGGCGCCTGGTTTTGCCGCGGCCACCACGGGCCGATGGTGTACGGTGGCCGCACCGCATGGAAAGGACCCCCGCTGGATGCTCCCGCTCCGCCCCACCACCCTGATGCTCGCCCTTGCACTGGCCCTGCCGCTGCTGGCCCATGCCGCTGCGCCGACAGCGGCTGGCAAGCCCACGGCTGCCGCAGCCAGCAGCGCTGAAGTGCGCGGGCCGACCGACCTCAAGCCGGGCGAATACCTCTGGCATCCGGAAATCTCGCCGACCGGTCCGATCGTGCTGGTGGTCAGCCTCGATGAGCAGCGCGCCTACGTCTACCGCAACGGCATTGCCATCGGCCTGACCACGATCAGCTCGGGCAAGGCCGGGCACGAGACGCCAACCGGCGTGTTTACCATCCTGCAGAAGGACAAGGACCACAGGTCCAACCTCTACAACAGCGCGCCGATGCCGTACATGCAGCGGCTGACCTGGGACGGCATCGCCCTGCATGGCGGCAGCCTGCCCGGGCATCCCGCCTCGCACGGCTGCGTGCGCCTGCCGCAGGCCTTCGCGCAGAAGCTGTTCAGCGAAACCCAGCGCGGCGATACCGTGGTCGTGGCCGATGCCAAGAGCTCACCGATGACCCTGGCCTATCCGTCGGTGCTGGCGCCGGTGAACGCGCGTGGCCAGGCGCTGCCGGAGGCCGAGGGCGGAGCCCCGGCACAGGCTTGGTGGGACGACAGCGCGGCGCCGGCCGGGCAGGTCGGCATCCTGGTCAGCCTGCACGACCAGCGCCTGTACGTGCTGCGCGATGGCGTGATGATCGGCGAGTCGCCGCTGAAGGCTGACGCCCTGCCGGCGTTCCAGGGCACCACGCTGTTCGTGATGGGGCAGGGTTACAGCGACACCCCCAGCCCGCTGGACGTGAACCAGCGTCTGCACCAGTGGACGGCCTACCCGTTGCTGGGCCAGGACCGTGCCCAGGCCACGCCGGACCTGCTGGCCACGCCCTCGCTGCCGATGGCGCTGCCGGCCGATTTCGCCCGCCAGCTGTACCAGGTGCTGGTGCCGGGCACGACCCTGCTGGTGACCTCGCTGCCGGCGGTCCGCCCAAGCCCGGCTGAATCCGGAATGCAGCCGGTCTTGGAATCCGAGCCGCCAGGGTCCACCCTCAAGGGCAACTGAGTGCCCTCGTTGTGCCCATGACTGCATCCCGCCTGTGCCGGCTGGCCGCGTTCGGCCTGCTGGCGACCTCGGCCAGCGCCCCGGCGCTGGCACAGACGCCCGCCCTTGCCACCAGCGCCGATGATCTGGCTGCCCTGCTGTCGCGCAGTGCGCCCAAGGCCGACCGCCACGTGTTGCAGTTGGCGGCGCACGCCATGCGCTGTGCGCTGCAGCGGCCGGAACTGGGCATCAATGGTGATCGCCTCAGCGTGATCGACTATTCGCGCCCGTCCACCGAGCCGCGCCTGTGGGTGTTCGACCTGGCCCACCAGCGCCTGCTGTTCGAGGAGTGGGTGGCGCATGGCCGCAACAGTGGCGAGAACCGCACCGAGCACTTCTCCAACCGCGATGGCAGTTTCATGTCCAGCCTCGGCGCGTTCACCGCGCAGGAGACCTACATGGGGGGCAATGGATATTCGCTGCGCCTGGCCGGGCTGGAACCGGGCTTCAACGACCGCGCGCGTGACCGAGCCATCGTCATCCATGGTGCGCCATACGTGAATCCGGCTGCCGCGCAGCTGCAGGGGCGGCTGGGCCGCAGCCTGGGTTGCCCGGCGGTGCGCCTGTCGGTGGCCAGGCCGCTGATCGATGCGTTGCGTGGCGGCACGATGGTGTTCGCTTACTACCCCGACCAGGATTGGCTGAAGCACTCGCAGCTGCTGGCCGGCGGGTGCGGTGGCCAGGGCACGCTCGCCACGCGGTGATGCACGACGGCGCGCGGCATGATGCAATACGCCGATGAACATCGACTCCCTGCTGCACACTCCGAGCCAGGTGATCTCCAGCCTGGACTACCGCCGCGAACGTTGGCGCAACGGCCTGGGCTGGACCCGCGAGATCCTGCGCCTGCCCGCGCAGGGCGATGACTGGGCGCTGCGCCTGTCGGTGGCCGAAATCGAACAGGATGCCGCGTTCTCTGCCTTCCCCGGCGTGGAGCGCGAACTGGTGTTGCTGCAGGGCAATGGCGTGCGCCTGCGCTTCGACGATGGACGCGTGGCGGAAGTGCTGCCGCCACACGGACGAGTGCGGTTTGCTGGTGAGGAGACACTGCACGGGGAACTGGTCGATGGCACCACCCACGACTTCAACCTCATGTGGAAGCGCGAGCTGCTGCAGGCCGAACTGCTGCACCGGCCGCTGGTGGGCGCGATGTTCTTCTTCTGCGAACCGGGCGTGGCCTGGGCGCTGCATCTGCTGGCCGGTCAGGCGGAGTTTGGTGCCGACAGCGGGCTGCCGGCGTTGCAGGCGGGCGATACCGCATGGTTGGCGGCCGGCGAACGTCAGCGGCACGCGTTGCAGGGCGGTGGCGAGTTGCTGGCGATACGGGTCAGTGCAGCAGCGGGATGATTCCTGGGCGCCGGTGGGCGCCATCCACGCATGGCGTGGATCTACAGCTGTGAGGTTGTCACCATGCCTGGGCACGCCGTCATGGTGCGGCTGTGGTTGGGGTCAGAGCCCTTTCCTGCGGAAAGGGATCCGACCCCGATGGTTCGTTCAATACACATCGCGCCGGTAACGACCGGCCAGCAACAGCGCTTCCTTGCCCGCAGTACCCAACACCTGCTCGATCACCGCATCCACCGCCGGGGCCATGCCCTGCAGGCTGCCGCAGACCAGGATCGTCGTGCCTTCATCCACCCACTGCCGCAGCGTTGCCGCTTCGGCCAGCAGCCGGTCCTGCACATAGCGATGCGCGCCGCCATCGCGGCTGAACACCGCATCCAGCCGCGCCAGCGTGCCGTCGGCCAGCATCGCCTGCAGTTCTTCACCGAAGTGGAAGTCGTGCGCGGCGGTACGCTCACCGAACAGCAGCCAGGTGCGGCGCGCGCCACTCCGGGCACGTTCGTGCAGATGCGCGCGCAGGCCGGCGATGCCGGTGCCGTTGCCGATCAGCAGCAGCGGCACATCGGCGGGCACGCCACGGAAATTGTCGTTGCGGCGCAGACGCAGCTGCACCGGTTCGTCGATGGCCGCGTGTTCGCACAGCCAGCCACTGCCGATGCCCGGTGTTCCATCGGCGCGCAGTTGGCGGCGCAGCAGCAGCTCCACCGCACCGTCGGCCATCACCGAGGCGATCGAGTACTCGCGATGCGGCAGCGGCTGCAGGGTCGCCAGCAATGCAGGCAGATCACCCGGGGGAACCAATGAGGGCAGGTGCGAGCGCGCGACGCGTGCCAGCAACGTCTGTCCGTCATCCAGCACGATGTCCGCGTCAAAGCGTTGTGTGTCCAGCCAGGCACGCACGGTGTGCGATGCGTGCTGTGGGCCGATCTCGGCGATGTCACCGGCCTGCCATTGCGCATCTGCATCGGCTGGGGGCTGCAGGCGCAACCAATACACGGGGCCGCCGGGGCTGCCCGGGTTCAGATGCTCGCGTTGCAGCAGCGTCCACGGCTGGTACTCGGCCGGACTCCAGTCGGGCAGTTCGCTGGCGCTATCGCCGAGTTGTCCCAGCAGCTGTTGCCAATGACGCAGCGCTGCCGGATCGGCGTTGTCGACTTCGATTGCATCGAACAGTGGATGCGCGCCGTGCTGGCGCAGCCATTGGTCGAGCTGGTGACCGAATCCGCAGAAGTGGCCATAGCTGCGGTCGCCCAGTGCGAGCACGCCGTAGTGCAGATGCTGCAGCGAGGGCGGCGTGGCCATCACCCCGCGCAGGAAAGGCAGCGCGTGGTCGGGCGGATCACCTTCGCCGGTGGTGCTGGCGATGAACAGCGCGCGCTGGCTGCCGGCCAGCAACGCGGCGTCGACCTCATGCAGTCCGCGCACGCGCGCTGGCACGCCGGCACCGCGCAGGGCCTCGGCACTGCGTTCGGCCAGTTCGCGGGCGAAGCCGGTCTGGCTGGACCAGGCCAGCAGGATGGGCGCGGAGTCTCCGCTTGCGGCATCGTCGCGCGGGCGCCCACGCCACCACAGTGCAACGCAGGCCAGCGCATACAGCGCCGTGGCGAGTACCGCGATCTGGGACTGCCGCGCCGGTGGCGCACCCTGCCACCAGGCTTCACCGAGGTGCAGGCGCAGCAGCGCCCAGCCGATCAGCGCCAGCAGAAGCAGGACCAGCGCGTTGCCGAGCCACGCGCGCGACGGCCGGGTACTCATGGGCTCTGCTCGTCGAGCAGGCGCTGGAAGGCGCTGCTGAGGAATTCCTGCGGGCCGTCTGCTGCACGCTGCAGGTAGCGTGCAGCCAGGCCTTCGCGCTCGGCCAGCGCCATGCCCTGTTCGCGGCCCAGCACGGTCAGTGCGGTGGCCCAGGCATCGGCGTGCATGGCGTCGTCGGCCACCACGGTGACTGCCGCGGCAACCTGGCGCACCGGTCTGCCCGAACGCGGGTCCAGGCTGTGACTGTAGGCCTCGCCATCGACCTGGTACTGGTGCCAGCGATCGCCGGAGGTGGCCACCGCCTTGCCCTCCAGCGCCAGCACCCGCGGCGGGGTATTGGTGTGCGCATCTTCTTCCGGAGCGGACTCCACCAGCACGCGCCACGGCTGGCCGTCCGGTTTGCGGCCGTAGCCGGCCAGTTCGCCGCCGACTTCGACCAGCGCGGCAGTGATGCCCTGTGTGCGCAGCCACGCAGCGACATGGTCGACGCCAAAGCCCTTGGCGATCGCGGAGAGATCCAGTTCCAGCCCACCCGGTTGCAACAGCGCATCGTCCTGCCATTGCAGGCGCTGCCAACCGCAGCGATCGCGCGTGGCCTGCAGGGTAGCGTCGTCGGGCTGGCGGCGTTCACCGGCATGTGCACCGAAGCCCCACAGTGCAACCAGCGGACCGACGGTGGGATCGAAGGCGCCGCCACTGGTGGACGCGATGGCCTGCGCGCAGGCCACAACGTGGCAGGTCTCGGCCGGCAGCACGCACCATTGGCCCGCGTCGGCGCGGTTGTAGCGGCTCAGGTCCGAACCGGGCTCCCAGGTACTCATCTGCGCGACCACTTCGTCCAGCCGCGCCTGGATGCCGGCGTGCAGCGGGTGCAGGTCGCGCTGGCGCGGCGCGACCAGCGACACGCTCCAGGTGGTGCCCATGGTGGTGCCGCCGAGGCGGGCGATGTCGAGCAGGGAATCGGTCATGGTGATGCGTTGCGGGTGCGATGCCGGGCTGCCCGGCATCGCGGTCCACGTCATTACTGCGGCAGCACTTCCAGCGTGGCGACGTAGCTCAGGCGGCGCTTGGCGGCCTGCTTCACCGACGTCTTGTTGTCCTCGGTGCCGGTTTCCAGCCAGTACATGCCGGCTTCCGGCCAGGTCACCTTGATCTCGCCCTTGGCATCGCTGGTGACCTTCAGCTCGTCCTGTGCGTTGCGGTAGCGGGTGGCACCACGCACGATCTCGAATTCCAGGCCGGCCGCCGGCTTGCCATCGACGAGCACGCGGAAGGTGGCTTCCTCGCCGGCGAACAGATCGTTCGGGTGGCCGACGGCGACCAGCTCGATGCCACGGTTGGTCGGCTTCAGCGCAGTATCGTTCGGCGCGCCGTTGGTGACGAAGGTCTCCACGCGGCCGACCGACTGGCTCACTTCCAGCTTCTTCGCGTCCTTCGGCAGTTCGCCGAAGGTGGCAACGCTGCCGCGCCAGCGCTTGCGCTCGCCGTTCTGCTCGTAGGTGGCGAACAGGCCATCGTTGACCGACGCGATGCGGTAGGTGCCCGGCTGCTTCAGTTCGATGTCGAACACGCTGCGGTACTTGCCGGTCGACGCGTTCTGCGGCTGCACGGTGCTGCCGTCCGGTGCGGTGATCACCAGCGATTCCAGGCGCAGCGGCACGTGGTTGAAGTAGAACAGGTCGTTGGAGACCGCACCGTCGACGGTGATCCACGGCGCGTTGCCGGCGATCACGGTCTGCGAGGGCAGCAGCCAGGCCTTGTGGGCCAGGGCGGAGAAGGGAAGGGCAGCGGCCAGGGCGGCGGCGAGGACGAGCGTGCGCTTCATGCGGAAGACTCCAGTTGGAAGGGGTCGGATCCCTTTCCATCGGAAAGGGCTCTGACCCCGGGGGATACGGCGATGGGGTCAGAGCCCTTCCTGCGGAAGGGATCCGACCCCGGCTCAGGCAGTTATGGTTTGACGGCGAGGGTGACCTGGCCCAGTTCGGTGGCGCCCTGCGCCTTGCCGTTCTGCGCGGCGGTGGCCGGCCAGGTGAAGGGGATCTTCAGCAGTTCGCGGCCGCCGACTTCGCGCACCGCTTCCACCACCAGGGTGTAGTTGCCCGGGGCCAGCTGCTTCAGTGCCGGCTGCCTGTCATTGAACGACAGCGCGTGCTTGCCAGCCGGGCGGGTCGGACCGGTCACGCCGTCCACCGGCACCTGCAGGGTGCGGCCGCTCTTGCGCCACCACTGGCGCAGGTCGGGCAGCCACTTGGTGCCGTGGCCTTCGCTGTTGCTGGTCTGCTGGTACCAGACCGAGAGGTTGGCCGCGACCTTCTGGTCGGCGCCTTCCAGCCACACGGCCACATACGGGCGGTGGTATTCGGCCACGTTGAGCTTGGGCACTTCGACGTTGATGTCGAGGGTGGTGGCATAGGCCGGCGAGGTGGCCAGCAGGCCGCTGAGGGCGATGGTCAGGGTGACGCGCATGGGGCGGCTCCGGAAACGGGGAAAAGTCAGTGGATCAGCAACAGGGCGATCAGCAGCGGGATCATCAGGCCGAGGCCGACCAGCGGCCAAGTCATGCGCCGCTGCCGCGCATGCAGGTGCAGCAGGAACAGGCCGGTGATGCAGAACACCAGGCAGGCCACGGCGAACAGGTCCAGGAACCAGCCCCACGCCGGGCCCGCGTTGCGGCCCTTGTGCAGGTCGTTGAGGTAGGACACCGCGCCGCGCGAGGTCGATTCGTATTCCACCGCGCCGGTCTCGCGATCGATGTTCAGCCAGGCGTCGCCGCCGGGGCGCGGCAGCGACAGGTAGATCTCTTCGGGCGACCACTCGGCCGGTCGTCCGCCGATGGCGATGCCCAGCTGCGTGTCCAGCCATTGCCGGGCAGGGCGCGGAATCGGTGCGTTGCCGTCTTCGCGCGTTCCGAGCTGTCCAAGCAGCGCGGCCGGCAGTTCCAGATGCTGGTTCTGTACCTCGGGCTTGGCTTCGATCTTCGCGGCATGGTTGAGGGTCAGGCCGGTCACCGCGAACAGCAGCATGCCGATCAGGCACACCGCCGAGCTGATCCAGTGCCACTGGTGCAGCGTCCGCAGCCAGAAGCCACGATTCTGTTGCTGCTGCACGGTGGAAGAGGCAGGACGGCTCACGGCACGGTTCGAGGCGGACGAGGACTGCCCATTACATCATTGATGAGAATAGCTCGCAATTGCGTGTCGTTCTGTATCCCGGGAGCAGGCATTGCGGGTTGCCGGCCAGCGGCCGGCACTACCGATCGGTAGATCCAGGCCATGCGTGGATGAAGCGGTGCCGACCAAGGTCGGCACCCACCACAGCAGGGCGCGGCGATCAGAACTTCGCGTTGAGCGAGATCCAGTAGCTGCGGCGCTGGTCCTTGGTCGCGTAGTCATCCACGCAACTGAACTCGCTGGGATTGAGCAGCAGGCACGACTGCGAAACGAAGTCCTTGTCGAACAGGTTGTTGACCCGTGCGTTGACCGTCAGCCACGGCGTGGCCTTCCAGCTGCCGCCCAGGTGGAAGATCGTGTAGTCCTCGTAATAGCGCACGTGGCGGGCGCCGGCACTGTCGATGAGGGTGTCGCGATAGCGGTCGTAGCGGCCTTCGCCGATCAGCGACAGGCTGATCGCTTCGTTGATCTGCCAGTTGAGGCTGGCGTTGGCCATGTGCTTTGCCGGCGTGGTGCCTGAGATCGGGCGTCCCTTGTCGGGGCCGCTGGTCTGCTCGCTCCTGGTCCAGGTGTAGTTGCCGCGCAGCTGCAGGGTGTCGAGCAGGTCGACATGACCGGCCAGTTCCGCGCCGCGGGTCTCGGCCTTGTCGATGTTCACGCTCTGGGTGAAGGTGCTGTAGCCCAGTGCTGCCCAGCCTGGGCCGATGTCCACGCAGTAGCCGCTGCCGGCGCGCGCCACTTCGCAGTTCGGGAACGTTCCGCCGCTGGCGATCTTGTCTTCGAACGTGTTGAAGAAGCCGGTGACGTTGAAGCCCCAGCGCTGGCCTTCGTAGTAGGCGGCCAGCTCGTAGTTGGTGCTGGTTTCAGGCTTGAGGTTCGGGGAACCGACCAGCGGCAGCACGCCCTGGCCACCAAAGCCGGTGATGCCCGGGAACAACTGGTCCGGTCGCGGGGTCTTGTAGCCGGTGCTGACGCCACCCTTGAAGGTCCACGCATCGCTGGCGTTCCACACCAGGTAGCCACGCGGACTGACGTGGCTGCCGAACACGTTGTGGTCGTCGTAGCGCAGGCCGAAGGTAGCGGTGAGGGTATCGGTCAGCGCCCAGTTGTCCTCGGCGAACAGCGCCCACATGCGGTGCTTCTGCCTGGTGTTGCTGCGATAACCGGCGCCATCCATGCCGAACACGCCGTCGATCATGTCGGTGTCGTTGTACTGGCCGCCGACGGTCAGCTTGTGCGCGCCGAAGTCGAGGTCGAGCATCGTGTCGAGCACGTAGCCTTCCAGTTCCATGGTGCGCAGCGGACGCGGCAGGAACGCCTGCAGGCGCGCCATCTCGCTCGGGTTGAGCGCGGCCAGGGCATTGCCACGGCCGGCCGCACAGTTGTTGGCGGCGCCGGTGCGGCGGCAGACGTCATTCCACAGCGTCTGCAGGTTGGCGCGCTCGTCCAGGGTCAGCGGCAGCGAACGACCCAGGTTGCTGCTCTTGCTGTGGGTCAGTGAGGTCTGCCAGGTGCCGAAGCTGTAGCGGCCCTGGTGGGTCAGCGACAGCTGATCGCGCTCGTAGCGCTGGTAGGCGGTGTAGCCGACGCGCGGCTGCACCACGCGGCGGGTGACGGTGCCGCTGCCGTTCGGGTTGGGGATGACCGCATTGCCGACGCGCCACAGGCTGGCCAGGCTGTCCAGCGTGCCGGTCTGGCCTTCGCTGTTGTCGTACTTCTGCCGCGACACGTCGTAGTCCAGCCACAGTTCGTGGTCATCGTTGACCCGGAAGTCCAGGCGCACGCCGGTATTCCAGTTGGTGTTGGCCACCGACTTGCCACCGCCGCCGAAGCCGATGCTGCGCTCCCACAGGCTGCCGTCGGGCAGGGTCAGTGCGTCCCACTCCGGATTGGAGGCCTTGGCGTCGTAGTAGCTGCCGCGCACCGCCAGGCTGAGGCGGTCCTTCAGCAGCGGGCCGCTGAGGTACAGGTCGGTGGTGCGCGCATCACCGAACTGGTCATCCTGCTGCACGGTGAAGCCCTGGGTCACGGCGCCGTGCCAGCGGTCCTGGTTGCGTCGGGTGATGATGTTGATGACGCCACCCATCGCGTCCGAGCCATACAGCGTGGACATCGGGCCGCGCACGACTTCGATGCGCTCGATCGCGTCCAGCGGCGGCAGGTAGGCGAACTGGCCGCCACCGAAATTGTTCGGGTACAGCTGGCCGACATTGCTCTGGCGGCGGCCGTCGATCAGCACCAGGGTGTATTCGGACGGCAGGCCGCGCATGGAGATGGTGGCGCGGCCGTTCTTGTCGGTGGCCTCCAGGCCGACGTCGATGCCTTCGACGTCGCGCAGCGCGTCGACCAGGTTGGTGTAGGGGCGCTTGCTGAGTTCTTCGCGGCTGACCACGCTGATGCTGGCCGGTGCATCGATCACCTTCTGCTCGAAGCCGGAGGCGGTGACCACCACCTTGTCCAGCGTCTGTGGCGCGCCGGTAGCGTCACCGTGGGCGAAGGCAGGGGCGGTCATGGCCGCCAGCACGGCGCTGGTCAGCAGGGTACGGGACAGGGACGAACGGACACGATGGCGCTGGGCCATGGCAGTAACCTCGAAGGATGCAGGGTGGTGCGATGCCAGGCGCGAACGGCGCGGCATGCACGGGGAGGCCCGGTCAGGGGCGGCAGGGATGAAGCAGGCAGCGGCGCGCGGGCACGACCGCGCAGGCGGTCACGCGGGGCCGTGAATCAGGCGAGCGGCGGCGCCTGGCCGCGTTGCTGGCGGCGCCCGGGCGCATCGGCCCAGGGCGTGTCCGGAGCGGCCAGCGGCCAGTCCGGGCGCACGCCGGGCATGGCCGGCGTGGCGGGTATGAGTTCAAGCTCGGTGCGCAGCCATTGGCTGGCCAGCAGCAACGGCGGGCGTGCCTTCTCGGCTGATTTCACCGGAGCGGCAGCACAGCGGCGCAGCTTGGCCGGTGCCTCTTCCTGCAAGGCGCCTTCGCCGCCGCGCTCTTCCAGCGGCATCTGCACGGCCATTCCGGCCTGGCCGTGTGGCAGCAGCGGCAGGGTGCCCAGCAGCAACGCCAGCATCGCCACCCACGCCAGCAGGCTGGCCAGCGCAGGACGCTGGCCGCGCATTGCGGTGCCCATCTTGCGATGGATGAGTGGACGAGGGCGAAGCGGGCGCAGCAAGCAGGGGTCCCCAGGGGTCTGCCGGCAGCGGCCGGCATCAACGGGGCGTGATTGTAATGAGAGCTGTTAGCTGTTGCAAATGAGAATGATTGCCAAAATGTCGCAGGCCAGCCCGACCGGGCTCAGACCTCGCTCCAGCGCCGCAGCAGGTTGTGGTACACGCCGGTCAGCTGCAGCACCGCCTCGGCGTCGCCGCCGGTCTGCCGCAGGCGCTCGATCGAGCCGTCCATTTCCCATAGCAGGCGGCGCTGCACATCGTCGCGGACCATGCTCTGCACCCAGAAGAACGAGGCCACGCGCGCGCCGGCGGTGACGGGGCGCACCTGGTGCAGGCTGCTGGACGGGTACACGATCAGGTCGCCGGCCGGCAGCTTCACTTCGTGCTCGCCGTAGGTGTCGCTGATGATCAGTTCGCCGCCCTCGTACTCGTCCGGCGCCGACAGGAACAGGGTGCAGGAAATGTCCGAACGCAGCTGTTCGCCGTTGGCCAGGTTCATCACCGCGCCATCAACATGGAAGCCATAGGTGCCGCCACCGCTGTAGCGGTTGAAGCGCGGCGGCAGGTATTTCAGCGGCAGCGCGGCGCTGAAGAACAGCGGGTGCCGGGCCAGTGCGACGAGGATGATCTCGCCCAGTTCGCGGCGCAGCGGTGAGGCCTCGGGCAGCTGCTGGTTGTGCTTGGCCTGCGCGCCCAGATGGCCGACGGTTTCGCGGCCATCGGTCCAGTCGGCGGCATCCAGTCGGCGGCGAAAGTCGGCCACCTGGTCGGCGCTGAGAATGTCGGGGATGTGCAGCAGCATGCGGGACTCCTCAGAGGGACGGCGGCGCGACCAGGGCGCGCACTTGTGGATGCGGCGACGCGGCCAGTTCGGGCACGATGTGCGCCATGAACGCCGGGCTGCCGTGGGCCAGTGCGAGCCGCAACCAGTGCACGGCCTGCTCGACCTGTCCGGCCTGCAGCAGGATCGAGGCGTAGTTCGCCTGGCCGCGGAAATCACCGGCTTCGGCCGCGCGCTGGTACCAGGCCAGCGCTGCCTGCGGATCGGGTGCGGTATCCAGCCCGTCTTCGAGGTGGCGGGCCAGCAGGTTCATCGATTTGGCATGGCCCAGGTGTGCGGCACGGGTGTACAGGGTCAGTGCCTGTGCGCGGTCCTGGGTCACGCCGCGGCCGGTGGCCAGCAGGTTGGCCAGGTTGTACAGGCCCCAGTCCAGGCCGGTGTCGGCCGCGCGCCGGTACCACACCGCGGCCAGCACCGGGTCGGGTGCGGTGCCCTGGCCCAGTTCGTGGCAGCGGCCCAGCATGTTCATCGCCATCGGCGCGCCGTTGTTGGCGGCGGTCTCGTACCAGAGCCGTGCCGCCGAGGCGTCCTGTGCGGTGCCTTTGCCTTCCATGTGCATCTGCGCGAGCAGCAGTTGTGCCTCGACCTGTCCGGCCTGCGCGGCGTCGCGCACGCGTGCGAAGGCAGCCTGCGGATCGTGCTGCAGCAGCGCGGCAAGAGCGTCGCTGTCGATGGGGGTACGGGTTGCCATGGGGTGAGTATCGCCGGAAACAAAAACGGCGGCAGGAGAGCCTGCCGCCGTGGTGGAATGCAGTTACATCAGAACTTCACGTTCAGTGCCAGGCTGGCCGAGCGACCCGGGGCGATGCTCGCGTAGTGCGAGGCATAGGCCTTGGTGAAGTAGGTCTTGTCGGTCAGGTTCTGCACGTTGAGCTGCAGGCTGATGTTGTCCTGGATCGCGTAGCTGGCCATCGCGTCGAAGCGGGTGTAGCTGGCAATCCACTTGGTGTTGGCGACGTCACCGTACTGCTTGTCCGAGTAGAACGCACCGGCGCCGATGGTCAGGCCGATCGGGAAGCGGTAGGTGGTCCACAGGTTGGCGCTGTGCTTGGCGGTGTTCGGGAACACGTTGCCGTTGTTCGGCGACGGCACGTAGACGTTGGACGGACAGGTGCGGCCCACCGGTGCGCCACAGACGAAACCGTTGTCCTTCAGTTCCGAGTCCAGGTAGGTGTAGCCGCCGTACAGGCTCCAGGCATCGGTCAGCTGGCCGGTGAAGCCCAGCTCGAAGCCGTTGATTTCCTTCTTGCCGGCGTTCTGGCTGGTGCCATTGTCGATGGTCACGCGTGCGTTGTTCATCACGGTGTGGAAGATCGCGGCAGTCAGGTTCAGGCGCTTGTCGAACAGGTCCCACTTGGTGCCCAGCTCGAGGTTCCTGGTGTCCTGCGGCTTGAGGTCGGCCACGGCGGCGCTCAGGCCGTCCGAACCGTCGCCACCGTCCATGCCCGGCGGGGTCGAGGAGGTGCCCCAGGACAGGTAGATGCTGCCGTTGGCGGCCGGCTTGAACACCACGCCGGCCTGGTAGTTCAGGAAGTCGTTGCTGTTGCGCACGCGGGTCGGTGCCTTGCCGGCCACCGGAGTGGTCAGGGTGGTACGGAAGTCGTCGTAGCGCAGGCCGAGGTTGATCATCCACTGCTCATTGAGCTCGATGGTGTCGAACACGTAGGCCGAGGTGGTCTTGGTGCGCTGCTCGACGTCCAGTGCCTTGTCGCTGCGATAGACGATCTGACCGGCCGCCCACGGATCGTTCGGGTTCGGATTGTTGAAGTCGGTGCAGTTGTAGCCGGTGGCCGCGCCGGACACCTGGCAGCGAGTGCTGTTGGCGCTGTTTTCAAGGGGATTGGCGGTGCCCGGCGACATCAGGTAGCTGCCACGGGTCATCTTCTCGTCGCTGTACTCCACGCCCGCGCTGTAGCTGTGCTTGAGCGCGCCGGTCTGGAACGCACCGGTCAGGCCCAGCTGGTCGGCGAAGCTCTTGACGTCGACCGCACGGGTGTTGGTGCGACGCCACAAGGTGCCGTACAGGTTGGGGTTGCCCTTGCTGTCGTCCGGCTGGGTCCACAGGTAGTCGTTGCTGGTGTTGCCCAGGCGCGCGATGTTGCGCAGCTTGTGGCCACCGAAGTCGTAGCTGGCATCCAGGGTGCTGATGTCGGCGCGGGTGCGCTGGAAATCACGGTCGACCAGGCCGTAGTAGTTGTTGCGGTCCGGCACCATCGGGCGGCCATCGCCGTTCTTGGCCACGTTCGGGCCGCTGGAGAACGGATTGCTGTAGGGGAAGCCACCCGCGTCCGGCAGGTCATCGCTCTGCATGTGGTAGTGGCTGGCGATCAGCTGCGCCGGGCCGTTCAGGCCGAACGCGATCGACGGCGCGATGCCCCAGCGGCTGACGTTGGCGGCGTCGCGGCCGGCGATGTCCGATTCGTGCTTCATCAGGTTCAGGCGGGCGGCGATGCCATCGCCCAGCACGTAGTTGGCGTCCACGGTGCCGCGCGCGTAGCTGTCGGTACCGATGCCCATGCTGGCGCTGGTCTCGTTCTTCAGCTTCGGCGTCTTGCTCACCAGGTTCAGGCTGCCACCACCGGAGTCACGGCCGCCGTAGGCCGAGCTCGGGCCCTTGACCACTTCCACCTGCTCCAGGTCGAAGATCTCCCGGGTCTGCGAGCCGACGTCGCGCAGTCCGTCGACGAACACGTTGCTCTGCGAATCGAAGCCACGGATGAAGGGGCGGTCACCGGTCGGGTTGCCGCCTTCGCCGGCACCGAAGGTGATGCCCGGCACCATGCGCAGCGCATCCTGCAGGTTGGTCGCACCGGTTTCGGCGATCAGCTTCTCCGACACGATCGACACCGACTTCGGGGTGTCCAGCAGCTCGGCGGTGAACTTCGGCGAGGACGGGTTGAACCAGCTGCCGCGCACCTGCACCTTGTCCAGCTCGGTGGCGTTGCGGGAACCGGCGTCGGCGCCGTCGGCAGCCTGCGCAGCCAGCGGAGCAAAGCCCGCGGCCAGGGTGGCGGTGGCGAGCAGGGAAACGCGCGGGGCGTGCTTGCGGGACGTGATGTGGGTCATGACTGTGGGTAGTGGCTTGGATCGGGAAAGGGCGAGCGCGAGCCGGCGCAGATGGGCATGCGGCGACAGGCGGGAAGTGGGTGCTGTAGAGCCGAGCCAGGCTCGGCTGGCGGGAAACGCAATCAGGCGCACGGCAACGGCCGCAGGGCGCCTCAGCTAGCGTGCGGTTCGGGCGGTGCGTGGCCGGGGTTCAACCGCAGCGCGGGATCATGCAACTGCCAGCGCAGGGCATCGGAGCGCCACAGCGGGATACGCGCGACCAGAGCGGCGCGTGCAGGGACCAGACCGGTGCAGGGCGAGGTGCCCTCGCCATCGAACGGAGGCTCCGGTGCTGGTGCGGCGTGCTGCGGGCATTCGTCGGCTGGCGGTTGCGGTAGCGGCATCGCCTGCAGCAGATCTTCAGCGTGTGCCTGCCAGCCGTGCGCGGCCGGATCGCCGCCACGCCCTTCGTGCAAGGCCGACCAGCCCAGCAGCAACGTCAGCAGCACGGCCACGAGCAGTGGCCACCCTTGGCGGGCGAGCTGGCACAGCGTGGCGGTGGGCGCGGGCGAAGCCATGGCGCAGGGTCGATGTCGTTACGAAGATGTTACGTAGAATAACATCAACGATAATGATTCGCATATGCGCAATCGGGTTGCCGATCTGGATGGCCTGGAAGGGCCTTGGAGGGCCCCTCAGTGCACTTCAGTGGATCCGCCCCATGGTTGGATGCTCTCCCGCGAGGCGCCCTCTGCGGGGCTCTCCGGGCCGAGCGCCGCCTCAATCCCGGTCGTCGCGGGTCCAGACCGCGTCGTGCTCGCGCTTCACCGGGAACTTGGGCACCGGCGTATAGGCCGGGGCACACAGGGCGCGGCCATCGCGCACGTCGAAGCGCGCGCCGTGCAGCACGCACTCCACGCTGCCTTCGGTCGTGTTGAACTCGCCCGAGGACAGTTCGAACTCTTCATGCGTGCACTGGTCTTCCAGTGCGTACAGCTCGCCGTCGAGGTTGAATACCACGATCGGCGTGCCGGTCACTTCGTCGAACACGCTCTTCATTTCGCCCGGCAGCAGCTCGTTGCCGGCACAGACAAAGGTCCAGGCCTCGCTCACGCGGCGGCTCCGGCCAGCGGCTTTTCCAGGATCTCGAAGCGCAGGTCGTCGCGCTTGGGGATGCCGAAGCGTTCGTCGCCATACGGGAACGGCTTCTTGATGCCGGTACGGCTGTAGCCGCGGCGCTCGTAGAAGGCGATCAGCTCGTCGCGCACGTCAATGACGGTCATCTGCATCACCGGTACGTTCCATTCGCGCGCGGCGTGTGCTTCGGCGGCATCCATCAGCTGCTTGCCGACGCCGCCGCCCTGCTGGGCCGGATCGACCGAGAACATGCCGAAGTAGCCCTTGCCGTCGACATCGGCGACGTGGGCGCAGGCCACCAGCTGGTCCCCGCGCTCGGCCAGCAGGATGGTGGAGCGCGGGCGGTCAAGGTCGGCCTGGATGCCTTCGGCGTCGATGCGGGCGCCATCCAGCAGGTCGGCTTCGGTGGTCCAGCCAACGCGGCTGGCGTCGCCACGGTAGGCCGAGGTGACGAGGGCGATCAGGGCGGGGATGTCGGCCGGCGTGGCGGCGCGGAAGGTCAGGGTGCTCATGGCCCCATTCTAGGTGGGGCGTGGGCGGGCGCAAATGGGGGGAGGGGGCAGATCCCTTTCGCAACGCGGAGGAGCTCTGCCCCCGGCGTCTACTGACCCAACGGCAGGCCATGGACCGACTGGCACGGGCGCGGAATCGGCAGATGCTCGGGGTCAGATCCCTTTGCGCAGCGAAGGGCTCTGACCCTCTGTTACCAGGAGCTGCCCATGCCGAGGCCACGACGGGTCGATGCGCCCGGATACCCGCAACATGTCGTCCAGCGCGGCAACAATCGCCAGCCCGTGTTCTTCACCGATGGCGACCGCGCCGCCTACCTTCGCCTGCTGTGTCATCACGCGCACCAGCAGCATTGCCGGGTTCACGCCTATGTGTTGATGGGCAACCACGTCCATCTTCTGGCAACGCCTGATGCATCCGGCGGGTTGTCCCGGATGATGCAGGCCGTGAGCCGGGCCTACGTACGTCGGGTGAATGATCGGCAGGGCCGCACCGGCACGTTATGGGAGGGGCGCTTCCACTCCACGGTGGTGGATTCGGATCGCTATCTGCTGGCCTGCCAGCGCTACATAGAGCTCAACCCGGTTCGGGCGGGGAAGGTGGCGCATCCCGGCGACTATCGTTGGTCCAGCTATCGCGCCAATGCGCGTGGCAGGCCCAATGCGCTGCTCGAGCCGCATTCGGCATTCGAGCTGATGGGTTCTGATGCGGATGAACGGCGCAGGCGCTATGTGGAGTTCATCGAGGCGGGCATTCCGGCGGGGGATCTGCTGGCGATCCGGCGGGCATTGCAGTCGCAACGGCGGCTGTCGGGAATGCTGGTGGGGTCAGAGCCCTTTCGCATCGCGAAAGGGCTCTGACCCCGGTGTGCCGGCTCAGCCCAGCAGCTTGCGCACCTTGGTAAGCGCGGTCATGAAGCGCTCGATCTCGGCGTGGGTGTTGTAGAACGCCAGCGAGGCACGGCAGGTGGCCGCCACACCGAAGTACTGCAGCAGCGGGTGCGCGCAGTGCTGGCCTGACCGCACGGCCACACCCTCCAGGTCGAGCAGGGTTGCCAGGTCGTGGGCATGCGCGCCGTCGATCAGGAACGAGACCACGGCGGCCTTCTCCGGTGCTTCGCCGATGATGCGCAGACCGTCGACGCGGCGCAGCTCTTCGGTGAAATGCGCCAGCAGTTCAGCCTCGCGTGCTTCCACGTTCTCCTGGCCAAGCTGCTGCAGGTAGTCGGCGGCCACGCCCAGGCCGATGAAGCCGGCGATGTTCGGGGTGCCGGCTTCGAACTTGTGCGGGGCATCGTTGAACACGGTGCCGTCGAAGCTGACTTCCTTGATCATCTCGCCGCCGCCAAGGAACGGCGGCATCGCATCCAGGTGCTCGCGGCGCGCCCACAGCGCACCGGTGCCGGTCGGACCACACATTTTGTGGCCGGTGATGGCGTAGAAGTCACAGCCGATCGCGGCCACGTCGACCTTGCGGTGCGGCACGGCCTGCGAGCCATCAACCACGGTGATGATGCCGCGCTTGCGCGCTTCACGGCAGATCTCGCGCACCGGGTTGACCGTGCCCAGCACGTTGGACACGTGGGTGACCGCCAGCAGCTTGACCTCCGGGGTCATTGCCGCGCGCAGCGCATCCAGATCGAGTGCGCCGTCAGGCGTGATCTCGGCCACGCGGATGGTGGCGCCGGTACGCTGTGCGACCAGCTGCCACGGCACGATGTTGGCGTGGTGTTCCATGCGCGTGATCAGGATCACGTCGCCGGCCTTCAACCGCGGCAGGGCCCACGAATACGCCACCAGGTTGATGGCGAAGGTAGTGCCGCTGCACAGCACCAGGTCGCTGGGGCGCACGTTGAGGAAGCGTGCCAGCGTGTTGCGCGCGCCTTCGTAGGCGTCGGTGGCTTCGCTGCCCAGTGCATGCACCGCGCGGCTGACGTTGGCGTTGTAGCGGCGGTAGAACTCGTCCACCGCGCCGATCACCTGCACCGGCTTCTGGCCGGTGTTGGCATTGTCGAAATAGACCAGCGGCTTGCCGTGCACTTCACGCATCAGCAGCGGGAAGTCGAGGCGGACGCGATCCCAATCGGGCGCGCCGGTGCGTTCTTCGATCGGGCGCGGGGTGGACAGGTTCATGCCACACCCGCCTCGGCCAGGGCCTTGTCCAAACGGCGTGCCAGCTGCTCGCGCAGGGCTTCCGGCAGGATCTTCAGCGGCTCGTGGCAGAACGCGGCGCTCAGCAGTGCCTGCGCCTGTGCCTGCGGCAGGCCGCGCGAGCGCAGGTAGAACAGCGCGTTGGCATCGAGCTGGCCGACGGTGGCGCCATGCGCGGCCTTCACTTCATCGGCGTCGATGACCAGCGTCGGCTGGGTATCGATCTCGGCGTCGGCCGACAGCAGCAGGTTCTTGTTGGACAGGTTCGCATCGGTGCCGTCGGCGCCTTCGCGGATCTGGATGCCACCATGGAACACCACGCGGCTGCGGTTGGCGGCAACGCCACGCCACAGCAGCTCGCAACTCGTATCGCGTGCGATGTGGTCGATGCCCAGGCGGGTTTCGACGTGGCGTCGGCCATTGCCGAGCAGCACGCCGTTGGCGGTCAGCTGGGCGCTGTCGCCTTCCAGGCGCACGTTCAGTTCGTGGCGGCTGAGCGCTGCGCCCAGTTCCAGGTCGACGCGGTGGTACTGCGCGTCGCGGGCCAGCACCGCGTCGGTACGCAGGAAGCTGGTCTGGCGCGCGCTGCCGGCCTGCACGCGGGCGTGCTTGAGCACGGCATCGCGGGCGACATGGGCGTGCAGCACGGTGTTGTCCAGGTGCGCCGAATCGCCCACGCTGAAGCGGTGCTCGACCACGCCCAGGCTGGCGCCGGCACGCAGTTCGATCAGGTGGCGGTGGTGCCAGGCCAGGTCGGTCTCGCCGGCGACGCTGGCGAACACCAGCTGTAGCGGCGCTTCCACCTGCACGCCTTCTTCCACGCGCAGCACCACGCCTTCATCGGCCAGCGCGGCATTCAGGCGGGCGAAGATCTCTTCGCTGCGCTCGTAGCGGCGGCCAAGGAAACGCACGGCGTCTTCGCCGGAGGCCAGTGCGGCCGACAGCGGCTGCAGCTGCACGCCGGCCGGCAGGCTCTGCACATCGCTCAGCACGGCATCCAGGCGGCCGTTGACGAACACCAGGCGCGGTGCCGGGATGTCCTCCAGCAGCGCGGCGTCCAGCGCCGGGCCCTGCAGCGGTGCAGCCGCGAACGCACGGCGTTCCAGCTGGCGCAGCGAGGTGTACTTCCAGGCTTCGTTGCGGGCGGCAGGCAGGCCGTCACGCAGGGCCGCGTCCAGCACTTCGCGGCGCGCGTCGCTGCCGCAGAAGGCCTGGGCCATGGAGTCGAGCAGGGCGCTCATCAGACCGCCGCCTCGCGCACCACGCGATCCTTGAGGAAATCGTAGCCGTGCGCTTCCAGTTCCAGCGCCAGTTCCGGGCCACCGGTCTTGACGATGCGGCCATCGGCCAGCACGTGCACCACGTCCGGCTTGATGTAGTCCAGCAGGCGCTGGTAGTGGGTGATGACCAGGAACGAGCGGTCGGCGCCGCGAAGCGCGTTGACGCCGTCGGCGACGCTCTTCAGCGCGTCGATGTCCAGGCCCGAATCGGTTTCGTCCAGGATCGCCAGCTTCGGCTCCAGCACGGCCAGCTGGAAGATCTCGTTGCGCTTCTTCTCGCCACCGGAGAAGCCCTCGTTGACGCCACGGTGCAGCAGTTCGTCCTTCAGGTGCAGCACGGCCAGCTTCTGGCGCACCAGCTTGAGGAACTGCATGGAGTCCAGTTCGTCCTCGCCACGCGCCTTGCGCTGCGCGTTCAGCGCGGCGCGCAGGAAGTAGGTGTTGTTCACACCCGGGATTTCCACCGGGTACTGGAACGCGAGGAAAAGACCGGCGGCGGCGCGCGCTTCCGGGTCCTGCTCCAGCAGGCCGACGCCGTCGAACTGCACGCTGCCTTCGGTGACTTCATAGCCGTCGCGGCCGGCCAGGACATTGCCCAGGGTGGACTTGCCGGCGCCGTTGGGGCCCATGATGGCGTGCACCTGGCCGGGCTTCACTTCCAGCGACAGGCCCTTGAGGATTTCCTTGTCGCCGATGCGGGCGTGGAGGTTTTCGATCTTCAGCATGGTCATGGCTTGGTAGGTTTCGGGGCTGCGGGGGCGATGCGGACGATCTGCACCGTGCCGTTGCCGGGCTGCCCAGGTTGAGCGGGGAGGGCGGAGAAAACCACGATGATCTCTTCACCGGGTTCTTGCAGGCAGGAGACTGCGAGGGAGGCCTGTCGGATGGATTCGGCAGCGGCGCGATCCAGCTCACGGTTGCCCGAGCTCAGGCGAGCCCGGATCGCGCCGAAGCTGCCGTCCTGCCCCGTTGTCAGCACTATCGAAAATTCTTTCGGCGCGGAGATGACCGTGCTGGCGGGCAATCTGACCGGGGTGGCACCCACCAGGTCTTCGGGGGGGCAGGACGCGTTGGCCAGGGCCCAGGGCGAAAGGCCCAGCAGCAACAGTGCGGGCAAAGACGTACGCATCATCCGACGCTTCCTTCCAGCGAGACTTCCAGCAGCTTCTTGGCCTCCACCGCGAACTCCATCGGCAGTTCGCGGAACACCTGCTTGCAGAAGCCGTCGACGATCATCGACACCGCGTCTTCCTGGCTGATGCCACGGGCGCGGCAGTAGAACAGCTGGTCGTCGGAAATCTTCGAGGTGGTGGCCTCGTGTTCGACGGTGGCGCCCGGGTTCTTCACCTCGATGTAGGGGAAGGTGTGCGCGCCGCACTGCTTGCCGATCAGCAGCGAATCGCACTGGGTGTAGTTGCGCGCGCCATCGGCGTTGCGGTCCACCCGCACCAGGCCGCGGTAGGTGTTCTGGCCACGGCCGGCACTGATGCCCTTGCTGACGATCTTGCTCTTGGTGCGCTTGCCGACGTGGATCATCTTGGTGCCGGTGTCGGCCTGCTGGCGGTGATG
This sequence comes from Stenotrophomonas sp. YJH_SMC_133, assembly GCF_059370655.1. Classification (NCBI taxonomy): domain Bacteria; kingdom Pseudomonadati; phylum Pseudomonadota; class Gammaproteobacteria; order Lysobacterales; family Lysobacteraceae; genus Stenotrophomonas; species Stenotrophomonas sp. YJH_SMC_133. The sequence continues at coordinate 115,156 of NZ_JCAFTW010000003.1, read as the reverse complement.
GGTCAGCGCCACGGAGTGGAACTCACCGACCGAGTCGTCGCCGAGCAGCACGCAGGACGGGTACTTCCAGGTGATCGCCGAACCGGTTTCGACCTGGGTCCAGGTGACCTTGCTGCGCGCGCCACGGCATTCGGCACGCTTGGTGACGAAGTTGTAGATGCCGCCGACGCCGTTCTCGTCGCCCGGGTACCAGTTCTGCACGGTGGAGTACTTGATCTCCGCGTCTTCCAGCGCGACCAGCTCGACCACCGCCGCGTGCAGCTGGTTCTCGTCGCGCATCGGCGCGGTGCAGCCTTCCAGGTAGGACACGTAGGCCTTGTCCTCGCACACGATCAGGGTGCGCTCGAACTGGCCGGTGTGGCCGGCATTGATGCGGAAGTAGGTGCTCAGTTCCATCGGGCAGCGCACGCCCTTGGGAATGAACACGAAGCTGCCATCGGAGAACACCGCCGAATTGAGCGCGGCGAAGTAGTTGTCGCCTACGGGCACCACGGTGCCCAGGTACTGGCGGACCAGTTCCGGATGTTCCTTGATGGCCTCGGACATCGAGCAGAAGATGATGCCCTTCTCGGCCAGTTCCTTGCGGAACGTGGTACCGACGGACACCGAGTCGAACACCGCGTCCACCGCCACGCCTGCCAGCTTGGCACGCTCGTGCAGCGGCACGCCCAGCTTGTCGTAGGTGTCGAGCAGTTCCTTTGGCACGTCATCCAGCGAGGCGTACTTCGGGCCCTTGGGCGCGGAGTAGTAGCTGAGCGCCTGCAGGTCGATCGGCGCGATCTCCAGCTTGGCCCAGTCCGGCATCGGCATGGTCAGGAAGTGGCGGTAGGCGTCCAGGCGCCACTGCGTCATCCACTCCGGCTCGTCCTTCTTGGCCGACAGGGCACGGATGGTGTCCTCGTCCAGGCCCGGCGGCAGGGAGTCCGATTCGATCTCGGTGATGAAGCCGGCCGAATACTTGCGGCCGAGCTGCTCGTGGATCTCGCGGTTGGGGGTGTCGTCGTGGGCGACGTTTTCGATGGTTTCGGTGGCCATGGGGGGCTGCCTGTGGATCAGGAGACGACGTCGACAGCGATGGTGCGGCGCTGTTCGTCATCGGCAAGGGGAAGAGGGGGCAGGATCTGGGCGAGGGTGACATCGCGCAGGGCCTCGGAGACCACGTCGTTGATCAGCCGCCAACTGCTGCGCGCGCCGCACTTGGGCGCCATGCCGCACTGGTGGTGGTCGTGGCTGCATTCGGTCAGGGCCAATGGCCCTTCCATCGCTTCGACCACTTCGAACAGCGAGATCTCGATGGCCGGGCGGGTCAGGCGGTAGCCGCCACGGACACCGCGCAGGCCTTCGACCAGGCCGGCCTGCGCCAGCGGCTTGAGCACCTTGCTGACGGTGGGAGGCTCCAGGCCGGTGAATTCGGCCAGCTCGGTGGCACTGAGCACCTCGCCCGGACGGGCGGCAAGCACGGTCAGCACCACGGTGGCGTAATCGGTGAGCTTGGTGACACGCAACATGGGAATGCGAGCGGTTCTTAAAGCGGACTGAAATTGTACGCTTTTATTCGCCGGCATCCAACCCGGGCATTCAGCCGGCGCTGGGACGGACCGGGACGACGCACCGGGGCCACCGCCGGGGCGCCATGCTGCGCCAACGGGGTGATTTTCGCAATCACCCGGAATGGGCGAGAATCCCGGTTCCATCCGCTGCAAACAGCCCGTGCCGATGCCGAAGAAGATCCAAGCCCGCAAGTCCGCCATCCATGGCAACGGCGTGTTCGCCGTGGCCCCGATCAAGCAGGGCGAGCGCGTGATCCAGTACAAGGGCCTGCTGCGCAGCCACGGCGACGTTGATGCCGATGACAGCGGCGACGTCGAAAGCGGCCACACCTTCCTGTTCACCCTCAACGATGACTGGGTGATCGATGCCAACTACAAGGGCAACGATGCGCGCTGGATCAACCACAGCTGCGATCCGAACTGCGAGGCGGTGATCGAGGAAGACGAGGACGGTGACAGCCGTGGCGACAAGGTGTTCATCGAGGCGCTGCGTGACATCAAGGCCGGTGAAGAGCTGACCTACAACTACGGCATCACCCTGGCCGAGCGTCACACCGCCAAGCTGAAGAAGATCTGGGAGTGCCGCTGCGGCTCGCCCAAGTGCACCGGCACCATGCTGCAGCCCAAGCGCTGACCGGTACCGGGTAGTGCCGGCCGCTGGCCGGCAAGGCGCAGTCCAGGTGCCGGCCAGCGGCCGGCACCACCCGGAGGCTCTCCACCTGCCGTGCACGGCAGGGTCACCGCCGTGCAAGGGCCGTTCTTCCATTCTGTCGGCACCCCCAACCGGAGTGCACCCATGGCAGAACGATTGAAGGGCAAGCAGATTGCCATCCTTGCCACCCACGGCTTTGAACAGTCCGAACTGACCGAACCCAAGCGTCTGCTGGAAGCCGAAGGCGCGCGCGTCAGCGTCGTGTCGCCTGCAAAGGAGGCGACGATCAAGGGCTGGAAAGAGAAGGACTGGGGCGACGCCGTTGCAGTGGATATTCCGCTGGATGAGGCCGATCCGGCCAGCTTCGATGCCCTGGTGCTGCCGGGAGGGGTCATCAATCCGGACACGCTGCGTATCGACGAGGCTGTACTCGGCTTCGTCCGCGCAGTAGACGAAGCCGGCAAGCCTGTGGCGGCGATCTGCCATGGCCCGTGGCTGCTGATCAACAGTGGCCTCGCCGATGGCCGCGAGCTGACGTCCTGGCCGTCCCTGCAGCAGGATCTGACCAATGCGGGGGCGAACTGGCGCGATGCCGAGGTCGTGGTCGACGGCAACGTGATCACCAGCCGCAAGCCGGACGACATCCCAGCCTTCAGTGAGGCGGTGGTCAAGGCACTCGCCGCCTGATGCGCTGCCGGTAGTGCCGGCCGCTGGCCGGCACCACCTTACTTGCCCAGCACGCCTGCCGGCACCAGGTTGCCCAGGTTCTGGTTGAAGGTGACCACCAGCTTGCCGTTCTTCACCTGTGCCGATTGCACCTGCAGCGCGCCAAGCACGCCGGCCACGGCCGGGTCCAGCTTGTAGATCGGCTCCCGCTGGGCGTAGTCGCTCAGCCAGGCGTTTAGCAGGCCACGGGTACGGGAGTCGAGACGACCGCCCTGGTTGGCCGGTGTGAAGTCATCCACGCTCGGCTGCTGCAGGTGGAATCCCTGGGTCTGCGCGTCGTAGCGCAGGCCGCTGCTGAGCTTCACCGTACCCAGTTTGGCCGGATTGCCACCGGCAGTGGCCAGTGCCACGTCCATGCCAAGGTTCAAGCGCTCGCCGGCCGGGAGGCTCAGCTGGGGGTGGCTCATGGTGAGGGCGATCAGTCCGCCCAACGCGTCCTGGGTGCGCGGGAAGCTGCCATCGAGATACTGCTGCACATCGCTGGCGCCGACCGACAGTTCGCGGCCGGAAATGGATGGGGCGGCCTGCGCGCCGATCGCGGCGGCGATCAGCACGGTGGAGGCGGCGAGGCGGGTCATCAGGGAACGCAGGCGCATGGCGGTGACCGCTGGACTGGGAAAGGATGGAGGAAAGAGTAGCCGGGGCGGCTGAATCGCGCGTGCATGCCGCTGCAATGGTTCAGTCCAGCGTTGGCCGCAGTTGCGCCGACTGGATCTGCCAGCCGCGGCCATCAGCACTGGGCTGCACGCGGTACCAGCCGCCGAAGCGGAAGGTGCCTTGCGTGGTGACCGCGCGGATCCGCACCGGCACCTCCAGCAGCTTGGGAGGATGCTGGCCGTCGCGTGCCACCGGGGGCTCGCTGTCCAGCCGCAGCGTACGCACGCCCTGCAGCTGGCGTATGGCAGCGTCATCTGCGCGGTGCGGGTCGGCCGGTGGAATCGCCCATGCCGCATCGCTGGCGCTGCGGTTGCGGTTGAGCAGCGCGATCACGTAGCGGTTGAGCATCACCGATGGTGGTTGGGCGTCGGCAGCGACCGCAGCGAACAGCGGATCGATCGCCGGTGTCTGCAGGGACGCCGCTTCGGTGCTGGTAATGCCCTGCGTTCCGGCGCTGGCGACAGCCGGCGCTGGCGCAACATCAGGCGCTGCCGCAGGCTTGGAGCAGCCGAGCAGCGCCAGGGGCACGATCAGGAAAAGCGTCCTGCGCATGCCTCCTCCCCGAGGCGATGTGGGGGAGACAGTGTATCGGCTGCGCGGGAATCAGCGGGAGGAGGGCAACTGCTCCAGCGCATCCAGTGCCGGCAGCACCTGCCCGGCGATGGCGGCCAACGCATGTCCATCGGTCTCTGCGTGGCGCTGCACGATGTCGCGCAGCAGCTGGGTGGCGATCACCAGGGTCGCGCGTTCATCACCGCTGATGCCAGCGGTGCGTGGCGCCGCTTCCAGCAGGCGCATCAGGTCGCGGCTGGCGCGATGCTCCAGTTCGATGGTGCAGCGCCCGGTGCACTGCAACCCGTCCTTTTCGATGGGGGTCACCGAGATCCGGTAGCGGGTGGAGGGGCTGGCCATGAGGGGATGCTCGCCGTTGCTGTGGAGGATGCGCCCACCTTAGGCAAGGCCGTGCCCGGCGGCGATGGCCGGGGCTGCACGCAGTGTTCCACCCGGTACGTTCCAGGGCCTGCCCAGGCCGCGCCTGGCTAATGGCGACGGGCTTGAACGGGGATTTTCCAGTATGCGGCAACGCTGTGTTGCGGATGCCCCGGGGCGGCGCATCCACGCGTGGCGTGGACCTGCTGCCGGGAACGTGCAAAAGAAAACGGGACGGCCAGAGCCGTCCCGTCGGAATCCGCGTTGGGGCGCGCGCTTACAGCGCGGCGTCCTTCAGCTTCTTCAGCGGACGCACCTTCAGCTTGGTGGTGGCCGGCTTGGCAGCGAACCACTGCTCTTCCTTGGTGAACGGGTTGATGCCCTTGCGCTTCGGCTTGGCCGGCACATTGACGGTGGTGATCTTCAGCAGGCCCGGCAGGGTGAAGGAGCCAGCGCCCTTCTTGTGCACCGAGGAGGCAACGGCGCTTTCCAGCGAGGCCAGCACAGCGCGGACGTCCTTGGCGACGACGCCGGAGGCTTCAGCGATGTGTGCAACCAGGCCGGACTTGGTCAGCACTTCCTTGATCGGCTTCGGAGCGGCCGGCTTGGCGGCTGCCTTCGTCGCGACTTTCTTCACTGCCTTCTTCGGGGCAGCCTTCTTAGCGGTCTTTGCCATGGTTTCCTGTTCCGTGAACGGTTGGTTGTTTGGTCGGCGCCGAACCCCGTCGGCAAGCGCAATGTAGGGCAACTCTTGGGCGCCGCCAATAGCCCGAAGCGCGGAAAGTGCATGTTTTTTCATATCCAGGCCGATTCAGTACATGGCGCGCCGTGGGGGACGGGGGTGTGGCAACGCGCGCTACGGCCCACGCCCGCCCATCGGCGGAATGCGCGAAACCACTGAAAACAAGAGAAAAATGCGTTTCCGGCTGGTGAGAAAGTGTCCACGCGCCGGGTTCGGAAGGCGACCTGCGGCGTGCGGCGGAGCGACGCAGGGCTAACGCCTCCCGTGCGAGGGTGACCGTTCATCACCGTCACGCAGGAGCAGCACATGGGAATCTCGCGACACGCCACCGCGCACTGGGAAGGCGATCTGAAGTCGGGCAAGGGGCAGCTGAGCACGCCGCAGAGCGGGCTGCTGGACAAGACACGCTACGGCTTCAACAGCCGTTTCGGCGACGAAAAGGGCACCAATCCGGAAGAGCTCATCGCTGCTGCGCACGCCGGTTGCTTCACCATGGCGCTGTCGGCCAAGCTCGGCGAAGCCGGCTTTACCCCGACCTCGCTGGATACCGAAGCCAAGGTAGATCTGTCATTGGAGGGCGGCCCGCAGCTGTCGCAGATCCGGCTGAAGGTGAAGGCAGTGGTGCCGGGTATCGACGCGACGCAGTTCCGTGCGATTGCCGATGACGCCAAGCAGAACTGCCCGGTGTCCAAGGCGCTGAGCGCGGTGCCGATCAGCCTGGAAGCCGAGCTGGGCTGAGGGTAGTGCCGGCCGCTGGCCGGCAACCGCATGATCTCGAGGTCCAGGTAACAGCCGGCCAGCGTTATGGCGGCCTTCCTGGCCGCCACCCTCCGGGCCGTCGCGTCCGACGTTGGCAGCGGCTCCTGCCGCTGCCTTCGGCTCCACCTCGATGGTGTTTACCAATCGATGGTGCCGCTGATCACCGTCTGCACCTGCCCGCCAGACCAGACCTCGCCGTCCTGGTCGACCAGCAGGGTCAGGCGCGCGTCATGGCCGACTTCGCGGCCCTGGCTGACTTCAAACGGCGTCCGTCCACGCGGCAGCGCGTCACGCAGGTCCAGCCACGCGGCCAGCACCGCATTGGCCGCACCCGAGGCGGCGTCCTCGAAGCGGCGTCCATTGCCGACGAAGGCACGTACGGCCAGGTCGAAACCCTCGCTGCCATCGCTGAAGGCATAGGCGAACACGCCCATGCTGTCGGTGGATTCAGCCAGTGCGGCCACTGCATCCCAGTCTGGCTGCAGCACGCGCAATGCGGCCTCGTCGGCCACCTGCACCACCCACCAGCTGCGGCCGCCCTGCATGCGTGCCGGCGGCAGTGTGCCCAGCGGCCAGTCCTTCAGCGCGGCCTGCAGGCGCGGATCGGTGGCCTCAGCGGTTTCGGCCAGCTGCGCGCGCGGGGTGCGGATGGCGATGCGCTGCTGCGTACCCTCACCGCTGACGCGCAGCGGCAGCGCGCCGGCAATGCCGTCCTGCACCAGCACGCCGTCGACCGCTGCGGCCAGGCCCGCCTGCAGCACCGCGTGCGCGGTACCGACGCTGGGATGGCCCGCGAACGGTACTTCCTTCTGCGGGCTGAACATGCGCAATCGATAGCTGGCGCCCGGCACCTGCGGCGGGAACACGAAGGTGGTTTCGGGCAGGCGCGTCCAGCGCGCGATGGCCTGCATGCTGGCGTCGTCCAGGCCCTCGGCATCGAGTACCACGGCCAGCGGATTGCCAGCGCCGGCGCGCGGGGAGAACACGTCCAGCTGCAGGAAACGGCGGGTGGTCATAGGGGGCAAACTCCGTAAAACGAGAGGGGATACGGTAGCGCCGGGCCATGCCCGGCGACCGTGCGCGGCCCGGCGCTACCAATGGATGCTGCCGTCGATCACGCACTGCACCTGGCCGCCGATCCACACCGTGCCCTGCGCATCAACCTCGACCTGTACGCGACCATCGCGGCCGACTTCGCGGCCCTGGCTGGCGACGTAGCGGCCCTCGCGGCCGGGCAGGGCATTGCGCTGGCGCAGCCAGGCACCGATCAGCGCATTGGCGCTGCCGGTCACTGGATCCTCGGGCACGGCGGCTGCATCAGCGGGGCAGAAAGCGCGCACCACCCGGGTGTGGTCGTCGCCGGCCTCGTCGGCGAACACGGCCACACCGGTCGCGTCGGTGGCGAGGCTCCAGTCGGCCAGCGTGGCCATGTCCGGCACAAGGTTGCGTACGGCGGCGGCGTCGCGCAGCGGCAACAGCCACCAGCGTGCGCCGTTGTCCCACAGTTCGGGCACGTGCCCGCTGTCGGCCAGCGCCAGCAGCGCTTCGGGCGCTCCGTCGGCCGCTGTGTCCAGTTGCCGCGCCGGTGGGCTGGCCAGCTGGATCTGCAGTGCCTCGGCCGGGCCGCTCACCCGTACAGGCAGCAACCCCGCCGCGCATTGCTGCAGGAGGGAACCGTCGTGCGGTTGCGCCAGGCCGCAGGTCACCGCCGCCCAGGCGGCGCCGACGCTGGGGTGGCCGGCGAAGGCCAGCTCGCGGGTCGGGGTGAAGATGCGGATGTGGTAGTCGGCGCCCGGCGTGCTGGGGCGCAGGAAGAACACCGTCTCGGACAGGTTCAGCCAGGCGGCCAGGGCCTGCATCTGGCTGCTGGGGAGCCCGTCGGCGTCCAGAATGACGCCCAACGGGTTGCCGGTGCCGGGGCGGGGGGCGAAGACATCGAGCTGCAGGTAACGGAGGACGGCCATCTACGGGGATATTGCGCTTAGAATCAAAGGTTCCGCCCCCGAGGGCGGCTTCCCCACATTCTACATAGCCAATCCATGTCAGCTTCCCCCCTTGTCGATCGTTGGATCGTACTGAAGTTCGGCGGCACCTCGGTGTCGCGTCGTCACCGCTGGGACACGATCGGGAAGCTGGCGAAAAAACGCGCGGAAGAGACCGGCTCGCGCGTGCTGGTGGTGGTGTCGGCGCTGTCCGGGGTCACCAACGAACTGACCGCGATCGCCGATGGCGCGCCCGACAGCCGGGATCGCGTGGCGGCGCTGGTCGAACGCCACGAGGCCTTCCTGGTTGAACTCGGCCTGGGCCGCGAGGTGCTGGCCGATCGCCTGGCGGCGCTGCAGGGGCTGCTCGACGACGCGCGGGCGGCCACCCGTCCGCTCGACTGGCAGGCCGAAGTGCTGGGCCAGGGCGAGCTGCTGTCCTCCACCCTGGGTGCGGCCTACCTGCGCGCGTCGGGCCTGGACATGGGCTGGATGGATGCCCGCCAGTGGCTGGACGCGATGCCGCCGCAGCCGAACCAGAGCGACTGGTCGCAGCGCCTGTCGGTGAACTGCCAGTGGCGCGCCGACGCGGAATGGATGCAGCGCTTCCGTGCGCAGCCGACCCGCCTGCTGATCACCCAGGGCTTCATCTCGCGGCATGCCGATGGCGGTACCGCCATCCTCGGCCGCGGCGGCTCGGATACCTCGGCGGCGTACTTCGGTGCGTTGCTGGGTGCCAGCCGCGTGGAGATCTGGACCGATGTGCCGGGCATGTTCAGCGCCAATCCGAAGGATGTGCCGGACGCGCGCCTGCTGACCCGCCTGGACTATTACGAGGCGCAGGAAATCGCCACCACCGGCGCCAAGGTGCTGCACCCGCGCTCGATCAAGCCGTGCCGCGATGCCGGCGTACCGATGGCCATCCTCGATACCGAGCGCCCGGAACTGCCCGGCACCAGCATCGATGGCAGCGCCGCGCCGGTACCAGGGGTGAAGGCGATCAGCCGCCGCAACGGCATCGTGCTGGTGTCGATGGAAGGCATCGGCATGTGGCAGCAGGTCGGCTTCCTGGCCGATGTGTTCAATCTGTTCAAGAAGCACGGCCTGTCGGTGGACCTGATCGGTTCGGCCGAAACCAACGTCACCGTGTCGCTGGATCCGTCCGAGAACCTGGTCAATACCGATGTGCTGGCCGCGCTGTCGGCCGACCTGTCGCAGATCTGCAAGGTGAAGGTGATCGTGCCGTGTGCGGCGATCACTCTGGTTGGCCGTGGCATGCGTTCGCTGCTGCACAAGCTGTCGGACGTGTGGGCGACCTTCGGCCGCGAGCGCGTGCACATGATCTCGCAGTCGTCCAATGACCTGAACCTGACCTTCGTCATCGACGAGGCCGATGCCGATGGCCTGCTGCCGGTGCTGCACGCCGAGCTGATCGACAGCGGCGCGATGCCGGTGGAAGAGACCGAAGTGTTCGGCCCGCGCTGGCGCGAGATCGCCGGCACCGTGCGCCCGCGTGGCACGCCGTGGTGGCGCGGCCAGCGTGCGCACCTGCTGCAGCTGGCCGATGCCGGTACGCCGCGCTACGTCTACCATCTGCCGACCGTGCGCGCCCGCGCCCGCGCGCTGGCCGCGATCAAGCCGATCGACCAGCGCTACTACGCGATCAAGGCCAACAGCCACCCGGCCATCCTGCAGCTGCTGGAAGCCGAAGGCTTCGGCCTGGAGTGCGTGTCGCATGGCGAACTGAAGCACGTGTTCCAGCACCTGCCGGAACTGTCGCCCAAGCGCGTGCTGTTCACTCCCAGCTTCTGCCCGCGCAGCGAGTACGAAGCCGCATTCGCGCTGGGCGTGACCGTGACGGTCGACAACGTCGAGGCACTGCAGCGCTGGCCGGACCTGTTCCGCAACCGCGAGCTGTGGCTGCGCGTTGACCTGGGCCGTGGCGAGGGCCACCACGCCAAGGTCCGTACCGGTGGCAAGGAGTCCAAGTTCGGCCTGCCGATCGCCCGTGTCGATGAGTTCGTGCGCGCAGCCACTGATCTGGGCAGCCGCGTGGTCGGCCTGCACGCGCACCTGGGCAGCGGCGTGGAGACCGCGCAGCACTGGCGCCTGATGTGCGATGAGCTGGCCGGTTTCGCCCGCCGCATCGGCAGCGTGCAGACCATCGACATCGGCGGCGGCCTGCCGATTCCGTATTCCGCCGAGGACGAGCCGTTCGATCTGGATGCCTGGGCCGAGGGCCTGGCTGAGGTCAAGGCGCTGCATCCGGCGTTCCGCCTGGCGATCGAGCCGGGCCGCTACCTGGTGGCCGAATCCGGCGTGCTGCTGACCCACGCCACCCAGGTGGTGGAAAAGGACGGCGTGCGCCGCGTCGGCTTGGATGCCGGCATGAATGCATTGATGCGCCCGGCCCTGTACGACGCCTGGCACGACATCGAGAACCTCAGCCGCCAGGGTGGGTATGCCGAGGCGGCGTTCGATGTGGTCGGCCCGATCTGCGAGTCCAGCGACGTGTTCGGCAAGCGCCGCAAGCTGCCGGTGTCGACCGCGCCGGACGACGTGATGCTGATCGCCGATGCCGGCGCCTACGGCTATTCGATGGCCAACACCTACAACCAGCGGATGCTGCCGCGCGAAGACGTGATCGAATGATCGCCGCGCGCGCCCTGCACCCGCCCACCGACACGCCGCGCGCCATCGCGCGGGCCCGTGCCTGACCGGATACACCATGACTGCTTTCGACAAACACCAGGTTTCCCGCTTCCGCTTCGTCCGCTGCGAATTCGCCGCGGAGACCGGCGTGGCCAGGCTGGTCTATGCCTTTGATGACGGCCCGGAGATGGTGGAGACCATCACCGTGCCGGGCGCCCCGTTCGTGCTGGACGAGGCGCGTGCCGCCGCCGTGCAGCGTGCGCTGCAGCTGCTGCACCTGATCGCCGGTGTCAGCTACTACAAGGCGGGCGTGCCGGAGACGGTCAGCATCGACAGCTACAGCATCGATGCCGATACCGCCGCACTGGTGGAGACCATTTACCTCAACGGCCTGGGCGAATTCGCCTACCGCAATGGCCTGAACCTGCGCGGCCGCTTCCGGTTGCCGGTGCAGGGCGAGGCCGTGCAGGCGCCGTCGCTGGGCCTGCAGCCGCACGCGCTGGTGGCCATCGGCGGCGGCAAGGATTCGCTGGTCAGCATCGAAGCGCTGCGCCGTGCCGGCGTGGACGAAACCGTGACCTGGATCGGTGGCTCGCAGCTGATCCGTGCGTGCGCCGAGCGCACCGGCCTGCCGACATTGAACCTGGGCCGCACGCTGGCACCTGAACTGTTCGAGTTGAATCGCCAGGGCGCATGGAACGGCCATATCCCGGTGACGGTGGTGAACTCGGCGATCATGGTGCTGGCCGCGTTGCTGCACGGCGTGGACCAGGTGGTGTTCTCCAACGAGCGCTCGGCCAGCTACGGCAGCCAGATTCCGGGCACCGGCGAAGTGAATCATCAGTGGTCCAAGGGCTGGGCCTGCGAGCAGGCGTTCGGCAGCCATGTGCAGAAGTACGTGGCGGCGGACCTGCAGTACTACTCGCTGCTGCGCCCGATGTCCGAGCTGGCGGTGGCCCGCCAGTTCGCCAAGAGTGACTTCTACGACGCGCATTTCTCCAGCTGCAACCGCAACTTCCACATCCTCGGCGAGCGCCCGGTGAACCGCTGGTGCGGCGTCTGCCCGAAGTGCCACTTCGTGTTCCTGGCGCTGGCCCCGTTCATGCCCAAGACGCGCCTGGTGCGCATCTTCGGCCGCAACCTGCTGGACGATGCCGAGCAGGCCGGTGGCTTCGATGCGCTGCTGGAATTCCAGGACCACAAGCCGTTCGAGTGCGTGGGCGAAGGCCGCGAATCGCGTGCGGCGATGGCGACCCTGGCGCAACGCCCGGAGTGGAAGGAAGACGTGCTGGTGAAGCGCTTCTGCAACGAGATCCAGCCGCAGCTGGATGCCGCCGAACTGGAACTGGCACCGCTGCTGCAGCTGCAGGGCGAGCATCGCGTTCCGCCTGCGCTGTGGGAACGGGTGCGTGAAGATTTCGAAGCTTGAAGGAAAGCGCGTTGCGCTGTGGGGCTGGGGCCGTGAGGGCCGCGCCGCGTTTGCGGTGCTGCGTGAGCGCCTGCCCACGCTGCCGCTGAGCCTGTTCTGCCCGGCGGCTGAAGTCGAGGCCGCGCGTGCGGAAACGCAGGGCGTGCTGGACGTGCGTGGCGAGCCTTCTGCTGAAGCGCTGGCCGCGTTTGACGTGGTGATCAAGTCTCCCGGCATCAGCCCCTACCAGCCAATCGCGTTGGCGGCGGAAGGGCAGGGCACCCGCTTCATTGGTGGCACCGCGCTGTGGTTCGCTGAACACGCGGCCGACGATGGCATCGTGCACGACACCGTGTGCGTGACCGGTACCAAGGGCAAGAGCACCACCACCGCGCTGGTCGCGCACCTGCTGCGTGCCGCCGGCCACCGTACCGGCCTGGTCGGCAACATCGGCCTGCCGCTGCTGGAAGTGCTGGACCCGCAGCCCGCGCCCGAGTACTGGGCGGTGGAACTGTCCAGCTACCAGACCGGCGAGGTGGCACGCAGTGGCGCCCGCCCGCAGGTGGCGGTGGTGCTGAACCTGTTCCCGGAGCATCTGGACTGGCATGGCAGCGAACAGCGTTACATCGAAGACAAGCTGCGGCTGGTGACTGAAGCCGCACCGCGCATCGCCGTGCTCAATGCCGCCGATCCGCATCTGGCTGCGCTGTCGCTGCCCGACAGCGAAGTGGTCTGGTTCAACCAGCCGCAGGGCTGGCACATGCGCGGTGACATCGTGCATCGCGACGAACAGGCCGTGTTCGATACCCGCGACACGCCGCTGCCGGGCCGCCACAACCGTGGCAACCTGTGCGCGGTGCTGGCCGCGCTGGAAGCGCTGGGGCTGGACGCGGTGGTGCTGGCGCCGGCGGTGCAGCACTTCCGTCCGCTGCCCAACCGCCTGCAGCGCATCGGCGTGGCCGATGGCCTGACCTACGTCAACGATTCGATCAGCACCACGCCGCATGCCAGCCTGGCTGCGCTGGAGTGCTTCGCCGGTCAGCGCATCGCGTTGCTGGTGGGCGGGCACGACCGTGGCCTGGACTGGACCGATTTCATGCAGCACATGGCGCACGACGTGCCGCCGGTGGAGATCGTGACCATGGGCAGCAACGGCCCGCGCATCCACGCCATGCTGCAGCCGCTGGCCGATACCGGTCGCTTCGGTCTGCATGCGGCCGGTGACCTGCCCGAAGCGATGGCGTTGGCACGCGCCGCGCTGGGTGAGCAGGGTGGGGTGGTGCTGCTGTCGCCGGGCGCACCGAGCTTTGGTGCGTACCGCGATTACGTGGCGCGTGGCCGTCATTTCGCCGAGCTGGCCGGATTCGACCCGGACAGCATCAGCGCGATTCCGGGCCTGGGCATCGGGTAGTGCCGGCCGCTGGCCGGCAACCCTCCGGAGAAATTCATCCACGCATGGCGTGGATCTACTGATCCTCGTCGATGAATGCGTAGCCGCCGTCGATCAATTGCTGCAGATACGCATCGAAGCTGGGGGCGATCACCGCATAGCTGTCCGGGTCGTGCAGGTAGCGCACCACCTGGCCGACCGTGCCGCCCGGTGCGGGGTTGAAATCCAGGTAAAGCATCGACGTGCCGCCGTTGTTCATGCAGTGCGAGAAGCACAGGCGGCGGTTCATCGGCAGATCCGCGTCGATGCCTTCACCCAGAATCTCCGGCTCGTCATCCAGCCACTCTTCGTAGATGGAACGGATGCTGTCGTCCCATTGCTGCTGGTCCTCGAAGATCTGCGCGACCGAGCGCAGGTAGTACGGGTAGCCGCCGTCTTCCACGTCCGACCCGAGCATCAGCACGCAGACCCCGCCGCCGGGGTACTCGCGGAAGTGGGTGCCATCGACGCGCGACAACAGTTCCACCAGGCTGTCAGGCACCTGCGGCCATTGCATGCGCAGGCGCTGCAGGTCTTCTGCGCCGGCGCCCTGGACGTGAGCCCATTGCGGCGCATCGTCGGCGGGCAGGCGTGGGATCAGGCCAGACAGAAAGCGATCAACAAGGTTCATGCGAAAAAGGGGACGGAGGGGATTAAGTCGTATCCAACCACACCTGCGTCACGTCGCCAATGCAGAATGCGACGCGGGAGGGGCGAATACGGCTTAATCCCCTCCGTCCCCTTTTTCTTGCGGAGCAGGCGCATGATTCGTTGGCGATGCGGTGTGGCGGTGATGCTGGGGCTGGCGGCGATGCCGGCGTGGGCGGCGATGAAGACGCAGCCGGTGGAGTGGAAACACCAGGGCACGACCTTCAGTGGCGTGCTGGTCTATGACGATGGCGACAACGACAAGCGTCCGGGGCTGGTGATGGTGCCGAACTGGAAGGGTGTGAACGAGTCGGCCATCGAGAAGGCCAAGCAGCTGGCGGGCGATGATTACGTGGTGCTGGTGGCCGATGTGTACGGCAAGGGCGTGCGGCCGAAGACCGATGCCGAGGCCGGGCCGGTGGCGACCAAGCTGCGCAACGACCGGCCGTTGCTGCGGGCACGTGCGCTGGAAGCGGTGAACGTGCTCAAGGCGCAGGCCGGCAAGGTGCCGCTCGATGCCAGCCGGATCGGTGCGGTGGGCTTCTGCTTTGGCGGCACCACGGTGCTGGAGCTGGCCCGTGCAGGTGCGCCGTTGGCCGGTGTGGTCAGCCTGCACGGCGGGCTGGGTTCACCGCTGCCGGCGCAGGCCGGTGGCAGTCACCCGTCGGTGCTGGTGCTCAACGGTGCCGACGACAGGAGCGTGACCGCCGAGGATATCGCCGGTTTCCAGAGGGAAATGAACGCGGCCAAGGTCGACTGGGAGTTCACCAACTACAGCGGGGCGGTGCACTGCTTCGCCGAGCGCGATGCCAACAGCCCGCCGGGGTGCCAGTACAACGAGCGGGCGGCCAAGCGCGCGTGGAAGGCGCTGGATGAGTTCTTCGAGGAGCGCTTCGAGAAACGTTGATCCGCGCAGCGGTAGTGCCGGCCGCTGGCCGGCAACCTCATGATGCTGCGGATGTCATCGGGAATGCCGGCCAGCGGCCGGCGCTACCGGATGCGGTCAATGCGAGCGTTTCCGTGCCGACCAACGGTCGGCACCCACCGGAATGCCGGTGGGTGGGTGCCGACCGTTGGTCGGCACACCTCAACCCGTCAATGCGAGCGCTGCACCGCGTAACGGGCCAGACCACGCAGGGCGGCCACGGCGTCGTTGTCAGCCAGACCATCGAGCGCACGCTCGGCGGCTTCGGCATATTCCTCGGCACGCGCGCGGCTGTACTCCAGGCCGCCGGTAGCACGGATCGCGGCCAGCACTTCCGGCATCGCCGAAGCGTCGCCGTCCTGCACGATGGTGCGCAGGCGCTCGCGGGTGGCGTCGTCGGAGTGGGCCATCGCGTGGATCAGCGGCAGCGTGGCCTTGCCCTCGGCGAGGTCGTCGCCCAGGTTCTTGCCCAGTTCCTCGGCATTGGCCGAGTAGTCCAGCACGTCGTCGGCGATCTGGAACGCGTAGCCCAGATGCATGCCGTAGTCGAACAGGGCCTGCTGGGTGGCTTCGTCCACGCCGCTGGCCAGCGCACCCAGGCGGGTGCCGGCGGCGAACAGAACCGCGGTCTTGCGCTCGATCACACGCAGGTAGGCGGCTTCGTCGGTATCCGGGTTGTGCACGTGCAGCAGCTGCAGCACTTCACCCTCGGCGATGCGGTTGGTGGCGTCGGCCAGGATCTGCATCACCGGCATGCGCTCCAGCTCGACCATCAGCTGGAAGCTGCGCGAGTACAGGAAGTCGCCGACCAGCACGCTGGGCGCGTTGCCCCACAGCGCGTTGGCGGTGCTGCGGCCACGGCGCAGGCTGGATTCGTCCACCACGTCATCGTGCAGCAGGGTGGAGGTATGGATGAACTCGATGATCGCCGCCAGCTGGTGGTGCTCCGGACCGGCCTGGCCGACCGCGTGGCCGGCCAGCATCACCAGCATCGGGCGCAGGCGCTTGCCGCCGGCGGAAATGATGTGGTCGGCAATCTGGTTGATCAGCACGACGTCCGAAGACAGCCGGCGCCGGATCAGGGCGTCGACGGCGGCCATGTCGGCCGCGGCAAGCGACTGGATCTGGGGCAGGCCCAGGGCGGGACGGGTGTCTTCGGTGATGGTCATGCGATCAGGCTTTCAGGCTCACCACCGATTATAGGCGCTGGCCGTGAATTCGGGCGCAAACCGGGCTGGCCGGCGTTCCCGGCCCCGCAAACGCTGCCGCCTGCGTGAATACGTATGCAGGTTGCGCCATGCCCGCGAGGCCGCCGCTAAGCTTGCCGGAACAGGATTTCGGCCCGCTTCTGGCGGGTCCCGCATGCCCGGAGGGGGGCTGTCGATGTCGCACTATCCATGGTGGCGCGGAGCCGTCATCTACCAGATCTACCCGCGCAGCTACCTCGATGCCAACGGCGATGGCGTGGGCGACCTGCCGGGCATCATCCAGCGCCTGGACCATATTGCCGCGCTGGGCGTGGACGCGATCTGGATCTCGCCGTTCTTCAAGTCGCCGATGGCCGACTTCGGCTACGACATCGCCGACTATCGCGACGTCGACCCGCTGTTCGGCAGCCTGGACGACTTCGACCGTCTACTGGCCAAGGCGCACGACCTGGGCCTGAAGGTGATGATCGACCAGGTGTTGAGCCATACCTCGATCGAGCACGCCTGGTTCCGCGAGAGCCGCCAGGACCGCAGTAATCCGAAGGCCGACTGGTACGTCTGGGCCGACCCGCGCGAGGACGGCACCCCGCCCAACAACTGGCTGTCGCTGTTCGGCGGCGGCGCCTGGCAGTGGGAACCGCGCCGTGAGCAGTACTACCTGCACAACTTCCTGGTCGACCAGCCGGACCTGAACTTCCACAACCCGGACGTGCAGCAGGCCACCCTGGACAATGTGCGGTTCTGGCTGGACCGCGGCGTGGACGGCTTCCGCCTGGATGCGATCAACTTCTGCTTCCACGACGCGCAGCTGCGCGATAACCCGCCCAAGCCGGCGGACAAGCGCGTGGGCCGCGGCTTCAGTCCGGACAACCCGTACGCCTACCAGTACCACTTCTACAACAACACCCAACCGGAGAACCTGCCATTCCTGGAGCAGCTGCGCGCGCTGCTGGATGAGTATCCGGGCGCGGTGAGCCTGGGCGAGATCTCGTCGGAAGACTCGCTGGCCACCACCGCCGAGTACACCCAGGACGGCCGCCTGCACATGGGCTACAGCTTCGAGCTGCTGGTGGACGACTACAGCGCGGCCTACATCCGCGACACGGTCTCCCGGCTGGAAGCGGCGATGACCGAAGGCTGGCCGTGCTGGGCGGTTTCGAATCACGATGTGGAACGCGCGGTCAGCCGCTGGGGCGGCTATCCGGCCGATCCGCGCCTGGCGCGGATGCTGGTGGCGATGCTGTGCTCGCTGCGCGGCTCGGTGTGCCTGTACCAGGGCGAGGAGCTGGGCCTGGCCGAGGCCGAGGTGCCGTTCGAGGCGCTGCAGGACCCGTATGGCATCACCTTCTGGCCGAATTTCAAGGGCCGCGACGGTTGCCGTACCCCGCTGCCGTGGACCGACGCTCCGCTGGCTGGCTTTACCTCCGGCACGCCCTGGCTGCCGATCCCGGCCGAGCACCGGGCGGCGGCGGTGGCCGTGCAGGAGCGCGACCCGCACTCGGTCCTGGCGGCGTTCCGCGCCTTCCTGGCCTGGCGGCGTAGCCAGCCGGCGCTCCTGCATGGCAGCATCCGGTTCATCGAAAGCGCCGAGCCAGTGCTGCTGTTCGAGCGTATGCTTGCAGATGAAACCCTCCTGCTGGCCTTCAACCTGTCGGCCGAAGCGGTGAGCCATCCGCTGCCGCCGGGCAACTGGCAGCAGGTGGCGGTGCCGGGCCCGGATGCGGGCACGGTGCAGGGCAATGAACTCCAGCTGCCGCCGCGCGCGGTGTATTGCGCCCGACGCAGCTGACCGTTTTCTCCGGTGGCGGTACTTGCGGGGACGGGGCCGAAGCGCCCCGTCCCTTTTTTGTGGGTGGCCCTGGCCGACCAACTGCCGGCACCCGCGCAAAAGAAAACCCGCTGCCTGCGCAGCGGGTTTCCGGTCCTGCTCCCTGTTTTCTGTTGCCGGCCAGCGGCCGGCCCTACCCGGTGCGGGTCAGAACTTGTAGTTCACGCCCAGCATGTACGTGCGGCCCCACTCGATGTACTCCAGCGGACGATCCTTGCTGCCGGCGTAGGTGCGGTACGGCTCGTTGGTCAGGTTGCTACCCTGCAGCAGCACGGTCAGCCCCCGCAGGGCGCTGCTGTCGCTGAAGGTGTAGCTGACCTGCGCGTCGGTCACGTTCTCGCCGACGACGTAACGCAGGCTGCGGTTGCCATTGAAGTTGCCGATCTCACCGATGAAGTCCGAACGACGGCGTTGGCTGACACGTGCCTCAAAGCCGTTGCGCTCATAGTAGGCGGTGAAGTTGTACACGCGCTTGGACAGGCCCGGCAGGCTGATCGGGTCACTGCCCACGCTGGACGCGCTTTCCGGGTCCAGGATGGTGATGTCGCTCTTGTTGAAGGTCGCGCTGGCCTGCACGCCGAAGCCACGCAGGCTGTCGGTCAGCATGTCCAGCGGGAACGATGCGGTCAGCTCCAGGCCCTTCAGCGTGCCGCCCTTGCCGTTCTGCGGCGCGGAGAAGGTGCCGGTGGTCAGCACAGGTGCGGTCATGCCCGGCGGCGGTACGTAGCTGCCCAGCAGCGCGGTGAAGTCGTAGTTGTCCACCGACTGGGTGTAGACGTAGCTTTTCAGGTCCTTGTAGAAGATCGCGGCGGCCACGTAGGCCTTCTCGCCGAAGTACTTCTCATAGGACAGGTCCAGTGCGGTGGCGCGCCACGGGTCCAGCAAAGGGTTGCCGCCACTGCCACCGGGGCGGCCGGTGCCGGTATCCACGCCGAACTCCAGGCCGGCACGCATCTGGTCCACGCGCGGCCGCGCAACCTGCTTGGCGGCGGCAAAGCGCAGCGTCTGCTGGTGCGGGAACATGAAGGCCAGGTTCAAGCTCGGCAGCCAGTCGTTGTACTTGCGGCCTGCGGAGTAGGGCTGGATGTTGCTGCCAGCCGGCTGCGAGCTGTCCCAGTAGCGCGAATCCGAGCTCTGGTCGGTGTGCTGCATCTGCACGCCGATGTTGCCGCGCACGCCGACCACGCCGATGTCGGTGTTGATGTTCAGGCGCGCCCACGCGGTGGTGATCTTTTCCTGCACCGTCCACGACTTGGGAATCAGGTAGTCCAGGTTGTCGACCGGGTTGAAGATCATGTAGCGACCGACCGCGGCCGGCACGTTCCAGGCCGGGATGGTGCCGAGGCCGGCGAAGCTCAGGTCGACCGGGCGGTACTGCAGGTCCGAGGCGATGTTGGCATCACCCTGTGCACCGAGCAGGATGTTGCCTTCGGACTGGGTCTTCACCTTGCGGCGGTCGGCATGGTTCACGCCGATGTCGAGGTCTGGCGCCCACGAGGCAATGGCCTCGGGCAGCGCAATCGTGGCGGCCAGCTTGCCGCCCTTCAGGCGGTCTTCCACCTGCGGCACCTTGCCGTAGCCGGAACCGTAGATGGTGTTGGTCAGGAACAGCGCGTCGGGATTGGAGTAGTTCAGGCCCGGGTTGATCTGCGAGAAGCCGTTCTGGCGGATCGACACGCCGACCGTGTCCAGCTGCGGCATCGGGGTCAGCTGCAGGTTGTTTTCCAGGTTCAGCTCAGCGCGCGTGGCCTTGGAGTAGTTCAGGTCGGCGACCAGCTTGACGCCGCCGAAGTTGAACTCGTTGTTCCAGCCGAACGCATCGATCTTGTCCTTGCGCTTGTTGTACATGCCGCGCACCAGCGGATACACGCCGCTGGCGGTGCCGCCGGTGAACGAGCCGTTGGCGTTGATCTGCGGGTTGCTGACCAGCAGGCCCGGGGTGTAGTTGCCGTTGTAGTTGCTGAGGTTCAGCTCGAACTGGTTGGCGGTGTCGATCTGCTCGGCTTCGGTGTGGAACGCATCGAAGGTGCTGGTCCAGCTGTTGTTCGGCCGGAACTGGATCGTGGCCATCACGCCGTCGCGCTTGTTGTTGCCGGTGCGGCGCAGCGCCTTGATGCCATCGGAGAAGTAGGTGCCGGCGCCCACGCCCGGGCGCTCGCCCTTGTCGGTGTGTTCGGTGGTCCACGGTTCGTACAGGCCGACCTGGTTCTCCTGGATCGGCATGTCGCTGTGCGCGTAGCCGATGGCAATGCCCAGGGTCTTGTCCAGGAACTGGTCGATGTAGCTGGCGCTGAAGCGGTTGCCGTACGGATCGACGTTGGCGGCGCGGCCCAGCGAACTCTTCTGGTAGCGGCCGCTGACCGCGATCACGCGCTCGCCAAAGCTGAGCGGGCGTGCAGTCTGCATGTCGATGGTGCCCGACAGGCCCTGGCCGACCAGCGCCGCGTCCGGGGTCTTGTACACCGTCACGCCGTTGACCAGCTCGGACGGGTACTGGTCGAACTCGACACCGCGGTTGTCGCCGGTGCTGACCACTTCACGGCCATTGAGCAGGGTGGTGGCGAAGTCCGGCGACAGGCCGCGCACGCTGATCACCTGCGCACGGCCGGCCACGCGCTGGGCGGCCAGGCCGGGCAGGCGCGAGATGGATTCGGCGATGCTGACGTCGGGCAGCTTGCCGATGTCTTCGGCGGAAATCGCCTCGACCACCGAGGTGGCGTCCTGCTTGACCGCGATCGCGTTCTCGATGCCGCGGCGGATGCCGGTGACCTGCACCGTATCCAGGTTGGTGGCGGCGGTGGTGGCCGGCGTGGTGGTGCTCTGCGTGGACTGTGCCGACGCCAGCGTCGGCGCCAGCACAACGGCCAGCGCGAGACTCAGCGCACTGCGCTTGTGGTTCAACATTTTCCCCTCCCAGGCAATGTTGCAGATCGATTTGTGAGCGTTCCGGCGGTGCCGTGAACGTGCGACGCGGTGGCCGCTGTCGTCGCCGCTATGGTAGGCAGCGCGTTCTTCGCGGGAATCACCCTGCATACGTATTCAATGGCGTTTGCAGGGGTGTAATCGCTTTCAGATCCTGCTTGCGGTGGTGCCGGCCAGCGGCCGGCAATCACGTTCACCGGCTTGCCGGCCAGCGGCCGGCACTACCGGGGCATTCACAGCGGCGTGAAGCGAACGGCCTGCCCACCGCCCGGTGCCAGCACCAGCGTCAGTGCATCGGCGCTGGTCACCTCGCGGGTTTCGCGCGCGAACGCGAACGGATTGCTGCGGAAATCGGCGCCTTCGCCATCGCGGTAGATCTCGGCGCGATAGCGCACGCCCGGCTCCAGGAAGCCCAGCGATACCGGCAGCACGCGGCCGTGTTCGTCGGTGATGCTGCCGAGGAACCAGTCGCGGCTGTTGCGGTCACGGCGCACGATCGTCACGTAGTCGCCCACTTCGCCATCGAGCACGCGGCTCTGCTCCCAGTCCACCGCCACGTCCTCGATGAAGCGGAATGCCTCGCGGCGCTGCAGGTAGTGCTCGGGCAGGTCGGCGGCCATCTGGATCGGGCTGTACAGCACCACGTACAGCGCCAGCTGGCGGGCCAACGTGCTGGGGATGGCCTGGCCGTGGCGGCCCTTCAGGCTGAGGATGCCGGGGGTGTAATCCATCGGCCCGGCCAGCATGCGGGTGAACACCAGGTTGACCTCGTGCTCGGGCGGGTTCGGCGGCTGGCCCCAGGCGTTGTACTCCATGCCGCGCGCGCCTTCGCGCGAGATCCAGTTGGGGTAGGTGCGGCGCAGGCCGGTGTCCTTGATCGGCTCATGCGGGTTCACCGACAGGTGCCGGCGCGCAGCCTCCTGCACCACCTTCAGGTGATGGCGGGCCATGAACTGCCCGTCGTGCCACTCGCGCCACAGTGGGCCCCCCGTGGGATTGCGGCGGTCGACCTGGCCATCGTCGCAGACGTAGCCGGTCTTGAACTGGTCCACGCCCAGCCGTGCGTACAGGTCCAGCGCGGCGCCCAGCTGGTCCTCGTAGTGCTCGATGGCGCAGCCGGTTTCATGGTGGCCGATCAGGTGCACACCCTTTTTCAGGCCATATGCCGACAGCGCTTCAATGTCGAAATCGGGCGTGGCCCGGGTGAAATCGAAGTCGTAGCCGTTGCCCACCCACATGCCGTCCCACCCCGGGTTCCAGCCCTCCACCAGCACGCCGCGGAAGCCATGCGCGGCGGCGAAGTCGATCACCTTCTTCGTCTTGGCGGTGGTGGCCGCGTGCTTCGGCCCCGTGGCCCAGCTCTCGTTGTCCAGGTGCATCGACCACCACACGCCCACGTACTTGGCCGGCTTCACCCAGCTCACATCGCCCAGCGCATTGGGCTCGTTGAGGTTGAGGATCAGGTCCGATTCGACCAGGCCACCCGCGCGGTCTGCGATCTGCAGCGTGCGCCACGGCGTGGCGAAGGGCAGGGCACGACGCACCTTCCAGCCCTCGGCCGAGGGTGACAGCTGCGCGCGCAGGCGTTGCCCCTCGGTGCGCCGCAGCCACATGCCGGCGTAGTCCACCAGAGCGGCCTCATGAATGGCCACATGCAGGCCATCGCGGCTGCGCACGGTCATCGGCGTATGCACCAGCGGCACCTCGCGCAGCGGCGTGCGCTGGTACAGATATTCGTAGTGGATCGGCTCGCCGGCGGGGATCCACCAGGCGGTGGATTCAGGCGCGATGGCGAACTCGGTCAGTTCGTCATCGATGATCGCCTCGTGCAGGTTCGGCTGTTCGGGCAATACATAGCGGAAGCCCAGGCCATCGTCGTAGGCGCGGAACACCACATCCAGCCGACGCTTGCTGCCGGTGGTTTCGGCCAGCTGCACGGTCAGCTCGTTGAAGTGGTTGCGGGTGAGCCGGCGCTCGCCCCACGGCTGCTCCCAGCTGTCGTCGACGCTGCGCCGCTGCTGGCCAAGCAGGGCGAAATCGCGGTCCAGGCGGCCGTCGCGCAGGGCGAAGCCGAGCTTCGAATCCTCCACCACGGGTTCGCCGAAACGCTCGACGCGGTAGCGGGCGGTGCCGCCGTCCAGCACGAGGCTGACCTTGAGCACCTTGCCGGGTGATTCGACGCTGGCGACCTGTGGCGCGGCCTGCGCCAGCGTGGCCACGCCCAACAGGGCCAGACCGAACATGTGCGCGAACAGCGCGCGTACAACCGTATGTGGCATCGGCATTTCCCCTCCCAAGGCGCCGTTGGCAGACCCGGACCATAAGCCAGCGCAGCAGGCGCGCTACCGCGTGGCGCCATGAATACGTATGCAGCTGGACGCAGCCGACAGCCCCGCGTCTACCATGGGGCCAAGGCACCTTGAGGGAGGGGCCGCGCCCGCCCGCCGGCAACGACGGTGCGGACCTACAACGCGTGCAGAGAGGGAGGGAGGCCGACGGGCGCAAGCCGGTCCGCCGCTTCGATGCTGAAGATCATTTGCCTGACCGCTGCCCTGGGGGCAGCGCTGGGATCGACCGCGCAGGCGGCCGACCTGCAATTCGACGGCCGCCATGCGCGCGCCGAAGCCGCTGCCAACGGCAGCTTCGTGATGCATGCGCCGAAGGGCGCAGTGCAGATCGCAGCCGCACCGATGCGCAGCCAGACCGGCAGCGTGATGTTCGACGCGTTGTTCGCGCTGGCCCAGCAGGAGATGGACCAGGACCGCGTGGACGCGATTCGCGATCCCGCGTTCGACGAAGGCCGACCGGTGCCGTGCGAGTGCTTCCAGACCGGCGCGCGCTGGCCCTATGTGTGGACCCGCGATGTCAGCTTCGCCGCCGATCTGGCGCTGGCGCGGCTGGACCCGCGACGCACCCGGCAGTCGCTGCAGTTCAAGCTGTCGGCGGCGCGCGACGGGCACACGCCCGGCCTGTTCGTGGCGCAGGACACCGGTTCCGGTGGCAGCTGGCCGATCAGCAGCGATCGCGTGGTGTGGTTCCTGGCGGCCCGTCATCTGCTGGAGGATCGCGCGTTTGCCGACCAGATCTGGCAGGCGCTGCAGGGCACGCTGGCGCAGGACCGCGCAATGGTGTTCGACGCGCAGGTGGGCCTGTACCGTGGCGAGACCTCCTTCCTGGACTGGCGCGAGCAGACCTATCCGGACTGGACCCGCGAGGACGTGCGCTTCATCGGTGATTCCTACGCATTGTCCACCAACGTGCTGCACTACCAGGCACTGCGCCTGGCCGAACGCCTGGCCGGCCAGCACGGCGACGCCCGCGCGGCCGACTACAAGGCGTGGGCCGATGCGTTGGCGCAGCAGATCGATGCGCGCTTCTGGCGCGAGGATATCGGCCAGTACATGAGCTACATCGGCGAAGCCGCGCACCCGGTGCCGTACGCCAAGGTCGATCTGCTGGGCCTGTCGCTGGGCATCCTCGCCGGGGTGCTGCCGCCCGAGCGCGCACGCCGTGCACTGGCTGCTTACCCGATGGGGCCAGCCGGCAGCCCCGTGGTCTGGCCGCAGGAAGCGCAGCAGCCGATCTACCACAACCGTGCGATCTGGCCGTTTGTCAGCGCCTACTCGCTGCGTGCGGCGCGGCAGCTGGACGATGCGCCGCGCATCGCCGCCGAGATCCGTTCGCTGATGCGGGGCGCCGCGCTGGCCGGTTCCAACATGGAGAACTACGAGCTGGTCAGCCAGGCCGTGCATGTCGAGGAAGGCGCGCTGAGCGGCCCGGTGGTCAACTCCGAACGCCAGCTGTGGTCGGTGGCCGGGTATCTGTCGATGGTGGTCGAAGGCGTGTTCGGCGTGCAGGACGATGGCCGCGTGCAGCCCAAGCTGCCGGCCGCGCTGGTGCCGGAACTGTTCGGCACGCAGCGCAGCATCAGCCTGGAAGTCACTGGCAAGCGCTATGTGCTGGAGCGTCCGCAGAGCGTGGGCGATGGCTTGCTGGTGGCGGGCAGGACCACCACGCGCGGCACGACCACCACGGTGCAGCTGGTGACTGCCCCGGCAGCAACAGGCTTCGCTGCCACGACTGCGGATGCCAACGCGCGTGCGCCCGCAACACCCGCGGCACCGCAGGCCCTGCGCAGGGGCACGGGTTGGAACGTTCCGGTGCAAGCCGGGCAGGTTCTGTGGAAGGACGGCAGGGCCGTCGTCGCCAGCAATGGCCAGGTGCAGATCAGCGACGATGGGCTGCAGCATTGCCTCAGCCTGACCCGACGCGAAGGCGCGTTGGAATCGCTGCACAGCCCAATGGTCTGCGTCGGTCCGCAGCAGGTGCTGCAGGGTGCGCAGCGCTGGCAGTTCACCTCGGCCAAGGCCGGGCAGGTTCGCCTGCGCCTGCAATATCGAAACCCGAACGGGCCGATCAACACCGGCGTCACGGCTGCGGTCAAGCAGCTGGTGCTGCAGTGCCCGGGCCAGCCGTTGCAGCGGCATACGGTCACGCTGCCGCACAGCGTGGCCGTGCAGGACTCGACCTCGGCAACATTCACGGTGCCAAAGGGGCAATGCACGGTTGCGCTTGAAGAGGGCTTCAACATGAGCGCGCTTGAACATTTCGCGCACTACACCGGTGGCAAGGGCGGCCGCGAGGGCGTGCTCAACCAGGCCCAGGTGCAGGCGCTGACGGTGGCGCCGGTGGCGATGGAAGAGGGTGCACGATGAATCGTCCCGCCAAACCGCAGCTGTCGTTCTGGCAGATCTGGAACATGTGTTTCGGCTTCCTCGGCATCCAGTTCGGGTTCGCCCTGCAGAACGCCAACGCCAGCCGCATCTTCGAGACGCTGGGTGCGGACATCGACGCGGTACCCGGGCTGTGGATTGCCGCGCCGCTGACCGGCCTGCTGGTGCAACCGGTGATCGGTTACCTGTCCGACCGCACCTGGACCCGCTGGGGTCGTCGTCGTCCGTACTTCATGATCGGTGCGGTGTTGACCACGCTGGCGCTGCTGGTGATGCCGAACTCGCCGACGCTGTGGATCGCGGCCGGCACGCTGTGGGTGCTGGATGCTTCGATCAACGTATCGATGGAGCCGTTCCGTGCCTTTGTCGGCGACCAGCTGGCGCCACGCCAGCGTCCGGCCGGCTACGCGATGCAGAGCTTCTTCATCGGCGTGGGCGCCATCGTCGCCAGCTTCCTGCCATTCATCCTGGCCCACTTCGGCGTTGCCAACACCGCGGCCGCCGGGGAAGTGCCCGACACTGTGCGCTATGCGTTCTACTTCGGCGCGGTGGTGCTGCTCGCGGCGATCACTTGGACGGTGGTCAGCACCCGCGAATATTCACCAGCGGAGCTGGCCGGGTTCGATGATGCCGAGCCACCGGAACATCACGCGGCGGCCGCGATCAACGGCCCGGCTTCATGGACGCGGGTGACCCTGTGGCTTGGGTTGGGTGTGTTGCTGGCGCTGCTGATCACCTGGCGGCAAGGCGACAGGATGCTGTACGTGCTGGCCGGCCTGTGCGCCGGCTACGGCCTGCTGCTGGCGGCGGCGCGCGCGCTGCCGGCCACGCATATGCTGGCCGCCATCGTCGGCGACCTGCGCGCGATGCCGGTCACCATGCGCCGCCTGGCGTGGGTGCAGTTCTTCTCGTGGTTCGCGCTGTTCGCCATGTGGATCTACACCACCGCTGCGGTGGCCGGTACCCACTTCGGTTCGACCGATCCACAGTCGGCCGCCTACAACGAAGGTGCCAACTGGGTGGGCGTGCTGTTTGGCGCCTACAACGGCTTCGCTGCGCTGGCGGCGGTGCTGATTCCGCCGATGGTGCGTGCGATCGGCCTGCGCTGGAGCCACCTGGTCAACCTGTGGCTGGGCGGCGCCGGCCTGGTCTCGCTGATGTTCATCCGCGACCCGCACTGGCTGCTGCTGTCGATGGTGGGTGTGGGCTTTGCCTGGGCCTCGATCCTGTCGTTGCCGTATGCACTGCTGTCCGACAGCGTGCCGGCGTCGAAGATGGGTGTGTACATGGGCATCTTCAATTTCTTCATCGTGATCCCGCAGCTGGTGGCGGCCAGCGCGCTTGGCTTTGCCCTGCGCGCATGGCTGGGTGGCCAGCCGATGCATGTGCTGGTGCTGGGCGGCTGCAGCCTGTTCCTGGCCGGCCTGTGCGTGCTGCGGGTTCCGTCCCGTCCGGAGGTGGTGTGATGCGTGGTGTCCTGGCTGTTGCTGTTTCCCTTGCCCTGTTCGCCGGCCAGGCCGCGGCCGCGCCGCGCCCGGACTACGTCGGCACCACCGAGCCGTTCGCCAGCGATGCGGTGTACTTCGTGGTCACCGACCGCTTTGTCAACGGTGACCCGTCCAATGACCATCGTGACCAGGGTGGCGCGCACCGCACCTTCGATATCCCGGTGCCATGCCCGGACAAGGTGGACGGCAACATCGGCTATCTCGGCGGCGACTTTCGCGGCGTGCTCGACAATGCGCAGTACATCCGCAACCTGGGCTTCGGTGCGGTGTGGATCACGCCCATCGTCGACAACCCGGACGAGGCCTTTACCGGCAGCAAGCCGATCAGCTGTACCAGCACGCTGACTGATCGTGGGAAGACCGGTTACCACGGCTACTGGGGCATCAATTTCTACAAGCTCGACGAGCACCTGCCGAGCAGGGGCCTGGACTTCGCCGGGCTGACCAAGGGCCTGCACGGTGCTGGCTTGAAGGTGGTGCTGGATATCGTAGGCAACCACGGTTCGCCGGCCTGGACCATGCCGACACGGCAGCCGCAGTTCGGGCAGATCTTCGACAAGGACGGAAAACTGATCGCCGACCACCAGAACCTGCCGCCGCAGAAACTGGATCCGAAGCACAACCCGTTGCACGCGTTCTACAACAACATCGGTCCGGTCGACAGCAAGGACGGCTCGATCTTCGACGGCAACCTGGCCGAGCTGTCGGACTTCAACCAGGACAATCCGGCGGTGATGGACTACCTGGTCGGCGCCTACCTGCAGTGGACCGCGCAGGGCGTGGACGCGTTGCGCATCGACACCATCGGCTGGCTGCCGCACCCGTGGTGGCATGCCTTCGTCAAGCGCATCCGCGCCGAGCATCCGGGCATGTTCATGTTTGGCGAAGCCTTCGACTACAACGCGGCGACCATTGCCGAGCACACTTGGCCGGCCAACGCCAATGTCAGTGTGCTCGACTTCCCGCTGCGCGGCGCACTGGAGCAGACCTTCGGCACCGCCGGCAAGGGCTTCGAAACCCTGGCCGAGCCGCTGCACCTGAGCGGCGGACCGTACGCCAACCCGTACGAGCTGATGAGCTTCTACGACAACCACGACATGCCGCGCCTGCAGGCCAGCGACGATGGTTTCATCGATGCGCACAACTGGCTGTTCACCGCGCGCGGCATTCCGGTGGTCTATTACGGTTCGGAGACGGGCTTCATGCGTGGCCGTGCCGAGCATGCCGGCAATCGTGCGTACTTCGGCCAGCCGCGTGTGGATGCGGCGCCGAAGAGCCCGATCTTCGCGCCGCTGCAGCGTATCGCCAGGCTGCGCGAAGCCACCCCGGCGCTGCAGCGCGGCCTGCAGGTGAACGAGCGCCTGCAGGGCGATGAGGCAGTGTTCTTCCGCGTGCTGCAGCATGGCGAGGTGGCGCAGACCGCGCTGGTGCTGCTGAACAAGGGCGACAGGGCAAAGAGCTTCACTGTGTCGCGTTACGTCCAGGCGGGCCGCTGGCGCGATGCGCTGGACGGCGGTTCGTTGCAGGTGAACGGTCTGCTGAAGGCCGACGTGCCCGCGCACGGCGTGAAGGTCTATGTGCTGGACGCTGCCGTGCAGCAGCCGGCGCTGCAGGCCGAGCTGGACAAGGCGATGGCCGACCAGAAGGCGCGGGACCAGCGTCTGGGGCGGTAGTGCCGGCCGCTGGCCGGCAGCCCCGGATTCCGGGTACCTGCAGGTGCCGGCCAGTGGCCGGCACTACCGGGTTTGGCCGCATCCGGCACAATAGGCACCCCTCACGCCCCGCCGTATCGCCATGACCGACCTCGCCCCGCAGACCCCGATCGAAACCCTGCTGAAGGCGGCGATGGACGGGGCGGTGCCGATCCGCGCCTTCATGGAGGCCTTCGTCGCTTCCGAGGTAGTGCTGCTGACCGGCAGCCTGGTGACCCCCGATGGCAGCGGCTTCGACCCGCTGCTGTTCGACAAGCAGGGCACCCTGCACGTGGCCGTGTTCACCGATCCGTCGCGGGTGGGCATCTACAGCCAGCAGGCCGAACACCAGATCCGCTGGCGGATGCTGGACGTGCTGCGCCGGGTGCCGGGTGGCTACGGCGTGGTGATCAACCCCGGTACCCCGCTGGGCTTCGAGATCTCGCCCAGCGGCGTTGGCGAGATCCTGAAGGACTTCGCCCAGGGCTGAGTTGCCGTCGCGCCATTTGTAGCGTCGAGCCATGCTCGACTGCCTTTCGCGCATGGCCTGATGTGTCGAGCATGGCTCGACGCTACAGAAGGCTTCCCTTCGGGCGCCGTCCATGATCCCCTTGGGTGACATCGGGATCGAGGCATTGCCATGGAATTCAGGGGACTACCCGCCGACGCACCGGAACGGCAGCAATTGGCCCAGTGGTACAACGCGGAATGGGGCCAGGACGCCGGCCTGACACTGGAACAGGAACTGCAGCGGCTCAATCCGCCACAGGATGCCGAAGGTTTCCCGCACCTGATCGCCGCATTCGATGACGGTCAGGTGGTTGGCGCAGTCCAGCTCAAGCGGCGGGAAATGCAGGCGTTCCCACAGTACGAACATTGGCTGGGCAGCGTGTTCGTGGCCGACAGCCATCGCGGGCGTGGGCTGGCTGGCGCGCTGGTGGAGCAAGCAGCGGCGCAGGCGGTGCGGATGGGGGTTTCCGATCTCTACCTGCAGACCGAGGCCCTGGACGGTGGGCTGTATGCGCGGCTGGGCTGGAAGCCGCTGCAGGAAGCCGACAACCGCAGCTATCGCGTGCTGGTGATGGTGCGCAGGTTGGCAGCATGAGCGTACCCACGGCACGCCATTCCCGCTCGGCCCTGATCTTCCTGATCGCGGCGATCGCTGCCGCGCTGGTGTCCATGCCCCTGCTGCGCGCGGTGGGCATGGTGCTATGGCCGGTGTTCGTCATTGCCTGGCTGATCAACCTGGGCGCGGCCTGGCATCTGGCCCAGCGGGCGCGCCAGCAGGGCCGTTCGGCATGGGCGTTCGGGTTGCCGGCGGCGCTCGGTACCGTCGCCTCGATCGTGGTCTTCGTGCTGCTGGCGTTGCTGGGGCCGAAGGCCAGGCCTCAGCCGGAAATCACCGGCTGAGTGCTTCGTTCCACTCGTTCCACAGGACACCGTCCACGGCGGTGAGCAGTGTCTGCTGGACCTCGATCAGCGTGTTCATCTCATCCAAAACCGCCTCCAGGTCGGTGATTGAGATCTCGAATCTGGCCGTGCACTGGCTCATGGCATGTACGTGTTCAGTGCCATGCGCTAGCTCGATGGCTTCCTGGAGGACATGGGGCGCGTCGTTGAGAGAGAGCCGCAGGCGAACGTCTTCATCGCCCGTAATGAGAACACTGTTCCCACCCAGCTCCAATTCGAGCTCAAGACCACAGTCGGCCAATACCTCGGCTGCCCAGTTCACTGATGCGGAGATTCCGTGTGCGGCGAAGTAGATATGGCTGGATGTCATCGCGGCCTCTCGAAGGTTCACGGAAAGTATCGCTTGCCTTGAAATGGAATCTGGTGGTGTCCCTGCATCTCTGGCCAATCAGGACTTTAAATGACGCAATTGGGCGTGGCATGTCGTTTCTGTCTGCAGCAGTGATGCCAGCCATTTGACTGGCACCACCGCATACCTCACATCGTCACCTTGCGCCGGTTGTCATCGCTCACCCGGTCGATCAGCTTGTTGTAGGGATCGAAGCCTGCTTCGTCCGGCTTTTCATCCACCGTCACCGTGATCTTCGGATCGGTGCTGGTGATGTGATGACGCTGCAGGTACAGCACTCTCTGGTCGCGTTCCTTGCCTGAAGGCCCGTTGGCGAACACGCCGATCTCGACCCAGTCATCCATCTTTCCGTCGCTCTCCTTGCCCTTGCCGTCGGCGTACTGCTTGGCGGCGTGCAGGTCCAGGGTCACGTCGTAGCGGCCGTCATCGCGCTTGCGGGCGCTGGCGGCCATCACGCGGTTGTCGTAGAAGCTGATCTTCTCGAACAGGTCGGTGACCAGCTGCTGGCGGTCGGCCGGGGTCTCGGCACGGAGGTAGTCCAGCAGCTCGCGTGAGGTGGTGTACGGCGGTTGCTGGTACCCCTTGTCCTGCAGGAAGCGCTTCAATGCGCGGTTAAGCGCCTGCTCGCCGATCTCCTCGCGCAGGCGGTAGAACACCAGCGAACCCTTCTGGTAGTGGATGTACTGCTGGTTCTCCACACGTTCCAGCGGCTGTTCCTCGATGGCCTCGCCGCCGCGGCCGGACAGGTAGCCGTCCAGTTCGCGCTTGAGGAACTGGCGCATGTGCTGGCGGCCGTACTCCTGCTCCATCACCATCAGCGCAGAGTACTGCGACAACGATTCGGACAGCACCGTCGCGCCCTGCACGTTGGCACCGATCACCTGGTGCGCCCACCACTGGTGCGCGATCTCGTGCGCGGTTAAGTAGAACACGTAGTCCACCTTGTCCGGGTCACGCAGGTCGGCGATGAAACCGATGGCCTCGGAGTAGGGGATGGTGTTGGCGAACGACTGCGCGAAACGCGCATAGCCCGGGAACTCGATGATGCGTACCTGGCGGTGCTGGTACGGGGTGAAGTTCGCTTCGTAGTAGGCCAGCGACTTCTGCACCGCTTCGATCATACGGTCCACGTTGTAGCCGTGCGCCGGGTCGAAGTAGACCTCCACCGGGATGTTCTTGTACTTCGCCCTGCGTACCTCCCAGCGTGCCGACAGGTAGGCGTAGAAGTTCAGCATTGGCCGGTCCATGGCGTAGCTGAAGCAGCGCCGGCCACTTACCGTGGTCTCCTTCAGAAGGTAGCCCGGCGCCAACGCCACCTGGTCCGGTGCCGTGCAGACCGTGGTGCGGAAGTCGAGCCAGTCGGCATCGTTGGCTATGTACGTGTTGGCACGCGCGGCTTCGTCTTCCAGCTTGGGCATGCGCCGCGGCTCACCCAGGTCGCGTTTGCGCCGCTCGTTGCGGTCGCTGATCTCGGCGCCTTCGTTGTAACCGAAGGAAGGCAGTACGCGGCTGTTGAAGAAGGTGCCGTTGTCGACGATGTTGCTTGGTGCCTGGCCCGCGGTGATGCCGTTGGGCTTCTGCACCACCCGGAAATGCACGCTGCGGGTTTCACCCGGTTGCAGCGGTTTCTGCAGGCGGTAGATGCGGTAGCCGAGATCGGCGTCATGCATCGAAAGGGTCTGCCCACCCAGGTCGACCGCGACCAGCTGCTTGTCATCGCCCATCGAGACGTGCACGTCCTGGATCGGCGTGGCGTGGGTATTGCGCACCGTCCAGTTCGCATCGATCACCATCGACTGCGATTCCGGGAACAGATCCACGCGGTTGTCCACCGCCACGATGCGGGGCTGCGGCAGCGTGCGGTACTTCGACAGCTCGCGCTCGTAGCGGGCCTGCAGATCCAGCTGTTGGTCGGGCGAGATGAACTCGTTGCGGATGTTGGTGCTCCAGTACAGCCAGCCACCCACGCCGACGAAGGCCAATGCGGCGACTCCGGCGAAGACCCCGGTCGGGCCGCGCAGGCGGCGGCCGGCCAGGGTCATGCGCTGGCGCAACCCTTGGCTGACACCGCGCACCCAGAATGCCGACGCCAGGCACATCAACGTCAGCAGGAACAGCGCCCAGTAGCCCTGGAACACCAGTTGCCCGGTCAGGAAGTGGCCGTAGCCGTTCATGTCCGAATAGGGTGCGTTGGGCCAGCTGCCGAAGTTGTACAGGTTCTGCGTGTAGTCGAGCATGCCCAGCACGCCTTGGCCGATCATCACCACGATCAGCAATGCGTAACCGACGAACTTGTTGTTGGTGAGCACCTGCAGCACCAGCGCCAGGCCCCCCATGAGGATGTAGACCACCGAATCCAGCGCCAGGCTGCGCAGGTACAGGAGCGGCTCCAGATGCGTGTAGCCCTTGGCCAGCTGCACGCCCATCGCGGCCAGCGCGCCGGCGGCCTGGAAGCAGACGATCACGGCCAGCAGTGCGGTGAACTTGGCCAGCAGCGGCACCCAGTTCGGCACTGGCATGGCATCGGTCACTTCATTGATGCGCGCACTGCGTTCCTTCCAGACCAGCTCACCGGCGAAGAACAGCACGATGATCACCAGCAGCCAGCTGAAGGCCCCCTGCAGGCCCATGATCATCTGCGAGGTGACCGGCCAGATCGAGGTGCCGTACAGGGTCTGCCGGAACAGCGCGCTGGGCAGGAAGTTGGCCAGGCCCAATACCAGCAGCACGATGAACGGCACGCTGCGCAGGACGCCGCGTGTATCGAAGCGGACCTGGCGCAGGAACTGCTGCCACGCCGTGCTGGCAGTGAACGCCGGTATCACGCGCGGCAGTGTCGCGCGGGTGGGGCGGACCACGCTGGCATCGGCAGCCGGTTGCGCCTGCCTGCGGCCCCAGCGCGGACGGCCACTGCCGCTGCGTTCGGTGCGGAACAGCGCGAAGGTGGCGGCGAACAGCGCGGCAGCCACGCCCAACCACAGGGCGCGGTTGGCCAGCAGGTAACCGGCCAGCTCGGGAATCCCGTTGTTGCGTTCGGCAGTGGACCAGTAGCGGATGGTACGGCCGAGTGCGCGCATGCCCAGCGGTTCGCTCAGCACCGCGATCCACGTATTGTCGATGTCGCGCAGCAGCGCCGCGCTGGCGCCGTACAGGACCAGGTAGGCCACCAGGCCGATGTAGACCCAGAGGATCGAGCGGGTCAGCGCTGCCAGCAGCGACAGCAGCGCGGTGGTGAACAACAGGTTCGGAATGACGATGACCGCGAACGTCCAGGCATAGCCCTGCCAGCTGATCGGGCCCATGCGTTCGGGATCGACCCAGGGCATGAACGGCGCCAGCCACAGGCCGAACGCGATCAGGATGTAGACCAGCAGCCCGGCCGCCAGGGCGGCAGCGATGCGCCCGGCCAGGTAATCGCGGCGCTTCACCGGGCTGGCGAAGATCAGTTCGGCAGTGCCGAGTTCGAAGTCACGCAACAGCGCGTTGCTGACGAACAGCGCGGTGACCAGCATGCCGAGCAGGGTGAAGATGCCCAGCATCTGCGCGATCACGGTGGGCGCGTTGCTGTGCACGTTGCCGGTGCCGCCACCGATCTGCACGGCGTCGCTGGACGCTGCGGCAAAGGCAAGCAGGGCGAACAGCCCGGCCAGCAGCCACAGCAGCGGGGAACGCAGCTGCTCGCGCAGTTCGAAGCGGAAGAAATTGAAGATCATGGCGTGCTCCGCTCAGGCTGCCGCGCGGGCACGGGCCTGCAGGCGCAGGCGCTGGAAGTACACGTCCTCGAGGTCGGGAGCCACGGCTGCGAAGCCGTCGCCGGGGTCGTTGGTGCTGTGCACGTGGATCACCGGGCGACCACCGACCAGGCGGGTGGACAGCACCACGTAGCGTGCCTCGTGGTCGGCCAGTTCCGAAGGATCAACCTGCTTGCGCCAGACCTGGTGCTGCAGGGCGTCGATCGCTTCGGCAGGACGGCCGGTCAGCAGCACCTGGCCCTTGTTCATGATCGCCATCGTCGGACACAGATCGGTCACGTCCTCGACGATGTGGGTGGACAGGATCACCGCCACGTTCTCGCCGATGGCCGCCAGCAGGTTGAGGAAGCGGTTGCGCTCTTCCGGGTCGAGGCCGGCGGTGGGTTCATCGACGATCACCAGTCGCGGGTCACCCAGCAGCGCCTGGGCAATGCCGAAGCGCTGGCGCATGCCGCCGGAGTAGGTGCCCAGCTTGCGCTTGCGGGCATCCCACAGATTCACCTGCTGCAGCAGCCCATCGACCACCTCGCGGCGCTGCGCGCGCTGGGTCAGGCCCTTGAGCACCGCGAAATGCTCCAGCAGGTCCAGCGCGCTGACTTTCGGATACACGCCGAAATCCTGCGGCAGGTAGCCCAGCCGGCGGCGCACCGCGTCCTTGTCGCGCAGCACGTCGATCGGCGCCTCGCCTGGAATGCTGAGCGTCGCCGTTCCGCTGTCGGCCTCCTGCAGGGTGGACAGCGTGCGCATCAGCGACGACTTGCCGGCGCCGTTGGGGCCGAGCAGGCCGAACATGCCGCGCGGGATGTCCAGGCTGACGTTGTTGAGGGCGTGCACGCCATTAGCGTACGTCTTCGACAGCGAATCGATCTTCAGCATGTGACGTACACCTTTCCATGGGCGATGTCTGCGCGTTATCCGCGCATCAGCCTCCGTGCGCATCCGCCGTTGGTCATGGGGGGAGAATTCCGCCGTCGCACGTTGGGGCGGGGCGGGAGGCCTGGCGGCGCTTACCGGCGCAGCGACGATTCCCGCACCACCAGCTTCACCGGGATGCTCTGGCTCTCCACCGGCTGGCGACCGATCAGTGCCAGCAGGCGCTCCACCAGCAGCTGGCCGGCCTGCTTGGTGTCCTGCTGCACGGTGGTCAGCGCCGGGGATACCGAGGCCGCCAGCGGGATGTCGTCGAAGCCGGTCACCGCCACGTCCTGTGGCACCCGCAGGCCGGTCTCGCGCAGGGCGCGCATCGCGCCGATGGCGATCAGATCGCTGGCGGCGCAGATCGCATCGATCGGTTCACCGCGTGCCAGCAGCACCTGGCAGGCCTCCTGGCCGGAAGCCTCGGTGGTGATCGCATCGTGCTGCAGCGCCGGTTCGGCGGCCAG
Organism: Stenotrophomonas sp. YJH_SMC_133; assembly: GCF_059370655.1. Lineage (NCBI taxonomy): Bacteria > Pseudomonadati > Pseudomonadota > Gammaproteobacteria > Lysobacterales > Lysobacteraceae > Stenotrophomonas > Stenotrophomonas sp. YJH_SMC_133. The sequence goes on along the minus strand of NZ_JCAFTW010000003.1, from coordinate 79,253 downwards.
GCCGTGGTCCTGCAGGGCCGCGACATGGCCGCGGTAGCGCTCCTGGAATTCGGGGTAATGGCTGGAGGCATGGCCGAGGAAGGCGATGCGGCGGCAGCCCTGCTGCAGCAGGTGGGTGGTGATGTCGTGCCCACCCTGGAAGTTGTCGCTGCCGATCGAGACGCCGGGTTGGCCGGGCAGGGCGGCGCCCCAGCGCACGAAGTGCGTGCCCTGTTCGACCAGCCGCTGCAGGCGGTCGCGCGATTCGTGGTAGTCGCCGTAGCCGAGCAGGATGATGCCGTCGGCCTTGTTGCTGTCCTCGTAATCGGCCTGCCAGTCGGTGGACAGCTGCTGGAACGAGACCAGCAGGTCCTGCCCATGCAGGGCGCAGGCACGGGTGATCGAGCCCAGCATCGAGTGGAAGAACGGGTTGATAAGCGAGTCGTCGTTGGTCGGGTCCTCGAAGAACAGCAGGGCCAGCGTGCCGGCGTTGCGCAGGCGCAGGCTGGAGGCGTTCTTGTCGACCTTGTAGTTCAGTTCGCGGGCGATGCGCAGGATGCGCTCGCGGGTCTCGGCATTGACCATCGGGCTGCCTCGCAGGGCCCGCGACACGGTCGGCTGGGAGACCCCGGCCAGGTGGGCGATGTCCAGGGAGGTGGCTTTGCCTTTGATCGTCATGGGAACGCGGGAGGGGGCAGGGGGAGGAGCTTGGGCATGATGCCATGGGCAGACGCCAATGCCCCTCCGGATGTCCACCGAAGCGAGGGTAAGTCATTGCCGGACAAGGAAATCAGTTCAATCCTCCTGCGCGGCCGGGGTCTTCTGACCGGGCGGATGGCGGCGGCAATGCTAAGATGCATCGTTCTCGCATTCCCCCAAATTTCAACAGGGGCGGCCTCGCCTACTGCACCCCCGCCCGGGGCTGTGCTATCACTGGCGGTCTGCCCCTGGACAACGGACGAAGGTACCTATGGCGCGCGGCATCAACAAAGTCATCCTGGTCGGCAATCTCGGCAACGACCCGGACGTGAAGTACACCCAGGGCGGCATGGCGATCACCCGCATCAGCCTGGCCACCACCAGCGTCCGCAAGGACAAGGATGGCAACCAGCAGGAGCGCACCGAATGGCACCGCGTGGTGTTCTTCGGCAAGCTCGGCGAGATCGCCGGCGAGTACCTGCGCAAGGGCAGCTCGGTCTACGTCGAAGGCAGCCTGCGCTACGACAAGTACACCGGCCAGGACGGCGTGGAGAAGTACTCCACCGACATCATTGCCGATGAAATGCAGATGCTGGGCGGCCGCGGTGAAGGCGGTGGCGGCGGCGGTGGTGGCAACTACGGCGGCGATCGTCCGCAGCGCCAGCAGACTCCGCGCCAGGAGTATGGTGGCGGTGGTGGCCAGCGTGGTGGCCAGGGCGGCGGCTATGGTAACCAGGGCGGCAACCAGGGCGGCGGTTACGGCAACCAGGGTGGCAACCAGCGTCCGCAGCCGCAGCAGGCGCCGCCGATGGATGACTTCGCTGACGACGATATTCCGTTCTGATCGAACGCTCCTTTGCAGCAGAAAAGAAAGCCCCGCTCATGCGGGGCTTTTCTTTTTGCGCGATGCCATCTGCGTTGTGCCTCGCACCATCAGTTTTTCGTGCACCGCGACTTGCAAACAGACAATTTCCTCCCCTATGGTGCAATCGATTGCATTGCTGTGAATCGTTGCGTTTGATACCGGTTGGGAGGCCGGAAGGTGGATGTCCATCCATTCGATCAGACCGGCCCCGGCGACGGGCCTCACGCGGCGCGATGCGCTGCGCATCGCAGTTGCCGGCAGCATTGGCCTGGGGGCCGCGACAACCGCGGGCGCATTGCCCGCATTCGCCGCCACGGCGCCACTCAAGGGCAAACTGAAGCATTCCGTCGCACGCTGGACCTTCCCGCAGCTGTCCGTTGCCCAGCTCTGCACGACGGTGAAGGACATCGGCTTTGCCGCGATCGACCTGGTCGGCCCGGAGGACTGGCCCACGCTGCAGGCGCATGGCGTGTACAGCTCGATGTGCAACGGCGCAGAACTGGGCCTGACCAAGGGCTTTGCCGGCCGTGAGTTCCACGACCAGCTGGTGGAACGCTACACGCGGCACATCGATCTGGTCGCCGATGCCGGCTATCGAAACCTCATCTGCTTTTCCGGCAACCGCAACGGTATGGACCCGCAGGACGGCATGGCCAATGCCGAGGCCGGGCTCAAGCGCATCCTCGGGTATGCCGAGAAGCGCGGCGTGGTGCTGGTGATGGAGCTGCTCAACTCCAAGGTCGATCATCGCGACTACCTGTGCGACCACTCCGCGTGGGGTGTGGAGCTGTGCCAGCGGCTCGGCTCGGACAATTTCGGCCTGCTCTACGACATCTACCACATGCAGATCATGGAGGGCGACATCATCGCCACCATCGGCAAGCATCACGCCTGCTTCAAGCACTACCACACCGCAGGCGTGCCCGGCCGGAACGAGATCGGAGACCAGCAGGAGCTCCACTATCCAGCCATCTGTCGCGCGATCCGCGACACCGGTTTCAAGGGGTATCTGGCGCAGGAGTTCACGCCTGCAGCGCCCGATCCCGTTGCCTCATTGCGCGAGGCGATCCGCCTCTGCGACGTCTGAAACGATATCCACCCAGGTGAGAAACCCATGGCAGATAATCACTACGACGCCATTGTTGTTGGCTCGGGAATCAGTGGCGGTTGGTCGGCGAAGGAGCTGACCGAGAAGGGCCTGAAGGTCCTGATGCTGGAACGCGGGCGCAACATCGAGCACGTCAAGGACTACGTCAACGCGATGAAGGAGGCGTGGGATTTCCCGCACCGCAACCGGCCAACGCAGGCAATGAAGGCCGAGTTCCCGGTGCTGATGCGCGACTACGGCCTGGCCGAGAACCTGGAAGGGATGTGGGCCAACGAACAGGAATCGCCCTACATCGAGACCAAGCGCTTCGACTGGTTCCGTGGCTACCACGTCGGTGGCCGTTCCTTGATGTGGGGGCGGCAGAGCTATCGCTTCTCCGATCTGGATTTCGAGGCCAACCTCAAGGACGGCATCGCCACCGACTGGCCGATCCGCTACGCCGATATCGCGCCGTGGTACGACCATGTAGAGAAGTTCGCCGGCATCGCCGGCACGCGCGAAGGACTGGACGTGCTGCCGGACGGCGAGTTCCTGCCGCCGATTCCCTTGAACATCGTCGAGAAGGATGTGGCCGCGCGCATCAAGAAGGCCTTCGGCGGAACGCGCCATATGATCCACTCGCGCACTGCCAACATCACCCAACCGATGCCCGAGCAGGGGCGCGTCAACTGCCAGTACCGCAACAAGTGCATCCTGGGCTGTCCCTTCGGTGCCTACTTCTCGACCCAGGCGGCGACGCTGCCGGCGGCGATGAAGACTGGGAACCTGACCTTGCGGCCGTTCTCGATCGTCAAGGAAGTGCTCTACGACAAGGACCGCAAGCGTGCGCGTGGCGTGGAGGTGATCGACGCCGAGACCGGGCAGACCTACCAGTACACGGCCAAGGTCATTTTCCTCAACGCGTCGTCGTTCAACTCGACGTGGCTGCTGATGAATTCGGCCACCGACGTCTGGGACGGCGGGCTGGGCTCTTCGTCCGGCGAGTTGGGGCACAACGTGATGGACCATCATTTCGGGGCCGGCGCCTCGGGCCGGGTCGAGGGTTACGAAGACAAGTACTACTTCGGCCGTCGTCCCTGCGGCTTCTACATTCCTCGGTTCCGCAACGTCGCGGCCGACAAGCGCGGCTACCTGCGCGGGTTCGGCTACCAGGGCGGTGCCAGCCGCACCGGATGGTCGCGCGAGATTGCCGAGCTCAACATCGGCGCCGATCTGAAGGAGGCACTGACCGTGCCGGGTGACTGGCGCATCGGCATGACCGGGTTCGGTGAAATGCTGCCGCACCACGACAACACGATCCGCCTGGACCACGACCGCAAGGACAAATGGGGACTGCCGGTGCTGGCGATGGACGTGTCCATGCGCGCCAATGAACTGGCGATGCGCAAGGACATGGCCGCCGATGCCGCCGAGATGCTGGAGGCGGCCGGGGTCAAGGAGGTGAAGATGCACGACAACGACTATGCCCCGGGCAAGGGCATCCACGAGATGGGGACCGCACGCATGGGACGTGATCGGAAGAGTTCGGTATTGAACCAGCACAACCAGGTCTGGGATGCACCCAATGTCTATGTGACCGACGGTGCCTGCATGACCTCCAGCGCCTGCGTGAATCCCTCGCTGACCTATATGGCGCTGACCGCGCGCGCGGCCGACCATGCGGTACGCGAACTGAAAGCGGGGAACCTCTGATGGATCGCCGCGAACTGTTGAAGATGATCGTTGCCGCTACCGGTGCGGCCATGGTTGGCCTGCCTGCGCTGGTGCATGGCAAGGTGCCGGCTGCCGGGGCGATGCCCGCGTTCTCCGATGCCGACATCGGCATGCTGGACGAGATCGCCGAAACCATCCTGCCGCGGACAAGGACGCCCGGGGCCAAGGACGCGGGTGCCGGTGCGTTCATGGCGACGTTCGTCAGCGACTGCTACACCGCCCGGCAGCAGGCGACGTTCCGCGCCGGCCTGGCCGACATCGACACGCGCGCCGGTGGCCGTTTCGTATCGCTCACGCCGGAAGCCCGCACCGGGTTGCTGCGAACGCTGGACGCCGAAGCCAAGGCACGCAATGCCGACGTGACCGAGACCGGCACTCCCGAGGAAGGCGAGGCCATGCCGCATTACTTCACGATGATCAAGCAGCTGGCCATCTTCGGCTTCTTCACTTCAAAGGTCGGGGCGACCGGTGTGCTGCAGTACGTCGCCGTGCCGGGCCGCTACGACGGTGACCTGGCCTATGTCCCCGGTACGCCCGCGTGGGGGACCAGCTGATGGACGCCACCCTGATGATCCGCCCTGGGTTGATCACGGCCGGCCTGCTGGCCGCTACATCCGCATTCGCTCAGGACGGCGCCGACGCTGCGCGTGACCCGAAGAAGACCGAAGTGTGGACGCCCGTGCCCGCTGTCGTGGCCACGCCGCCCGGCAAGGCCCCCTCCGATGCCATCGTGCTGTTCGATGGCAAGGATGTCTCGGCGTGGGAGGCAGAGCAGGGCGGGCCCGTGCCCTGGACGGTTGCCGATGGCGCCATGACCGTCGTTCCGGGCAGCAAGGGCATCCGCACCCGGCAACGCTTCTGCGATGTCCAGCTGCATGTCGAATGGCGTACCCCCACCGAGACGAAGGGCTTCGACGGCCAGAACCGGGGCAACAGCGGCATCTTCCTGCAGGAACTGTACGAGCTGCAGGTGCTCGACAGTTACAACAACCCGACGTATGCCAACGGCCAGGCGGGTTCGATCTACAAGCAGGCCATGCCACGGGTGAACGCCTCGCGCGCACCGGGCCAGTGGCAGGTCTACGACATCATCTGGAAGGCACCGCGCTTCTCGCAGGGCGGCGGCCTGACGTCGCCCGCGCGCATCACCGTGCTGCACAACGGCGTACTCGTGCAGGACGACACCGTGCTGGCAGGCAGGACCGAGTACATCGGTGCGCCTTCGTACGCACCCCATGCGTGCGCGCCGCTCTATCTGCAGGAGCATGACTCCAGGGTCAGCTACCGCAACATCTGGGTGCGCGAACTGTAGCGGCACGCGGCCGGCGTGGTCGCCGGCCGCCTACTTCGCCAGATAGCTGGCGAGGTCGTCGATCTCCTGCTGCGACAGCTGGGCAAAGGGCGGCATCAATCCTCCGCCCTTCCTGATCTTGTCCTTGACCTGGGCGGGCTGAAGCCGCTTGCCGACGTCGGTAAGCGCCGGGAAGGTCGGCGGTACGCCGGCGCGTTCAGCACCGTGGCAGGCAGTGCAGTGCTGGGCATAGAGTTTCGCGCCGGCGGCAGGATCGTCCTTGGCCCGGGCTGCCGTTGAAGTGCTCATGCCGCCCAGGGCCAGGGCCACTGCCAGGATCATCTTCATGTGGGGCTCCTTGATGCGTCAGCGCCGTGCACGGGTGGGCACGTTGGCGGGCAGGTGTTCACGCAGGTAGTCCGCGCCGGTCTGGATGACCTTTGCCGGGTCGCGTGGCTGGTCGTGTTCGACGATGTACCACTGCACCTTGGCCGCCGCAGCGGCGGGCAGGATCGCGTTCCAGTCCAGCACGCCCTGGCCCACCGCGGCGAATCCGCCTTCATCCTGGGCCTGGCCCTTCGGCGCATTGTCCTTGGCGTGCACCGCAAACACGCGTCCACGGAATTTTCCCAGCATCACCGCCGGGTCCAGGCCTGCGCGTGCAACCCAGGCCAGGTCCAGCTCGGTCTGCAGGTCGGGCCCGGCCGCTGCGAACAGCAGCTCCAGCCCGGTCTGGCCGTCGAAGTCGACCAGTTCGAAGTCGTGGTTGTGATAGGCCAGGCGCATGCCCTTGTCGCGCACCCGCTTGGCGATGCGGCCCAGCTCCTTGCCCAATGCGGTCCAGCCCGCGGCATCGGTTGGGCGGTCCTTCTGGTCCAGGTAAGGCACCACCAGCGTGCTGTTGCCGATCGAGCGGTTGAGGGCCACCACGCCATCCAGGTTGTCGCGCAGCTCGGCCAGTGGCACGTGCGACGAAACCGCCTTGATCGAATACCGGTCCAGCAGTTGCTTGAGTTCGGTGGCGCTGGTGTTCTGCGTACCGACCGTTTCCACCGCACGGACGCCCGCGTCGTGGACGATCTTCAACTGCTGATCGAGCGAGCCTGCATTGCGCAGGGTGTACATCTGCACCGCGATCGGCTTCTGCGTGGTGGCGGCTTCGCTCGCGAAGGCGGGCAGGGCAGCGAGCAGCAGGATGAGACTTGCACTTCTACGGAAAAGAGCTTTCATCAACAGATCCTCCCGGAATTCAACCGATGGTGGTCCAGGCACGTGACCTGGCTGATGCAATGACGCGATCGACGATCCGTGCCGAGCGCAGGCCGTCTTCAAAGGTGGGCAGGCCCTGCGGCCGCTCGCCTTCAATGGCGCGATAGGTGTCGGCCACAAACGCCTCGAAACACTGGGCGTAGCCCTGTGCATGCCCGGCCGGCAGCACGGAAAGGCGGCGTTGTTCGGCGCTGCCGGCACCGGGGCCGCGCATGAAGGTTTCCTCGCGCTGATCGGGCAGGCCGACCCAGAGTCGTTCGGCATCCTCCTGGTTGAAGGCCACGCTGGCCTTGGCGCCATCGATCTCGAACCAGAGGCGGTTGTGGCGTCCGGCCGAGACCTGGCTGACCGTCAATGACGCCAGCGTGCCGGCGCCGGTCCTGAACATCGCTGCGGCCACGTCCTCGCTGGTGACAGCCTGCATCGCGCTGGCGGCCGTTGGCGTGCTGAAGCTCTGCCCGCTGACGGCGCCACGCTCGGCGATCACCGTGGAGAACGCCGCGTTCACTTCGGCGAAGCCCTCGCCACTGACCCATTCGACCAGGTCGCACCAGTGCGAACCGATGTCGGCGAACACGCGCGACGTGCCTCCCAGCGCGGGGTCCACGCGCCAGTTGTTGCTGGCCGGATCCAGCAGCCAGTCCTGCAGGTAGCTGCCGTGGATCAGGTGTAACGGCCCCAGATCGCCCTGGGCGATGCGTGCGCGTGCCTCGCGCACCACTGGGTGGTAGCGGTAGACGAAGGGCACCGTGGCAACCAATCCGGTCGATGCGGCCAGCGCCGCCAACGCCTGTGCATCATCCAGCGTCGTCGCCAGCGGTTTCTCGCAGATCACGTGCTTGCCGGCTTCCAGCGCAGCCTGCGCCATGGCGCGGTGCAGATGGTTGGGCGTGCACACGTGCACGACCTGTACCTGCGGATCGGCGATCACCTCCTCGATATCGCGGTAGGCGCGTGGGACATTCCAGGACTGCGCGGCCTCATGCGCGCGCTGCGGTGACGAGGCGGCTACGCCGCGCACGTCGGCACCGGCCAGCAGTGCCGCACGACGATGCACTGCACCGATCATGCCGGCGCCGACGATGGCGATTCCAAGCTTGGGCATCGACGGGGATCCTCAGGGTGTGGAGGGCGCGGCCGTGACCGTCGGCCGGTCGCGGAACAGCAGCAGGAAGGCGATCAACACCACCAGTGCAACGCCGGCCGGGAACAGCCAGATCTGCTGCCAGTCGGGGCCGGCCTCGGTGGTGAAGTGCTCCACCACCGCGCCGGACAGGAAGGTGCCGATCAGCATTCCCACGCCGTAGGTAGCCAGGGTGATGAAGCCCTGCGCGCTGCTGCGCGCGGCGGGGCCGGCATGCGCATCGGTGTAGATCTGGCCGGTGACGAAGAAGAAGTCGTAGCAGATGCCGTGCAGCACGATGCCGATCACCAGCAGCGAGAAGCCGCTGCCCGCATCGCCGAAGGCGAACATGGCGTAGCGCACCACCCAGGCGGCCATGCCGACCGCCAGCATGGTCTTCACTCCCAGCCGCACGAACAGGAACGGCATGGCCAGCATCAGCAGCACTTCGGAGACCTGGCCCAGCGACTGCAGGCCTGCTGCACCCCGCACGCCCAGGTCGTTGAGATACGGATTGGTGAAGTTGTAGTAGAACGACAGCGGGATGCAGATGGCGATGGACGCCAGGAAAAACACCAGATAGGCACGCGATTTCAGCAGACGCAACGAATCCAGCCCCAGGATCTGCCCCAGCCCGGCATCGCGCTGCTGTGCCAGTGGCGGCGTGTGCGGCAGGGTGAATGCATACAGGCCCAGCACCAGCGATGCCAGCGCGGCCATGCGGAAGGTGAGTTCAAGCCGATGGGCCTGTTCCCAGCCCAGCCAGCCGATCAGCACACCGGCGACGATCCAGCCGATGCTGCCGGCCACGCGTACCAGCGGGAACTGTTTCTCGGGCGACTGCATGTGCCGCATCGCCACGCTGTTGGCCAGTGCCAATGTCGGCATGAACAGCAGCATGTAGCCCATCACGCAGGCGGAGAACATGCTGAAGCTGGATGCCGTGGACGCCAGCCACATCAGCACCGCGCCCGCCAGGTGCAGCACCGCAAGGATGCGCTGCGCCGCGAAGTAGCGGTCGGCGATCAGGCCGACCAGGAACGGCGCAACGATCGCGCCGATGGACTGGCTGAGGAAGGCGGTGGCCACCTGGCTGGCGCTGGCCTGCAGCGGGCCCTGCACCAGGTAGGTTCCGAGGGTGACGAACCACGCCCCCCAGATGAAGAACTGCAGAAACATCATCGCGCCCAGGCGCGACATGGCGTGCGTCATGGCTTGCCCTCCCGGGGCGGTCTTGGCTCAGATTCCCAGCATGCGGTGCAGTGATGCGGCGTCCGTGCCACTGTCGGCAAAGTCGTCGAAGGCGCGGTCGGTCACGCGGATGATGTGGTCGCGGATGAAGGCGGCACCCTCGCGTGCGCCGTCCTCGGGGTGCTTCAGGCAGCATTCCCATTCCAGTACCGCCCAGCCGGGGAAGTCGTACTGGGCGAACTTCGAGAAGATCGCCTTGAAGTCGATCTGGCCATCACCGAGCGAACGGAAGCGGCCCGGACGCTCGATCCAGTCGTGGTAGCCGCCATACACGCCGCTGCTTGCGCTGGGGCGATACTCCGCGTCCTTGACGTGGAAGATGCCGATGCGCGCGTGGTAGCGGTCGACGAAACCCAGGTAGTCCATCTGCTGCAGCAGCAGGTGGCTGGGGTCGTACAGGATCTTGGCGCGGGGGTGATGATCCACCACATCGAGGAAGCGTTCGAAGGTCGCGCCATCGTGCAGGTCCTCGCCCGGGTGGATCTCGAAGCAGAGATCCACGCCGCAGGCATCGAAGGCATCGAGGATCGGGCGCCAGCGGCGGCCGAGTTCGGCGAAGGCTTCTTCCACCAGTCCCGGTGGGCGCTGCGGCCAGGGATAGAAATAGGGCCAGGCCAATGCGCCGGAGAACGTGGCATGCGCGGTCAGCCCCAGCCGCTGGCTGGCTTTGGCGGCCAACAGAAGCTGCTCCACCGCCCAGGCCTGGCGGGCCGTGGGATCGCCACGTTTGTCCGCGGGTGCGAATCCGTCGAACAGGCTGTCGTAGGCCGGATGGACCGCGACCAGCTGCCCCTGCAGATGGGTGGACAGCTCGGTGATCTGCACGCCATGACCTGCCAGCATGCCGGCGAGGTCGTCGCAGTACGCCTGGCTGCGCGCGGCCTCGGCCAGATCGAACAGGTGGGGCGCCGTGGTGGGGACTTGTACGCCAGAATAGCCCAGACCCGCGGCCCATCCGGCCAGCGTGTCCAGCCGATCAAAAGGAGCCGTGTCGCCGATGAACTGCGCCAGGAACAGCGCTGGACCCTTGAGCGTCTTCAACGTGATTCGCCCTCGATGCAATCGATTGCATTATCCTAGCAGGGGCTTACGCAAGACCTGTTGTGCAGTGCACAGCGGGCGGGAGAACTAACGCCATGGCCACCATCTACGACATCGCAAAGCACGTCGGCGTCTCCGCCGGCACCGTGTCGCGTGCACTTTCGCGGCCGGACAAAGTACTGCCGGCCACGCGCACGCGCATCGAGCAGGCCGCCGCGGCGTTGGGCTACGTGCCCAACACGGTTGCCCGCACGCTCAAGACCCAGCGCAGCGGCAAGATACTGGTCACGGTGCCGGATATCGCCAACCCGTTCTTCGCGCAGATCCTGCAAGGGGCGGAAGACGCCGCGCAGGCTGTCGGCTATGCGGTGCTGCTGGGCGATACGCAGGACCAACCCGACCGCGAGGAACGCTACGCGCAGATGCTCCGGCGCAACGAGGCCGACGGCATGATCGTGCTTGGCCATCGCCTGCCACCGACGGCGCGCGAGATTGTCCAGCAGAGGGGGGCTGCCGCGCCGGTGGTCAACGGCTGCGAGTTCGATCCCGCGCTGGGCCTGCCCAGTGTGCACATCGACAATGCCGCCGCCGCACGCGCCGTCATGGAGCACTTGTACGCACTGGGCCATGAACGGATCGCCGTGGTCGGTGGGCCGCCGGACAATCCCCTGCACCAGCAGCGCCTGGAAGGGGTACGGGGGGCCGGCAAGGTGCGTGGCCGCCTGCGCCAGCTGAGCATCGTGCCGGGGGATTTTTCAGTGGAATCCGGCCATGCGGCTGCCATGGCGCTGCTGGACGGCACGTCCGCACCAACGGCGATCTTCTGCTTCAGCGACCAGATGGCGCTGGGCACCCTGGCGGCCTGCCGGGAGCTGGGCATCCGCGTGCCGGAAGACCTGTCCATCGTCGGCTTTGATGATCTGGCGTCTTCCCGCTACCTCACGCCGCCGCTGACGACCATCCGGCAGCCGATGCGGGAAATCGGCGCGCGCGCGGTCAACCTGCTGCTCGCCATCATCGAACAGGTGGATGTTCCGCTTCAACAGACGCTGGATTTCAGCCTGATGGTGCGGGGATCGACGGCTGCGCCCCGACGCAGGTGACCACGGGGTGGGGCCGCGGAGCGTGGCAGCCGGCCCGCGCGATATCGTGCAACCTTGATCCCGAATTGACGCAAAGCTGTCAGACTCATCGCAGGCAGCCCGGCAAGGGCCTTAGCAGCAGGTGCGATCGCGCAAGGGGGGCGGCAATGCCATTCTTCACCGATTCGGCGGAAGGCGCGGTCGAAGGCATTGGCGCGGCACGTCGCATCGGGTGGATGCGTTTCGTCGGCAATGGACTGGGAGCGATCCCCATCGCCTCGATCATGCTTGAACGCCAGGATGGCGGGCTGGCGTGGGTCCTGCTGCTGCTCAACGCGCTGGCGTGGCCGGCACTGGCATTGCTGCTGACCCAGCGCTCCCGCCAGCCGGCGGTCGTCCAGTTCCGTTGCATGGTGGCCGACTCCTTCTTCGGCGGTGGCTGGATCGCCTTCATGGCGTTGAGCGCGGTGCCCAGCGCACTGTTCGCCGCGCTGCTGGTGGCCGACAAGATCGCTGCCGGTGGCGTGCGCCTGGCGATGCGCGCCACGCTGGCCCTGCTGCTGGGCTTCGCACTCACCTGGTGGTTGCTCGGCTTCCCTTACCAGCCGGTCACCTCGCAGCGCACGATCGTGCTGAGTGTCCCGTTCCTGTTCGTGTATGGCATCGGCCTCAGCATTCTCAGCTGGCAGCTGGCGCGCCGGGTCAAATCGCAGAACCGTCAGCTGCAGCGGCTCAGCCGGATGGACCCGCTGGTCGAGCTGGCCAACCGTGGCTTCCTGATCCTGCGTGCGCAGCAGGCGCTGGACCGGGCCCAGGGCCAGGGCGGCTTTGCCTGCCTGCTGATGCTCGATGTGGATGATTTCAAGCGCATCAATGACTCGCATGGCCACCGCGCCGGTGACGAGGTGCTGCGGCATATCGCGGCGACATTGCGCACCTTTGCCCGGCCCGGTGATACGCCCGCGCGGCTGGGGGGCGATGAGTTCGTGGTGCTGCTGTGCGACTGCGCGCCCGTCGATGCGATGCACGTGGCCGAGCGGGTGCGCCTGCACCTGCTGGAGGCCGCGCGGCAGGCCACGCCGGGCGTGGAGTTCAGCGTGAGTATCGGTATTGCCGCGACGCCGCGTGGCGGTAGTGTCGAGGACTGGTTGGCACTGGCCGACCGCGCGCTCTACCACGCCAAGCGGCAGGGCAAGAACACAGCCAGCTACGGTGAGTGAGTGCGGCACGGCTGCCGCCGAACGAGGCCGAAACGCCCGTTCATCCTGCACGCGGAATCGGCACGCCAATCCTCTACCATGGGCCACCCCGCCCGGACGCGCCGCCCATGCAAGACGCCCTCGTTGCCCAGCCCAAGCCCCCCGTTGCGAGGATCGCGGCCTGGCTGATGATGCTGTTGGGCATGTGGCTGGCGCTGAAGCTCGGCCTGGTGGTAACGCTGCTGTCGGGCCTGCTGGTGTTCCAGCTGACCCATGTGCTGGCGTCCACCGTGGAAGGCAAGCTGCCGCCGGGGCGGGCGCGGGCGATCGCGGTGATCGTGCTGTCGGCAATCATCATCAGCGCGCTGGTGCTGGCCGGGATCGGTGTGGCGTCGTTCTTCCGCAACGAGACCGGTGGGCCGGACGCGCTGCTGGCACGGCTGATGGATATCCTCAATTCGTCGCGCCACCAGGTACCGGCGCTGCTGCAGCCGTATATCCCCGAGGACATGCCGGCGCTCCGTGCGGCGCTGAATGACTGGGCCGCCGAGCACCAGCGCCAGCTGGGCGTGGCCGGTACCTCGGTGGTGCAGGTGGGTGTACGCGTACTGATCGGCATGGTGCTGGGCGCGATGATCGCGCTGTACGACGAACTGCCGATGCCGACGATGGGGCCGCTGGCGCAGGAGCTGATCGGGCGCACCAGCCGTCTGGCCACCGCGTTCCGCCAGGTGGTGTTCGCGCAGGTGAAGATCTCCCTGCTCAACACCCTTTTCACCGCCATCTTCCTGCTGGGCGTGCTGCCGTTGTTCGGCGTGCACCTGCCCCTTTCCAAGACGCTGGTGCTGATCACCTTCATCGCCGGCCTGCTGCCGGTGGTGGGCAACATCATCTCCAACACCATCATCAGCATCGTCGCGTTGTCGGTCTCGTTCTATGTGGCCGTGGCCGCGCTGTTGTACCTGATCGTGATCCACAAGCTGGAGTACTTCCTCAATGCGCGCATCGTCGGTGGCGAGATCCAGGCGCGTGCCTGGGAGCTGCTGCTGGCCATGCTGGTGATGGAGGCGGCGTTCGGCCTGCCGGGCCTGGTCGCCGCGCCGGTGTTCTATGCCTACGTGAAGCGCGAACTGGTCGACCAGCGCTGGATCTGACGCGGCTGGGCATGACGTATTTGTCCCGGTTCGAATGTTCGCGCGGCCTTGTCGGTGCGTTCGCGGTCGGCAGGGTATACCCACCGCCACGGTTGGCCCGCGAGTGGCTTGGCGCCTGTGTAGCCGGCCGTTACAGTGTTCGGCACTACAGGGGAAATGTGCATGGCCCGCAAGGCGTCGCCCATCGGATTGCGGACCTGGGTCTGGATCCTGGCTGGGCTGTTCGTAGTCTGTACGCTGCCGCTGATGGCCATCGCACTGGTGCAGGGCACGCTGCGCTTCACGGCCGCCGAGGACAACCTGGCCAGCCTGCGCCAGCTGCGGCAGACCTTCGACCTGGCCAACCTGGTGTCGGCCGAACGCGGCCCCGCCAACAGCCTGCTGGGGGCCGACCCGGCCGATGCGGCCGAGCAGGCACCGCTGGCCGCGCAGCTGGCGGCCGCGCGCAAGCGGGTCGACGCTGCCCTGCTGCAGCTGGACACCGTGTTCAAGGCTGATCCGGGAGTGGTCGACGAGCATGGGCTGCTGGCCGACGCGCAACGTCGCCTGCAATCGGCGCGGGCTGCGGTCGACCGGGTCGTGGCGCAACCCCATGACGCACGCCGCGTGGAGGAGGTGGAGCGTGCGATCAGTGGCATGTTCGCCGTGGTCGATCGCCTGCACCTGCTGACCTCGGCACAGATCAACGTGCTGGTCAGCGCCGACCGTGAAGCAGCGATTCCGGCGATGCAGGGCCAGGTGCTGATCGATCTTCGCGAGCATGGTGGCCGCCTGGCCTCGAATGTGATGGCGCCGGTGGCGGTGCCAGGGGCATGGCGGGAGGAACAGGTACGCGCTGCACTGCAGACCGAGGGTCGCCTGTTGGAGCTGTGGCGGTTGGCGGGCAGCCACGAGTCGGTGTTCCGCAGTGACCCGGAATTGTCATGGCACTGGGACATGGCGCGTCGGCAGTTCTTCGGCGAATCGCTGCCGATGATCGAGCAGTTGATCGAAGATGGCCGCCGAGGCCTGCCGCCGCCATGGACCGCCGCCGAATTCACCACGCGCTACGTGCCGACCCTGCAGTCGCTTGAGGCGCTGCGTGATGGCTACCTGAGCGTGTCAATCGCCCGCTTTGAACGCACCCGCAATCGCGAGGCCATGCGCCTGGCCGTGCTGGTGGCGACCGCGCTGGGCACACTGGTGGTGCTGGGCGTGGCATTGCGCATTGCCCACCGGCAGATCCTGCAGCCGTTACTGCAGGCGCAGACACAGGTGATCCAGCTTGCGTCGGATGCACCCGGTCCGGAGCAGCATGTCACCCACCCGCTGGCCGAGATGCAGCGCTTGTTCGACGCCATCGAAGTACTGCGTGAGAAATCGCGCGAGCGCTCGGCACTGACCAGCGAGCTGCGCCAGCTCGCTGGCACCGACGAGCTGACCGGATTGTTGAACCGGCGCGCGCTGGATGAGGTGGTGCAGCAGAGACACGCGGGGGGCGATGCAAGCGCCGTGGTGATCCTGCTGGACGTGGATCGCTTCAAGGCGATCAACGATGGCCATGGCCATGATGCCGGCGACGAAGTGCTGGTGCGGGTGGCGCAGTTGTTGCGGCATCAGCTGCGCCGCAGCGACAGCATCGCCCGTTATGGCGGCGAGGAATTCCTGGTGCTGCTGGCCGACGGTGATCTGGCCGGTGGCCGCCAGCTGGCCGAGTCATTGCGATTGGCCCTGCAGCAGATGGACATCGCGCTGGCCGGCGGCACCGTGCTGCGGGTGACCGCCAGTTTCGGCGTGGCCGAGGGCGGCACCGACGCGCTGGGCTGGCGCACCCTGCTACGAGCCGCCGATGCGGCCATGTACCGGGCCAAGGCGCAGGGGCGTGATCGGGTACGGGTGGCGGGTGGCGGTCGCATCACGCGTTGAGGGCATGCGTCAGCCGATGCGTGCATGCACCCGCCGCAGCGTCCGCGCGATCATCCGGCGCGCGATCGGACGTGGTACCGATAATCCACGCCAGCGCAGCGCACCCACCCGGAAGGTGGCGGTGGCGGTGGCCAGTACGTTGCCTGCCGGGTCAGTCAGCCAGCCACGCGTGAAGGCGATGCTCCCCTTGCTGTGCTCGACTTCGCCCCAACCGATGATGCGCCCGGGTCGTGCCGGACTGACGAAACTGGTCTTGGATTCCACCGTGACCGCGATACGGTTGGCGGGCAGTGTGGCGTAGATCGCCGGCCCCATGCAGTCATCCAGCATCGCCGACAGGAAGCCTCCCTGCACGTTGCCCATCGGGTTGGTCAGCATCGGCCCGGCGTCGAACTCGACATGGATGCGGCGCAGTGCGTCGTCGTAGTCGACGAATCGCCAGCCGAGCAGGGTGCCCGCCTGGGAGGGCGGCAGATCACCGTTGACCACGCTGTAGAAGATCGATTCGGGATTCATGGGAGCCTCGATGGAGGGATAGGAGGGAGCACGCATCAGGACAGTGCCAACAGGGCCAGCACGAATCCGATGACCGACAGCAGCACCACCGCGGCGCCGGCGGGCACCGGTGTACGCGCACCGGTGCGTCGCCGCACGCCGGAAGCGACCAGTACCGGCGGCACGGTGGCGACCAGGCAGAACAACTGGAAGGCCAGCAGTTGCGGCAGCGCGAAGTGTCCGCCGAAGAAGATCAGCCAGGCCAGCATCACGCCGGCGCCGGCCAGTGCGATCCAACCGGCGCCGACCACGCGGATGAGTGCCATCAGCAGCAACTGCATGCGCGGTTCGACCTCCTTCCATGGCAGGCCCACGGCCTGGCCGTGGTAGGGCATGAAGTCCGAGCGTTTCAGGTAGGCCGCAGCAAACAGCGAGACAATGAAGAACGCCAACAGGTAGCAGCCGAACGCGAGCCAGGCGAACAGGTCCATGTGGGGCCATGCGGTTGCGGAGGGGAGCCCCGGTGATGCCGGCGGCCATGCCGGATGCATCGCGAGGTTGCGCGATTCTCGGGCAATGCCCTGTTAGAGGCGTGTCGCGGCGTGGAGGACCGTTCCTCCATCCGCTGTTAACGCGGGTGTGGTGGTGAGGAATGCGTCACACACGTGCCATGTGCCCTATCTCGTTTTCTGTGAAGAGGTCGCAACTGCCCATCCACGCTTCGGTCACCGCCCTGCGCAGACGCTGGGACTCCATCCGACGAGGGAAGACGACATGACCCAGCTCACCCTGCCTGAACTGTCCAGGAAAATGGCCGGCATCGATTTCACGATGCTGCAGACCCACGCCGGCGGAGAGATTGCCGGTCGTCCGATGAGCAACAACGGCGACGTGGACTATGACGGTGACAGCTGGTTCTTCACCACCGAAGACACCGACATGGTGCGCGAGATTGAAGCTGACCCCGCCGTCGCGTTGGGTTTTTCCGGCAGCAAGTCGCTGCTGGGCAAGCCACCGTTGTTCGTGCACGTGCAGGGCAGGGCAGCGCTGGTGCGCGACCGGGCCACGATGAGCCAGCACTGGGTGAAGGACCTGGAGCGATGGTTCGAACAGGGCGTGGATACACCGGGACTGGTGCTGATTCACGTGCGCGCCAGCCGCATCCACTACTGGGATGGCGAGGACGAGGGCGAAATCGTGATCTGAGCGGAACCGTGCAGCGCCCGGCGCATCGTGTTCCAGGGTCAGCAGTGCGCAGGGTGTGCTGCCGGATCCCCAAGATTGGCCAGCTCCGGTGCCAAGGCGTGTTCCACCGCACGCCGCAGCAGTGCCGGCGCGACATAGTGCCGGTGCCCGGCGTCGATCAGTGCCATGTACATGCCGCCGAACGCATTGAGGGTCTGCACGCGAGAGCCCAGGCTGATCTCGACATGTCCATCGCTACGCCGCTGCACGCGCACGCTGCTACGGAAACGCAGGTGCCGATCGTCGGCGCCGAGCAGGACTTCGGCGTCGTTGTCCTGCGCATCGATGTGCGAATCCAGCACCGGAAATCGACCAGCGAACAACCGGCTGCGATCGGTGGACAGCAGTGACGACACCGGGCATCCCAGCGGCGACGTGCGCAACCGCAACGGCGCCACCAGTCGGTTTCGCAGCGCCATCAGATGGCCTACGCCGCTGGGCGGATTGCGCAGGAAGCCGTCCAGTACATCGGCCAGCAGTGCCGACGCGGAACGGTGGACCACCTGCGAGGGGTCCAGGCACAGGGTGGTCAGGTCCTGGTAGTGGCTGTGCGGCAGCGCTGTGGGCAGCAGGCCATCGGTGGCGGCGGGCCGCGAACGGATGGGATAGGCCGGTGTGGCACGTTCGACGAACCCGCGCAGCGGCCGCATGGGGATGCGGCGCAGCGGGCCGAGCAGCGCACGGGTACGCGCGCAGAGGTGTGCGCACAGGCTGGGAGGCGCCGCCTGCAGCGACAGTTGCAACAGCGGTGCCGCCGCAAGCGAGGTGCCCGAAGGCCAGTGCGATTCCGGAAGCACCTCGGTCAGGCTGGGGATATCGGCGGCATTGCGTTGCACCTGTGCACGCGCCTGCTCGCTCATCGCGCCGGCCAGTTCATTGCTGTGGCAGGACAACGCGAACAGCGCTGGATGTGCAGGATGGTTCGACGCGAACTGGTGCCAGGTGCCGCCGCCGAAGCGCACGGTAAACAGGCAGTCCGGTGGGATGCGGATGCGCCGAAGCGTGTGCGCGAAGGCACCGGGATCTGCCGCCAGCTGCGTGTCGGAGGCGGTGGCGAAACGCAGCTCGGCTCCCGCGCTGCCGGCGATGGCGGTGAACATGCGCGGGCCTGCATGGCGATGAAACGGATGGCCACCGGCACCGACGGTGAAGCTGTACAGCGAGGAGGCATCCCCGTGCTGCAGGTGCATGCCACCCAGTCGCGCCGAAGGTTCATCCAACGCATCGATGAACGCCGGGTGGTGGCGCTGACGCTGGCTGGCGTCACTCACCAGCGCGTCACCGGCACCGATGCCGAGCTGCGCGATCAGGGTGACTTCGGTCGGACTGCCGCCGTCCTGTGCCGGAAGCTGCACTGCTGGAAACGAACGGCGATCGCGGGTCGAACCAGGCATCGTCATGCTCCTTGGCGGGGCGGATCAGCGGGCGGGGGACTTGCGGCGGGCGCGGGCTTCACGCTTGAGCGGGCCGCCGACAGGGCAGACTTCGGCCGCCCACGAGAACAACGTGTTGGCCAAACGGTCGGGTACCTGCCTGAAGTACACGAACTGGCCGCGTTTCTCGCGTTCGATCAGTCCGGCTTCCTCGAGGATGCGCAGGTGGCTGGACAACGCCGGCTTGCTGAAGTCGAAGCGCTCGGCCAGCTCGCCCGCGCTGAGTTCGCCGGCACTGAGATAAGCCAGGATCTGCCGGCGGGCGGTGGAGGCAAGGGCTTCGAAGATGCGGTCCATGGCGAGCTAATTAACTAATTCGTTAACTGATACTCCTCCCGCCGGTGGCGGCTGTCAAGCCATGACCCATTGCGCGGCACGCCCGGGCTTTGCCATCCTCCCTGCTGTTTTCCGTAGCGTGGAATCCCGATGCGTCCTGCGTTCTGGCTGGCTTTGGCCCTGCTGCCCACCCTGGCGGCGGCGCAACCCGCGCGCACGCCCAAGGCCAAGGGTCCGGCGCAGGATCCCTTCAGCGAGCTGTTCGATACCGCCTGCATGCAGCACATCGGGGCCCCGGCGCGGTTGCAGTCGCTGATGGAATCCAATGGGCTGTCGCCGCTGCAGCCCGCCGAAGCCGCCGCGCTGTTGCAGGGGCAATCGGGCGTGGCCTGGATGGTGCCCCTGGCCAGTGGCCGTTATGCGGTGAGCTGGGCTGACGATGGCACGTGCACGGTCTACGCCGAAAAGGCCGACGCGGCGGTCGTGCAGAAGGGATTCGCCCGGTTGGTGCAGGCCGCGCCGATGCCGTTGCAGGTGCGCTCGCTGCCGGGACGTGGGCCGCTGTCGGCCGATCAGGTGGCGATCCAGTACGGCTGGGCCACCCCGGGGCAGGGCAAGCTGCAGGTGCGCTTCCGCCTGGTCACGCGACAGGCCGCCGATGCCGGTGTGCAGGCGATGGCCTCTGCGACGCCGGGTGAGGCGATGCTGGAGCGGGGCGCGCCCGGGCCCTGACAGGAGCCACGCCTGCGGTTCAGCCTTTCACGCAGCGTGTGATATATCGTTTATCGATAAATCCATCCCGGGGCGGCGCGTCCACCCCAACACCGGAGGCCGCTTGACCGCTCGTCCCGCCCGCGCCAGACCCGCGCGAGGCCTGTTTGCCCTGGCCCAGGCCGCCGTACAGGCCGTCCGGGCGATGTGCTGGCTGGGCATCCTGGCCGCACTGCTGGCGGTGTCGCTGGTCGCCCACGACCGCCGCTGGCTGCTCGACAGCGTGCATGACGCCGAGGCCGCTGCCGCGCACGGCAATGATCTGTTCCTGCACTTCTGCCTGGGCCTGGGCGCGATCATCGCGCTGCTGGTGCTGTGCCTGCTGTTCCTGCGCCATCTGCTGAGGCTGCTGAAGTCGGCGGCGCGCGAGCGGCCGTTCACCCACGCCAATGCACGGCGCCTGCAGCGCATGGCCTGGCTGATGCTGGCAATGGAACTGCTGTCGATCCTGATCGGTGCCTATTCGGCCTGGATGGGCCCGGATTTCACCTGGATGGAGGTCGGCGGTGGCATGTCGATCACTGGCCTGGTGGCCGTGCTGATGCTGTTCGTGCTGGCGCGCGTCTTCGCCGTGGGCGCAGCGATGCGCGACGACCTCGACGGTGTCATCTGATGGCGATCGTCATCACCCTGGACCGCATGCTGCAGGCACGGGGCATGACCCTGTCCGAGCTGGCCGGGCGCATCGACATCACCCTGGCCAATCTGTCGATCCTGAAGACCGGCAAGGCGCGCGCCATCCGCTTTTCCACCCTTGATGCGATCTGCCGCGAGCTGCAGTGCACGCCCGGCGACCTGCTCGGGCACGACCCGGCGCAGGCACAGGACGCTGACTGAGCGGTCGCTCTTTTCCCTTACCTACTGACGAAACGGACCTGAAATGGAATGGTTGGCTGACCCCTCGATCTGGATGGGCCTTGCAACCCTGGTCGTGCTGGAGATCGTTCTCGGCATCGACAACCTGGTGTTCATCGCGATCCTTGCCGACAAGCTACCGCCGCACCAGCGTGACCGCGCGCGGGTAATCGGCCTGGCGCTGGCCTTGCTGATGCGGCTGGTGCTGCTGGCGGCGTTGGCGTGGATCATGAAACTGACCGAGCCGCTGCTGACGCTGTTCGACCACAGCTTCTCCGGGCGTGACCTGATCCTGTTGGGCGGTGGCCTGTTCCTGCTGTTCAAGGGCACCATGGAGCTGCACGAACGGCTGGAAGGCCGCGAACACCACGAGGATGGCAAGAAGGTCTACGCCAGCTTCGCAATGGTGGTGGCACAGATCGTGGTGCTCGACGCGGTGTTCTCGCTGGACTCGGTGATCACCGCGGTGGGCATGGTCGACAACCTGGGCGTGATGTATGCCGCCGTGACCATCGCGATGGCGCTGATGCTGTTGGCCAGCAAGCCGCTGACGCGCTTCGTCAACAAGCATCCCACGGTGGTGGTGCTGTGCCTGGGCTTCCTGCTGATGATCGGTTTCAGCCTGGTGGCCGAGGGCCTGGGCTACAAGATTCCGAAGGGTTACCTGTACGCGGCGATTGCCTTCTCGATCCTGGTCGAGGCGTTCAACCAGTGGGTGCGTTTCAACCGTGAGCGCAACGAGCGCCGCCAGCCGTTCCGCCAGCGCACCGCCGACGCCGTGCTGCGCATGCTGGGCGCGCGCCCGGCCAATGGCCACGACGACGAAAGCGCGGACGAACACGTCGATGCCGAAGAGCGCCTGCAGCCGGCGGAGCACGAGATGATCCGCAGCGTGCTGGGGCTGGCCGATCGCCCGGTGTCGAGCGTGATGACGGTGCGTGCCGACGTGCAGTGGATCGACCTGGCCCGTGGGCAGGAGGATGTGGTGGCACGCCTGGTGGCGTCGCCGCACACCCGCCTGCTGGTGGGTGATGGCGACCTGGACAGCCTGCGTGGCGTGGTGCAGAGCCGCGACCTGCTGGCCGACCTGCTGCAGGGCAGGCCGCTGCAGCTGGAAGGCAACCTGCGCGAGCCGCAGTACGTGCTGTCCAGTGCCAGCGCGCTGCAGGCGCTGGAACTGATCCGCCAGCACCCGGTGCCGTTGGCGGTGGCGGTGGACGAGTACGGCAGCGTGGAAGGCCTGGTGACCGCCAATGACCTGCTGGCGGCCATTGCCGGTGACCTGGTCGATACCCAGGACGAGCGCTATGGCGTGGTCGCGCAGGGCGAGGACCAGTGGGAGGCCGATGGTGCGCTGACTCTGGACGACCTGCAGCGGCTGGCCGGCGTATCGCTGCCGCGCAGTGCCGACTACATGACCATCTCCGGCCTGGTGCTGGAGCGTCTGGGGCGCCTGCCGGACATCGGTGACGCGGTGGAGGTTGCGGATGTTCGCATCACCGTACTGGCGATGGAGAAGCGTCGCATCGCCCGCCTGCGGGTGGAGCGCCTGGGGCATCCGTAGCGTCGAGCCATGCGCGATCGGGGTTCTGTAGCGTCGAGCCATGCTCGACGGCTTCCTGGGCAGCCGGGCATGGGCCCGGCTCTACACAACACGACCCGCAGCCGTCACCATGGCGGGCCCGCTTTCTGTCATGGATGGTTGCAGTGCTGAGTACGATCGGTTTGTTGATGGGCCTGTATGTGGCCTGGCGCCTGTTCTGGCCACTGCGCATGCCCATCTGGATGAAGGTCGTGCTGTCGTTGCTGCTGGTGGGCGTGGCCGTGCAGCTGCGCATCGTCGCCACCTTCTGGGGCACGATGGCCTCGCCGGAGATCCCGAAGCTGGCCATCGCCGTTCTGGCCACCGGCTCCACGGCGGTACTGCTGCTGGCCTTGATGATGCTGGTACTGGATGCCGGCCTGCTGCTTTCGCGCCTGCTGCGTTGGCCGCGCATCGTATCGGCCCTGCGCGCCTCGAAGCTGCGGCCGTTGGCCGGCCTGCTGGCGCTGCTTGTGAGTGGCTATGGCATCAGCCAGGGCATGGCCGTGCCCCAGCCTCGGCAGATCGACGTGGCGATCAAGGATCTGCCTGCTGCGTTCGACGGCTATCGCGTGCTGCAGCTGACCGACATCCACGCCAGCCGCTTGCTGACTGGCGACTGGGTGCGCAAGGTTGTGGACAAGAGCAACGCACTGACACCGGACCTGATCGTGATCACTGGCGATCTGATCGACGGCAGTGTCGAGGCCCGCCGTGACGACGCGCGCCCGCTCGCGGACCTGCGGGCGCCGGACGGCGTCGTCGCCATCACCGGCAACCACGAGTACTACGCGCAGTACCAGGCGTGGATGCAGGCGTTCCGCGCGCTGCACATGCAGGTGCTGGAGAACAGCCATCTGCAGGTACGCCGTGATGACGCGGCGCTGACCATCGCCGGCGTCACCGATCCGGTGGCGGCACGCTATGGCCTGCCGCTGCCGGATCTGGAGACCGCGCTGGCCGGCGCCGATCCCTCTGCACCGGTGATCCTGCTCGATCACCGCCCGCGCAATGCGCGTGAAGCTGCCGCGCGCGGTGTGAAGCTGCAATTGTCCGGGCATACCCACGGCGGGCAGATCTTTGGTATGGACCAGCTGGTGAAACGAGCCAACGGCGGCTATGTCTCCGGCCGCTACGACGTGGACGGGATGACGCTTTACGTGGGCAACGGTGCGGGCCTCTGGGCAGGTTTCCCGGCGCGCATCGGCGTGCCGTCGGAGATCACCCTGATCACGCTGCGCCGCGCGCCTTGACCTGAAGTGGGGGTCAGATCCCATTCCCGCAGGTAAAGGCATCTGGCGCCAGCCCCTCAGGCCGCCCGCAGCGGCGGCCGCACATGCGCACTTCGGCGCAGCGCCTGCGCCCGCTTGGCGATCCAGCGCACCACGAAGGCGGTGAACAGCAGCGCCGACGGCACCGCATACCAGAAGTTGCCCGGAACGCGCTTGAAGTACGAGTAGGTAAACACCGCCGCAATGATCCACATACCGGTGACGTGCAGGCGACGCCAGGCGGTGGGTCCCATGCGCCGGGCGAGCCCCCGGTGCGAGGTGATGGCCATCGCCAGGATGGCAATGTAGCCCACCGTGCCCGGGAGGTTGGCCAGCGCGGATCGTGCTGGCCAGAACGCCGGGTTGAGGATGCCGAAACTGGTGATCGCGACTGCATGCAACAGGTGCGAGAACGCGAAGGACAGGCCGATGATGCGCCGTTCGCGCAGCAGGAAGCGGGTGAACGGGCCTGGCAGAAGGCTGGCGAACGACGATGCCGTGAACGCTGCCAGGAACAGCAGGAACGATGTGCGCGCAGTGACCCGGATCGCGGCTCGGCTGCCTTCGGCTGCATCGGGATACAGGGCGAAGGCCGCCAGCGCGAAGGCGATCAGGACCACCGCTACGGCCACGAACAGGCGCCAGCCATGCAGGAAGGACGTGTTGGAAGGAGCCATGATGAGATCTCGAAGTAGGGGGACGGTAGTGCCGGCCGCTGGCCGGCCAAGGAACGGGTAGTGCCGGCCGCTGGCCGGCACCCTCAGAAAGCAGGCAATGCAACCAGCACGCCCGCCGCGCACAGCTCGCCCAGAACAGGCACGCAGGCCATGCGCAATGCGTCCGCTGCCACGCCATGTGTTTCGGACAGCAGCTGCAGTGCTTCATCCACCGACGCGCTGTCGTCACCGAACACCGACAGCAGCGCGTAGGCCAGCGGTGACAGTTCCTCGGTCTGCAGGCTGAAATCGGCGAGGCGCTGGATCACCAGCAGCGTGGGAGCCGTGCTCAACACCGGCTCCAGCGCCCCGTCCTCATGTACTGGCCACTGGTAGCCAAGCACCCGCACCAATGGCGAAACCGCCAGCACATCATTGCCTACGGGAGCGCGCTGCAGCGGCCGCCCGCCGTCACGCGCTTCAATGTGCAGCGACTGCTGCGTGCTCTCGTAGTGCGCCAGTTCCGCTGCCCAGCCCGGCAGCGCCAGCGTGTCCTGCACCGCCAGCCAGGCCGCGAACTCGCCGGCGATCCGTGGGAACAACGGGGTGTGACAGATGTGGCTGGCATAGTAGTGCTCCACGATGTCGCGCCAGCGCGACGTGCCCAACTGTTGCTGCAGTCGCGGCAGGCTGCCCGCCAGCAGGCTGTCCAAGCTGTCGATGCACAGGCGGCGGTAGACCGCCATCCGCCGCGCCTCGATGTCATCGGGTGCGGTCTTTGCAGGGTCGCGCACATGATCGGCCCAGCGCCGTTGCAGGGTAGCCAGCGACTCAGCCATGGGTCACCTCGGGCCAACGTGCCTCGGCCTGCGCCTGGCGGATCTGCCCGACCTCGGCCAGCAATTCGGCAAGCGGGGGGAAGTTGAAGTCGCGTTCGAGCAGCGTGGGGCGCACGCCCACCCGCATGTAGGCCTCGCGCAACAGCGCCCAGACCACGCCTTTCACCGGCGCACCATGGGTATCGATCTTGAAGCCGTCGTCTTCATCGAAGTGGCCCGCTACGTGCAGCGAGGCGACACGGTGGGACGGCACGCGGGCCAGGAATTCGAAGGCGTCGTAACCGTTGTTGCAGGCATTGACGAAGACGTTGTTGACGTCCAGCAGCAGGTCGCAGTCGGCTTCGGCGAGCACGGCGTTGATGAAGTCGATCTCGCTCATGTCCGCGCCGGCGATGGCGTAGTAGGAAATGTTCTCCACGGCGATGCGTCGGCCCAGCATGTCCTGCACTTGGGCGATACGGCCGGCGACATGGTGAACGGCCTCGGCGGTGAACGGCAGTGGCAGCAGGTCGTAGACATGGCCGCCGGCGGCGCAGTAGCTCAGGTGTTCGCTGTACAGCTGCACCTGGTGCAGGTCGAGGAAGGCACGGGTCTGTGCCAGCAGGGTGCGGTCCAGCGGATCAGGACCGCCCAGCGACAGCGACAGGCCATGGCAGGTCAAGGAGTGGCGCTCGCTGAGTTGGCGCAGCGCAGCGCCGTGTGCACCGCCGATGCCGATCCAGTTGTCGGGGGAGACTTCGAGAAAGTCGATGGCTCCGGCCGGCATTGCCAGCAGTTCGTCGATCAGCCCACGGCGCAGGCCAAGACCGGCGGCATGGGCGGGCAGGGGCAGGGACATGGTGGATGCTCCAGAGAGAGGGCGCCGCCTTGAAGGCGGCGCCGGGTGAACGTCGATCAATCGGCAACGCGGGAGAACAGGCCCTTCGGCATCGGCTTGCCGTTGGCGGTGTAGACGCTGCGCAGGTAGTCGTGCGCTTCCTGCTCGCTGATGTAACCGTCGTGGTCGGTGTCGATGCGGTCGAACTCGGCGGCGCGCTTGGCGGCCACAGCGTTGAACTCGGCACGCGAGACCTTGCCGTCGTGGTCGCGGTCGGTGCGGGCAAACGAGGCGTCGCCGCACTTGCCTTCGCCACACTGGCCCTCGGCCACCTTGGCCTTGCCGGCGGGCTTGCCGGTGGTGGCCTTGTTGGCCCCGCACTTGCCTTCACCGCACTTGCCTTCGGCGGCGGCGCTCATGGCCACCGCGCTGATCGCCAGCGGTTGGATCGCCGCGGCCTGGCCGGCCAGCAGCAGGCCACCGGCCAGGGCAATGCCGATGGCACCGATGCGCGGCAGGCGCGAGGAGGGGGTGTTCTTGGTCGAGATGGACATGGTGATGACTCCTTGGGAAAGCACGCGGGGCGTGCGGGATGGACGCCGCCGAGGAGGCGACGGAAAGCGAAAGGCGCGGGAACAGGGGATTCAGCTCAGGCGGCGTGGCGACGGCGCAGCAGATAGCCCAGCAGCAGCACGCCGCCGAGCAGGGCACCGCCGAAGCCGATGCCGGGCAGCAGCGCGGCAACCGGCAGCAGCAGGGCGATCAGGCTGACGCCCCAGCCCAGGCCGTCATTGCCGACAGGGGCATGCTGTGAGCCGGCCAACAGCCGGTCCACGCTGAGCGCGCCACCGCCGTTGAGGATCAGTGGCAGCAACATGGCCAGGAACAGCAGCGGCAGCTTGAAGTTGCCGTAGCCCTGGTCGGTGATCGCATAGCCCTGCCAGAGCTCACCCAGGCCGTTCCATTGGTCGGGCCAGTGCACGGCGGCGATGGCGACGATGGTGAGGACCCAGAAGACGTAGGCCACCGAGCGCGTGGCCAGGCCGAGCAGCAGCATCACCGCGCCCACCAGTTCCAGCCAGGTCGCCAGCTGCCAGTTCAGCGATGCGGGCAGGGCGGACAACGGGAACGGGAAGCGGCCTTCCAGGTCGGCGAACCAGTTCTGGCCGCCCAGCTTTTCGCGGCCGGATTCGAAGAACTCCCAGGCCAGCAGGGTGCGCAACGCCAATGGCGAGAGCCAGCGGCCGACGGCGTCCAGGCGGGGGGTATACACGGAAGAAGCGGTGCTGATCATGGTGGTGTCCTGCGGGCCAGTGGTCGATGGAAGCCATTCCAGGCGGCGCAGGTATCGGCAACGTGTGCCGTTGCCCGGGGTTTTGTCAGCGACTGTGGTCGCGGCCGGGGTTTCGTACAGTCAGATACAAAGACGATGCGTTGACGCACATCGGGGCGTTGCGCGCCCGCGTGCGGGGAGCGATATTCACCCGAAAGCGCCCAGCCAGGACCGGCGCGCGAATGTATCCCACTGTAGAAACCCGCCTGCGCCCTACAGTCCGGTACAACTCCGCGCAGCGGAGAAACAGCGCCGATACACCGGCAGGCGGAAATGGCCATTCCCAACACCGGAGTGCCACCCATGATCCGTACCTCGTTGCTTGCCGCTGCTCTCGCCCTTGCCGGCGCAGCCGCCCCCGCCTTCGCCAGCCAGGTCGATACCGCTGCACCGCCCACCGTCATCCTGGTGCACGGCGCCTTCGCCGATGGCTCCAGCTGGAGCAAGGTCATCAGTACCCTGCATGACTGGAAGCTGCCGGCGGTGGCCGTACAGAATCCGCTCACCTCGTTGGCCGACGACGTCGCCGCCACCCGTCGTGCGATTGCCGCTGCGCCTGGCAAGGTGGTGCTGGTCGGCCACAGCTGGGGTGGCACGGTCATCACCGAAGCGGGCAATGACCCGAAGGTGCAGGCGCTGGTGTACGTGGCGGCGTTCGCACCGGATGCAGGGCAATCTTCGGCGCAACAGGGCGAAGGTTTCCCGGTCGGTCCGGGTCTGGCCCGACTGCAGGAAAGGGACGGCTACCTGACCTTGCCGGCTGATGCCATCGCCCAGGACTTCGCGCCGGACGTGATGAAAAAATCGGCCGCACTGCTGTACAGCACGCAGGTCCCGTTGAAGGCCAGCGCGCTGGGCGAAGTAGTGAACGTTGCGGCGTGGCGCAGCAAGCCGAGCTGGTACGTGCTCAGCCGTGACGATCGCATGCTGTCGCCGCAGCTGCAGGCCGCCACCGCAAAGCGCATTGGCGCGCAGCTGCAATCGATCGGCAGCAGCCATGTGTCGCTGCTTTCGCATCCGGCGCAGGTGGCCGACAGCATCCTGGAAGCTGCGGGGGTGAAGCCGGCGGAACTGCCACTGGCCGAGCAGGGGGGCTGAGCGATGGCCGGCCTGCGTGCGTACGTGCTGCCGTTGCTGATGGGCGTGCTGGGTGGGGCTGCGCTGTTGATGGCCTGGCCCAGCCCGGAGGCCGATGCGCAGCCGGCACAGGCCGTTCCCGCCGCCGGGTTCGACGGTGGCGGGCCCTGGCACAACAGCCCACCGCTCACACTGAAGCAGTTGCGGGGGCAGGTGGTGCTGGTCGAGTTCTGGACCTACACCTGCCGCAACTGCCTCAACGTGGCGCCGCATGTCCACCAGTGGCATGCACGCTACGCGTCGCAGGGCCTGAGGGTGATCGGCGTGCATACGCCGGAGTTCGCCTATGAAGGGTTGCCCGGCAACGTGCGCAAGGCCATCGCACGGTTGGACATCACCTGGCCGGTGGTGCAGGACAACCAGTACCGGATCTGGAACGCCTGGCGCAACCGCTTCTGGCCCGCGCTGTACCTGCTCGACCGTCAGGGGCGGGTGGTCTACCGCCATTACGGCGAGGGCGACTACGCACGTACCGAAAGCGAGATCCAGCGCCTGCTGGCCAACCCCTGAGCCGCGCTACCATGGCCGCGCAGCGCGGCCCTGACCTCCGTCTTCATCGAGAACGCAATGAACCACGTACCGCATATCCTGGTCGTCGACGATGACAGCGAGATCCGCCAGATGCTGGCCGATTACCTGCAGCGCAACGGCCTGCGCGTGAGCCAGGCCGACGGTGGCCGGGCCATGCGCGCGCTGATGGATACCCATGCCGTGGATCTGGTGGTGCTGGACGTGATGATGCCGGGCGAGGACGGCCTGAGCCTGTGCCGCAACCTGCGCGCCGGCAAGCATCGTGCGGTGCCGGTGGTGCTGCTGACCGCCCGCGACGACGAGACCGACCGCATCATCGGCCTGGAAATGGGCGCTGATGACTATGTGACCAAGCCCTTCTCTTCGCGCGAACTGCTGGCACGCATCAATGCGGTGATCCGCCGCACGCAGATGCTGCCGCCGAATCTGCAGGTGAGCGAAGCAGGTCGCCAGCTGGCCTTCGGCGAGTGGCGCCTGGACACCACCGCACGCCATCTGCTGGATGCGCAGGACACCGCGCATCCGCTCAGTGGCGCCGAGTTCCGCCTGTTGCGCGTGTTCCTCGATCACGCCAATCGGGTGCTCAGCCGTGACCAGCTGCTCAGCCTCACCCAGGGCCGCGATGCCGAACTGTTCGACCGCTCGATCGATCTGCTGGTCAGCCGCGTGCGGCAGCGCCTGGGTGACGACGCACGCGAGCCGACCTACATCAAGACCGTGCGCAGCGAAGGCTATGTGTTCAGCGTGCCGGTGCAGTTGCTGGGGCCGGACGAATGAACACCACCGCACACCGCCCACGCTGGCCGCGCACGCTGTCGGCGCGGCTGCTGCTGGTGCTGCTGGGTGGATTGGCGCTGGCCCACGCACTGTCCTTCGGCCTGCTGTTCTTCGAACGCTACCAGTCCACGCGCAGCATGATGCTGCGCAACCTCGATGAAGACGTGGCCGTGAGTGTCGCGCTGCTGGAACACCTGCCCGCAGGCCAGCGCGCAGCCTGGGTGCCGCGGCTGGAGCGGCGCACCTACCGTTACCTGCTGCGCCCGGCCGCCGCAGGACCCGGGCTGCAGACCGATCGTGCACGCCAGGTCACGGCGATCATCGACGACAGCCTGCAGCACCGCTATCCGTTGCAGGCGCGCCAGGTGGCTCGCCTGCCGGAGCGGTTCGAGGTGGAACTGCGCCTGCACGACGGCACCCCCTTGACCATCGAAGTCACCCCGTCGGGCCTGCCGCTGGCGCGCTGGCTGCCCGCCGTGTTGCTGGTGCAGCTGGCGCTGCTGCTGGTGTGCGCGTGGCTGGCGGTGCGCCTGGCCATGCGCCCGCTGCAGCAGCTGTCGCGTGCGGTGGAGCATCTGCAGCCGGGCAAGGACGGGCCCGAACTGCCTGAAGATGGCCCGGCGGAAGTGGGCGGCGCGGCGGCTGCGCTCAACGCACTGCAGGCACGCATTCGTGGCCATGTCACTGAGCGCCTGCAGATCCTGGCCGCGATCTCGCATGACCTGCAGACCCCCATCACGCGCATGAAGCTTCGGGTGGAGACCCTGCCTGAAGACAGCACCCAGCAGCGGTTGCTGGACGACCTCGACCACCTGGGTCAACTGGTGCGTGAGGGCGTGGCCTATGCGCGCAGCAGCCACGTCGCCAGTGGCGCACCGGTGTCGATGGACCTGGGCGCGTTCCTGGCCAGTGTGGTCGGCGATTACGAGGACATGGGCAAGCCGGTCAGCGGTGGTGCGCCCGCTGGACTGGTCGTGCAGACCTGGCCGCAGCCGCTGCGCCGGGTGGTCGGCAATCTGGTCGACAACGCGTTGCGTTACGCGGGTGCCGCCGAGGTCGAGGCGGGCCGTGATGACGCCGGCAGAGTGTGGATCAGCATTTCCGACCGTGGCCCTGGCATTCCCGAGGACCAGCTGCAGGCAGTGCTGGCGCCGTTCCATCGGCTGGAAAGCTCGCGCAACCGCGATACCGGCGGCACTGGCCTGGGCCTGGCCATCGCGGTGCAGCTGGCACAGTCGCTGGGCGGATCGCTGAGGTTGCACAACCGCGAGGGCGGCGGCCTGCGGGCGGAACTGCAGCTGCCGGGGTAACGGGCGGGGTCGGATCCCTTGCGGGAGCGAAGGGCGCTGACCCCGATGTGGGATCTGCGACGTTCCTGCACGGCTTCGGGATCGGCGATCATCTGCAGGGAGTGTCGAAACCAGGAAACACGCAATGCAGGGAACGCAGCATTCAATCCGGCGCCCGCGCCACGCCGCGCTGCTGGTCGGTCTACTCGCGCTGGCGGCATGCCAGCGCACACCGGATGCGCCGACCGGGGCACCCGCAGCGGGCGCACCGCTTGCCGCCCCGGCCACCGCAACAGACCTCTCTCCGCTGCTCGATGCCCTGCCGACCTGCGCGCTGGACGGCTGGTACATCGATCAGCAGACCGCCCGCCCGGCCCACCCCTGGCTGGCCACGAATGCACCGAAACCCTGCAAGGAGGACGGGGAGAACGAAATCGCCACGTTCTGCGTGCAGGGGCAATGGAAGGGGCTGCCGGTGGAGGAGGTGATCCTGCCGACGATGACGTTCGTTTCGTTCCGTGGGGCCAGGATCGGCCTGCCGCTGGAGAAGGCACGTCCCATCGTCCGCCAGCGTTTCGGGCAGGACTTCCCCGGTGGTGCGGCGTACGAGGCGGGCCGCGAGCCGAAGCTGATGGCCGATCCCGAGGATGCGCAGCGCTCATGGCTGCTGTGCAGCACGCCGGAACCGGGAGACGATCTGGGCAGCCAGGCAGGCGTCAGCTATTCCGGCATGAACCTGCCCTACGACCACGACGGTTGCAGCTACCGCTACAGCCCGGTCGACTTCTGCGATGCGCGGCACCGCGGAGCCATCGAAGATGCCCTCCAGCATCAGAAACCCAATTTCAACAAGCACTACCTGCTGGTGCAGGTCGATGATCGACCCGAGTACTTCCAGCGCACGCTGGTGCTGGTCGACACCCGCACCGGACGCGCCACGCCATTGCCGATCGATGCCTTCACCGGCCCGGCGGGGAAGGGCGGAGAGGCCACCGGCTACGGGACACTGGAGACGAGCGTGGACCAGCAGCAGTTCTGCCTCGATGGTGCGCTGCTGGTCTACCGCGTGTTCGAGGAGGGGCGCTTCTGCTTCGGCTTTGACGGCGAGCGTTTCACCGGCCATGAAACCCAGTACATGCAGGCAGCGGACAGCCGATGACCGGTATTTCACCCCGTCCATGCCACGCTGCGCGGAACCTGCGCAACCGGGATCGAGGCTGTTGAAGGCGAACACGCAATGACTGCCGCGCGGCAGCGCTCGATGTGGGTGGCGGGCCTTTCCACTGTAGTGGAGTGGTACGACTTCACTCTCTACCTGTACTTCGCCACGGTGCTGTCGCGGGTGTTCTTCGGCGGCGGCGAACAGGCGCTGCTGGCCACCCTGGCAGGCTTCGCGGTGTCCTACCTGATGCGCCCGCTGGGCGCGCTGTGCTTCGGCCACCTTGGCGACCGCCTGGGCCGGCGCTGGATGCTGCTGGCTTCGATGGCGTTGATGGCGGCGGCAATGCTGGCCACCGCGCTGCTGCCAACCGCGGCCACCGCAGGCACCACGGCGGGCGTGCTGCTGCTGGTACTGCGCTGCGTGATGGCGTTTTCGGTGGGCGGTGAGTACACCGGGGTGGTGGCGTACCTGCTGGAAAGCGCACCGGCGCAGCGACGTGGCCTGGTGACCTCGCTGGCGTCCGCAGCCAGCGAGGTGGGTGCGTTGCTGGCGGTGGCGATCTCCGCGGTTACCGTGGCGCTGCTCGCGCCCGCGCAGCTGGACAGCTGGGGCTGGCGTATTCCGTTCTTCGTTGGCGCGGCGCTGGCACTGGTGATCCTGGTCGCGCGCTCGGGCATGCACGAGTCGCCGGAGTTCGAGCGGCAGCGCCGCGAGGGCAGCATTCCCGCGACGCCGCTGAAGCATGTGCTGCGCAACCATCCGCTGGCGGTGGCGCGCACGTTCGCGATCTCGGCGCTGGGCTCGATTACTTACTACGTCGGCATCACCTATGAGCCCGCATTCCTGCATGCGCGGGGCCACGATGAGGGCGATGCGCTGTGGCTGTCGACGATTGCGGCCGTGGCGGTGATCGCGATCACGCCCCTGTGCGGCGCATTGTCCGACCGTGTCGGAAGACGGCCGGTGCTGTTGGGCCTGACCGTGCTGGCAGCGCTGCTGCCGCTGTCCTTGTTCGCGTGGATGGCGCAGGCGACGCCGCTGGGCATCGCGCTGGCCGCGGTGTTGCTGGCCTGCGTGGCCGGTGGCGTGAGCGCGGTGGCGGCCCCGGCCACGGCCGAGCAGTTCCCCGGCGAAGGGCGGGTCAGCGGGCTGGCACTGGGGGTGACCATGGCCACGGCCGTGTTCGGCGGTGCAACGCCATGGCTGGCGCAATGGTGGGTGGAACGCAGCGGCTGGGCAGCAGCGCCAGGCGCGATGATCGCGCTGGTGGCGGTGCTGGTGCTGCCGGTGCTGTGGACCCTGCCCGAGACGGTCCCGGGCAGGGCCAAGCGCTAGCGGGTCAGACCTTCAGGGTCTGCTCGATGTCGGCCAGCACGGCGGCCGCATCCACGCCGATGGCAATCGACTGCACCACGTGGCCGTCCCACACGCTGGGGCCGAACGCCAGGCCTTCCGGCTTGGGAATGGTCATGCCGCGGGCGACGCCGTCGGTGGCCACGCGCACGCTGGCGCGCTCGAACTGGAACAGCTCCGGACGGGTCAGCGCGATGCAGGCGCAGCAGTCGTGCACGACCATGCCCTTGTGGCCGGCCTGCAGGTAGAAGTCCACGTAATCCTGCGACAGCGCACGCACCAGTTCGGCATCGGCACCGCCGATGGCGGCCAGCTTGTCCAGGCCGTCACGGTCCATTTCCACGCGGGTGGTCACGTCCAGGCCGATGGCGGTGACCGGCCAGCTGGCGGTGAACACCACGTCGGCCGCTTCGGCGTCGCCCCAGATGTTGGCCTCGGCGGCCGGGGTGATGTTGCCGTTGACGTGGAAGGCGCCGCCCATGATCACCACGCCGCGCACCAGGCCGGCGATGTCCGGCGCCTGCTGCAGGGCCAGGGCCAGGTTGGTCATGCGGCCGACCGCGACCAGGGTCACCTCGCCCGGATGGGCGCGGACCAGGTCGATGATCAGCTGGTGGGCCGGGCGCGCATCGGCCGCCACGTCCAGGCTGGCCGGCACCGGGTGGTTGCCCAGGCCGTTGTGGCCATGGATGTGCACCGGCCAGGCTTCCGGGGTGGCTTCCGGCTGCAGCGGGCCGCCGGCACCGCGTGCGACCGGGGCGGCAAAGCCCCAGGCCTGCTTCAGGTACAGCGCATTGTGCGTGGTCGACTCCACCGAGGCATTGCCGAAGGTGGTGGTGACGCCGATCAGGTCGATCTGGGCGTGCTTGTGCAGGTACAGCAGGGCCAGGGCGTCGTCGACGCCCGGGTCGGTATCGAAAATGACTTTCAGCATGTTGTTGTTCTTCTTCTTCCGTGTGGTGCGGGGGGCGCCGGCGGCCCGGAAGCAGGCCGGCGCGCCCTACATTGTCCCATCTTCATGACAGGCAGGGCCATTGCCGGGGAGGCAGGCCATAATGCCCCCAGTCCAGGCACGGAACCGCCGAATGCTGATCGTTGCCCTTCTGCTGGTCCTGCTGGTGCTGGGCCTGAACGTGGTGGCTACCGTGGTGATCGTCAGGCGCGATGGCCTCTCGGCAGGCGGCCGGACGGTGCAGTTGCTGCTGGTCTGGCTGCTGCCGCTGGTCGGCGCCATCCTGTGCATGGCGGTGGCCACGGCCGATGGCTCGGGCAGCCGGGGGGATGGCGGCGGAAGCCATGACACCTCCGTTGGCTATTCCAGTGACAACCACAGCCATCACAGCTACAGCAGCTCCGACTGCGGAAGCGGCGACAGCGGTGGGGGTGGTGACGGCGGCAGCTGCGGTGGTGGCGATTGACGAGATGTTCCAGGATGCCGGCCAAGGTCACGTCCTGGTAGTGCCGGCCGCTGGCCGGCAACCTCATCCGCTCAACCGCCGCCTTCGGTCGGCAACGGCGCCGGCACGTTCAACAGCCCGCCTGCCGCCACATAGGCGGCCAGCGCCTGGCCCTGGCTGAGCAGATGGCGCTCCATGGTGCGTTCGGCAGCCTGCGCGTCGCGGCGGCGGAAGCACTCCATCAGCTCGCGATGTTCGGCCAGCGACTGCGCGGTGCGCCCCGGTGTCAGCAGCTGGCGGCCGCGATGCATCTTCAGGATGCGATGCAGATCGTGGGTGATGCGGATCAGCCACGGGTTGCCGGCGTAGTGCTGCACGGTTTCGTGGATCAGGTAGTTGTTGCGGTAGTACTCGGCGATGTTGCCCTCGGCCGCCGCGGTTTCCATCGCCGCATGCAGGTCTTCCAGCTGCTGCACGCCGGCATCGTCGATGTGCCTGACCGCTTCGTGCGCACAGCGGCCTTCCAGCATGGCCATCACCGGGAACAGTTGGTTGAGGTCTTCCAGCGTCAACCGGGTGACCCGGCAGCCACGACCGGCATCGATCTGCACCAGGCCTTCGGCAGCCAGCAGCTTCAGCGCCTCCCGCAGCGGCGTACGGCTGATGCCCAGTTCTTCGCACAGTGCGGGCTCGTCGATCCACTCACCCGGCGGCAGCCGGTAGTCGTAGATGCGCTCGCGCACGTGTTCGGCCACCTCTTCGTACAGAGGTGCGCGCTTCTTCGGTGACCGCGGGGCAGGGGCAATGGCCATGCGCAGAGTGTAACGCCAGGTCGTGCCGACCAGTGGCCGGCACGACCGTTGGGTGGTTACATCCAGCCCGGTACCACGAATACCAGCCAGGCCAGCAGCGGCCCCAGGGCCACCACCAGTCCGCTGTAGACCAGGAAGCGGCGGAACAGGGTCTCGCGTTCCTCCTTGGCTGCCGAAGCCACCACCAGTGCGCCATTGGTGGAGAACGGGCTGACATCGACGATGGTGGACGACACCGCCAGCGCGCAGATCACGCCGGCGGCGCTGAGGTGACCCTGCATCAGGAACGGCACCGCCAGCGGAATCGTGGCGCCCAGCACCGCAGCCGACGAGGCGAATGCGGAGACAATGCCGCCGACGTAGCAGACCAGCAGCGCGCCGAGCAGCGGAATGCCGATGTCGGACACGCCATTGCCGATGAAGTCCACCGCGCCGGCATGTTCCAGCACGCCGATGTAGGTCACCACACCGCAGATCAGCAGCACGGTGGACCAGCTGATGCCATCCACCGCGCCCTTCTGGCTTTGTGGCGACAGCAGTGCCAGCGCGACAGCCACGGTGATCGAGACCAGGCCGACGTTGAGGTTGTAGATCAGCGCGGCCACGCCCAGGCCGAGCAGGCCGATCAGGGTGAACAGCCGCTCGCGGGTCAGGCTCACCGCATCCAGTGCTGCCGGATCATTGCTGAGCGTGCCGCCGCCGGCTGCGACCAGCGCGCCATGGCCTTCGATGGCGAATTGGCGCGACGAGGCCTGTGGGCCACCGGCCATCGCCAGCTCGGCATTGCCGAGCGTTCCGGCCGCGGTGATCGAGCCACGCCGCAGCAGGGCGATGCCGCCGAACGCGAAGAAGCAGATCGTCGCCATCATGAAGTTGAAGCCCAGGCTGGTCAGGAATACCGCCATCTCGGTCACTTCCAGCCCGGCTTTCTGCACCACGCCGTTGGTGATGCTGCCGTACACGCTGATCGGCGAGAAGCCACCGGCCTGCGCGCCATGGATGACCAGCAGGCCCATCATCAGTGGATTGATGTTGTACTGCTTGGCAAAGCGCAGCGCGACCGGACCGATGATCGCGACCGCCGCCGGGCCCAGCGCACCGAACGCGGTGAGGACCGCGGTGATCACGAACATCACCCACGGAATGGCCACGATATGGCCGCGCACGGCTTTTACTGCCCAGTGCACCAGCAGGTCGATGGTGCCGTTCTTCTGCGCGATGGCGAACAGGTAGGTGATGCCGACCAGGGTCAGGAACAGATCGCCGGGAAAGCCGGCCAGGACCTCCTTGCCGCCCATGTCGACCCACAGCCCGCCGATGATGAAGGCCAGCGCGAAGGCGACGGCGCCCATGTTGATCGGCATCGCCGTGGCAACAATGAACATGATCACCAGACCGATGATCGTTGCGATTTGTGGACTCATGCGCCCTCCCAGACACGTGACTCACGTACAGCACGGATGGAGACCCGCCATCCCGGGGTAAGGCGACGTACGGCGTGTTGCGTGATACGTACTGCTCGAACCCGTTACTGCAGCCGTTCCAGCGCGCTGCGGACCCAGGCCGCGGCGCCTTCAAGGCTCTGGAACTCTTCCACCGCGCGCACCTCGCAGCACGGATAGGCCGGCGCGACCATGCGCGCCAGCGCGTTGCCCGGGCCCAGCTGCAGGAACACGCGCGCGCCGCGCTCGAAGGCCTGGCGCATCACCTGCGCCCATTCGATGGTCTGCGCCAGTTGCAACGACAGCGTGCTGACTGCCGTTGCGCGGTCCCGCACCGGTCGCGCATCGATGCCGGCCAGCAGCGGCAGGCATGGGGCCTGCAGTGGCGATGCATCGAGTGCGGCAGCGAACGGTGCGACCGCCGCCGCCAGCAATGGTGTGTGTGCGGGCACGCGCACCGGCAGCAGACGGATGTCCGCGCCCTGCGCCCGCGCTGCATCGGCCAGCCGCTGCAACGAGGCGTGTGTGCCGCCCACGATGAAATGGTCCTGCCCGTTGGCGATGGCCACGTAGGTGCCCTGCGCATCGCACAGCGACTGCAGGCTGCGGCGATCCAGCCCGAGCACCGCCTGCAGGCCTGCATCGGCGGGGCTGGCGCTGCCCATCAACTGCGCACGTTGCGCAGCCAGGGCCAGGCAGGTGGTGGCATCGAAGCTGCCGGCGATGGCGTGCGCGACGAGCTCGCCAATGCTGTAGCCGGCCACCAGCACCGGTGCAGGCACCGCTTCGCGAAGTCCCTGCCAGTGCGTGAGGCTGGCTGCACACAGCAAGGGCTGCGCCAGAGCATTGTCGAAGCGCGATTCGTCAGCCGCTGCCGCGAACACGTCGCGTCCAAGCACTGCACTGGCGGTCTCCAGTACGTCGCGCACGGCAGGCAGATCGCGCACGCGGTCGAACATCGCCGCATGCTGCGCACCTTGGCCGGGGCAGAGCAGGGCAAGGCTCATGCGACCTCCTGCTGCAGCAGGAACCAGGCACAGGCCAGCAGGTCGGCACTGCCGCCGGGGCTCAGCCGGCGTGCGACGAATCCATTACCGATGCTGTGCAGGCGTGCCTGCCAGCCGGGTACGAAGACGCCGCCGGCATCGAGGAAGCCTCGCGCCTGTTGCTGGGCCCAGCGCAGGCCGTTGGCGCCGCCACGGTGCAGCAGGTTGAGGTCATCCACGCACGCGATCAGCTGCATCAGCGTCTGGCACATCGCGGCCTCGCGTGGCAGGTCGCTGGCCAGCGCGTGGCGCAGGGTAGGCAGTGCCACCTCGCGCAGCAGCGGGTAGCCGGCGGCCGCTTGTTCGCGCACACCCTGCACGCCGTGCCGTGCGCGCGCGCGCTGGCCAGGGCTGTTCGCATCCAGCGGTGCGCCGGCGAGCTCGGCAGCCCAGCGGCGCACTTCCTGGCAGACCTGCTCGGCTGCGATGGCACCGCCCGCGCGGCCCCGACAGGCAGCGGAAGCCGCCACCAGCAGGCCAAGGCTGAAGATCGCGCCGCGATGAGTGTTGATGCCCGCAGTGGCGTGCAGCATCGATATCTCCGCAGCGATGCCGTGCCGGCGCAACGTCTGGAACGGTGCCGCGCTGGCACCGGCGTCGGCCACGGCGATGAAGTAGTGGCGCAGCGTGAACAGGCTGCGCAGGAACGTGCCGGCGTCCATGTCGTGATGGCTGCCGCTGTCGAATGGCGTGACCAACCCTGGCTTGGGTGCAAGGGCCAGTTCGGCGTGCAGGCTGGCGATGGCGAGGCGCCCCAGACGCGCGCTGTCGACGGCAGCTGGCCTGACCGCCGGTTGCACGAGGGCGTTCACGCGCTCACCCCGGTGGAGGCGAACAACGCATCACGTAGTTCCAGTGCGGCACCATCAAGGCGCTTGACCAGTACCTCGCGGCTGCGCCCGGCGTATTCGCGCCAGTTCACCGCGCCACCATCCACCAGGCACAGTTCGCCATCGACCCGCCGGCCGTGTTCGGTCTCCCATGCCTGCAGCCGTGCGACCAGGGCATCGGCCTGTGCGGCGGTGTCGATCCGCCACAGCAGATCGATGTCCGAGCGCGCGTGCACATAGTGCAGGCCCGTGAGGTGCTGCCATGCGAAGGCACCGAATACACGCGCTGCGGCGATGTCCTGCAATGCCTGCAGCGGGCGCTGCCAGTCCTGCACAAGGTCGCCTTCCAGCACCGCCTGAAGTGTCGGTGGCGCTGCGGTGCGCAGCACATCGTGTGCCGGCATGCGCAGGGCCAAGCGCAGTTTGCCCTCGGCGGGTGGCAGCGGCACGCCGAGACGCAGGCGTGGATCGGCATCGTCGGCGGCACGCCGCGCGACGATGGCCGGCCGGCCCTGCGCAAACCAGTCGGCCAGGCGCGACTCATGCGCGGCGATGTCCGCCTGCCAGCCGGCGTGCGCTGACAGCCAGACCAGCGTATGGCGGGGCAGCCGCTCAGGCATCGCCCTGACTCACCGCTTCAGCCACGCGTGCGGCCAGCATGCGACCGCCGCGCTGTGCGCCGCGTGCGGCACGCAGGTCGCCTTCGGCGGGCGTGCGCAGGGCCTGCAGCAGGTGCTGGGCAAGATCGCCCTCCCACAACGAGTCCACCGCACCCATCGCCACGTAGTTGGCGACGCCAGGCGCGAATACCGGCGAGCTCTGGCTGAGCGCCTGCAGCTTCTCCAGCGGTTGCTTGGTCACCCGCGCCATTGCGCGCAGGTCCATCACCCGCACCTGTGCATCGGGCAGGGCGTGGATGTGGTCGGCCATCAGGCCGAATGAGAGGAAGCCGCCACTGACGGATTCGCCGTAGACCAGGGTGATCAGGCGCGCACCACGGCGGCGTGCCAGATCGAGCGTCTGCGCGAGATGCGCAAAGTAACCATTGATGCCCAACAGTTCGTCGCGCCGCGCCAGGCGCTGGCCGGCGGTATCTACCAGCATCACGATCGGTCGCTGTGGATGTGCGCCGGTGCTGGCAAGCACGGTTTCGGCCAGTGCCAGTGCGTGGTCCACGCCGACTTCAAGTTTGTCGGCGGTACCGATCACGGTCACCTCGCCATCCTCGGTGGCAGCGCTGCCGGTCAGCACCGAATCGTTCACCGCAACGGCATGCCCATGCGGGAACAACGCATCGAGCAGGGTCTGCAACGGCATGCTCATGGCAGGCTCCGGTCGGCGGTGGCGATGAGGAATTCATCGGTGTCGAGCAGTGGCAGGCGTTCGGGGTGGGCAATGCCCAGCCGCGCCCAGATCTCCAGGCCATCGCGGCAATCGCCCCAGGCCTTCACGCGCGCCTTCAATGCCGCATGGCGTTCCTGCAGCGCAGCCAGTGCAGTATCCGGATCGGTGCTGCTGGTATCAGGCTGCAGCGCGTTGCTGGCCGCCTGCGCGAAGGCCTCGATGGCATCGGGCACCAGCACCTGTGCCTGGTCGATCAGGTAGCGGTGCTTGCCTCCCGTTACGCGCCAGACCAGCGCGCGATCGCGGGAATCGAACTCTTCCACGCCGCGCACGGTTTCGATCACTTCCGGGCCGGACAGCGACAGGCGCCCCTCTTCGGACATGATGACCGTGCTGCAGCAGCGGGCGACGATGCCCATGCCGCCGAAGGCGCCGTTGCCGCTGCCGATCAGCGCGATCACCGGCACACCCGCTGCACGCGCGTCCAGGGTGGCGCGCATGATCTCGGAAATGGCGATGAGCCCTGCATTGGCTTCGTGCAGGCGCACACCACCGGTGTCCAGCAGCAGAAGCACACCTTCGGGATGTGTTTCGGCTGCGCGGCGCAGCAGCCCGGTCAGCTTGGCGCCGTGCACCTCGCCCACGCCGCCGCCCATGAATTCACCCTGCTGCGCGGCCAGCAGCACGCGTCGGCCACGCAGCGTGGCTTCGCCGACAACGATGCCGTCGTCGAACGCCGCGGGCTGGTCGAGCTGTGCCAGGTGCGGGCTCATCATCCGCCGCGCCGGGCCGAGGAATTCCCTGAAGGAACCGGCGTCGACCAGGCTGGCGATACGCTCGCGCGCATCGGCTTCGTAGTAGCTGTAGCGCTGCGTCCGGTTCATCGTGGATCTCCAGCACGCAGGGTTTCCACGGCCTGGTCCAGACGCAGGCTGACTACCGCCGGGGTCGCGCCGGCATCGTTGATCGAGATGCGTACATCGCGCAGCGGATGACGCTGTGCGAAGTCGCTGATCACCGCTTGCCACACGCTGCCGAAGCCCTTCGCGGCTGTGATGATGCGCACCGTCATCGCGCCGTCCAGTGCGGCCGGCTCCAGCAGGATTTCCAGGTTGCCCGAGGCCAGCACGCCGACCAGCACCGCATCGCGCGGAAACTGCACCGCAGCGTGTCCTTCGAATCGATAGTCGAGGGTTTCCATGCTCAGCCCCTTACCAGTTGCGGAAGCGCTTGGGCGGGTCGTACAGGCCGCCGGACCAGCGCACCAGGTCTTTCACCGAACGCGCCGCCAGCAGGTCACGGCTGGCATCGCGCACGGAGATGCCGAGGTCATCGGGACGGCGGATCACGCCGCGGTCGCGCAGGTTCTCCACCATCGCGCGGTCGCGCCCCATGCCCACGGCGGTATAGCCGGCCACGCCACGGATCGCCTGTTCGCGCTCCTCAGGGGTGCGGCACAGCAGCAGGTTGGCAATGCCTTCCTCGGTCAGCACATGGCTGACGTCGTCGCCGTAGATCATCACCGGCGGCAGCGGCATGTTCGCGCGTTCGGCCAGGTCCCAGGCATCGAGGCGCTCGACGAAGGCCGGCGCCATGTGCTCGCGGAAGGTTTCCACCATCTGCACCACCAGCTTGCGCCCACGCGGCATCTCACCCGGGCGCGCGGCCTGCTGGCCGGCCTTGATCCAGGCCTCGCTGGCATGGCGCCGGCCGCGTGCGTCCGAGCCCATGTTCGGTGCGCCACCGAAGCCGGCAATGCGGTCGCGGGTGGCGGTGGAGCTGTTGCCCTGCAGGTCGATCTGCAATGTGGAACCGATGAACATGTCGCAGGCATACAGGCCGGCGGTCTGCGAGAAGGCGCGGTTGGAACGCATCGAGCCATCGGCGCCGGTGAAGAACACATCGCCTCGCGCGGCGATGTACTTCTCCATGCCCAGTTCCGAACCGAACGAATGCACCGATCTGACGAAGCCCGATTCGATTGCCGGAATCAGTGCCGGGTGGGGGTTCAACGCCCAGTGCTGGCAGATCTTTCCCTTCAGGCCGAGCGATTCGGCGTAGGTGGGGAGCAGCAGTTCGATGGCCGCCGTATCGAAGCCGATGCCATGGTTGAGGCGGTTCACGCCGTACTCGGCGTAGATGCCATTGATCGCCATCATCGCCATCAACACCTGGATCTCGGAGATCTGCGCCGGGTCGCGGGTGAACAGCGGTTCGATATGGTTCGGCTTCGGCGCCTGCACCACGAAGTTGACCCAGTCAGCGGGAATGTCGACGCGGGGGAGGGCGTCGACGATCTCGTTGACCTGGGCGATGACGATGCCGCCACCGAAGGCGGTGGCTTCGACGATCACCGGCGTGTCTTCGGTGTTCGGCCCGGTGTACAGGTTGCCGTGCCGATCTGCGGCCTGCGCGGCGACCAGGGCCACGCGCGGGGTCAGGTCGATGAAGTAGCGGCCGAACAGTTCCAGGTAGGTGTGGATGGCACCGATCTGGATGCGCCCTTCAGCCACCAGGTTGGCCAACCGCACTGACTGCGGGCCGGAGAACGAGAAGTCCAGCTTCGACGCGATGCCACGCTCGAATACATCCAGGTGCGACGGCAGCGACAGCACCGACTGCACCATGTGCAGGTCGTGCACGCGGGCCGGGTCAAGATCGGCCAGGGCCTGGGCGAGGAAATCGGCCTGTTTCTGGTTGTTGCCCTCCAGGCAGACCTTGTCGCCTGGCTCCAGCAGTGCGTGCAGCAGCTCGCCTACGTCGCCGGCGGCGACCTCGCGTCCCCGGGCCCACGGCGCGGCACGTTCCAGGCGGGCCTGGCGGCTGCGTTCCAACGTATCCCAGCTCGGGTTCATCGACCGGCTTCCGATTGGTGTCGATGTAATTACGACATAATTA
Organism: Stenotrophomonas sp. YJH_SMC_133; assembly: GCF_059370655.1. Taxonomy (NCBI): domain Bacteria; kingdom Pseudomonadati; phylum Pseudomonadota; class Gammaproteobacteria; order Lysobacterales; family Lysobacteraceae; genus Stenotrophomonas; species Stenotrophomonas sp. YJH_SMC_133. Next base: position 35,983 of record NZ_JCAFTW010000003.1, on the reverse strand, counting down.
CGAAGGACGCCGCAACCTGCAGTGCAGCAAAAGGAAGGGCCCGCGCGGAGGCGGGCCCATTCAGGTAGGCCACGACCGTGGGTCGTGGCGGAGGGCGTGCCGACCAACGGTCGGCACCCAGCAGGCACCCACCGGTTCGCGGCTTGCTCAGAACTTCCAGCGCAGGCTGGCCGACACGAAGCGCGGTTCGCCGTAGTTGTTGTAGTCCAGATTCGCCCAGTAGGTCTTGTCCAGTGCGTTGCGCACGCTCAGCGTTGCGGTCCAGCTGTCGCTGATGCGGTAGTTGGCATTGAACTGCACCAGCATGTAGGCCGGCTGGTTCACCGTCACCGTGCCGCCCAGCGGATAGGCGATGTTGTAGCCCTGCACCTTGCTCTGCCACTGCACGCCACCGCCAACGCTCAGGCGTTCCAGCGCACCGCGCAGCTGCAGCTGCGTGTTGAGCTGCAACAGATCCTTCGGCGGGTTGGCGTACAGCAGGTCGGTAGCCGCGCGGGTGACCTTGACGTGGGTGTAGCCGGCATTGACCGTCCAGCCCGGCAGGATCTCGCCGTTGACGTCCACTTCCCAGCCGCGTGCCTTGGTGCCGTTGACGCCGATGTAGGCGGAGGTGCCATCGCTCAGCGAACCTTCCGGCACGCCCATGTCGCGCACGGCGTAGTTGTCCTGCTTGGCCTCGAACACGGCGGCGTTGGCGGTCAGGCGGCCGTCCAGCCACTGGGTCTTGATGCCCGCTTCCAGGTTCGAACCCTGCACCGGTGCCAGCAGGTTCTCGTTGCGGTCCTTGAAGTTCTGCGGGTTGAAGATCTCGGTGTAACTGGCATAGGCCGACACGTTCGGGGTGATGTCGTAGACCAGGCCCACGTAGGGAGTGACTTCATCGCTCACCTTGTACGCGCCGCTGGTGCCGGTGTAGGCGCCAGCGGCGTTGTAGGAGCGGGTGAGGGTTTCCCAGCGGCTCAGGCGTGCGCCGGCAATCAGCGACAGCGGATCGGCCAGGCGCAGGCGGGTGGCCAGGTAGACGCCACTCTGCGTGGTCTTGGCCACGCGGCGCGCGCCGGTGCGGCGGTAGGTCACCTCGGAGATGTCGCCGTTCCAGTTGTACACGTTGGGAATGTAGTAGCAGCGCTCGCCGCCGCAGCGCGCCCAGTCGCTCGGGAAGTTCAGTGCCAGGGTATTCGTCGTGCCTTCCAGGTCCGACCACTGTGCGCCGAGGGTCACGTCGTGGTCGCGGCCGAACAGATCGAAACTGCCGGTCAGGTAGGCATCGACATTGCGGCGGGTGTCCTTCGAATCACCGGCGGCCGCGCGCAGGTAGATGCCCGCGCCGGTCACCGGGTCCGGGTTGCCGGTGCCGTACAGGCGCACGTTCTGCACGTTGCCACGGGTATAGGCGGTGTTGATCTTCAACAGCCAGTTGTCGCCGAAACGCTGTTCCAGGTTGGCGAAGGCGGTGTTGCTCTCGCGCTTCCAGTAGCTCCATTTCGGCGACAGGTTGGTCGAGCGCGGCAAGTGCGCGAAATGGCCCTGGTTGTCGAAGAACGGCACGGTGCCCCAGGTCGAGCCGGTGGGGTTGTTGTCCTGGCTCTGGTAACCGAGGGTGATCGTGGTGCTGTCGGTGACGTCGCCTTCCAGCACCGCCATGCCGGCCATCTTGTTCTCGTCGTAGCGGTCGTAATACAGGCCACGATCGGTGTAGGCGGCGACCACGCGGCTGCGGAAGCGGCCGTCGGCGGTCAGTGGCGCGGTCACGTCGGCCTCCATGCGACGGTAGTCCCAGCTGCCGGCGCTGACCGCGAACGACGCATCGAATTCCTTGCCCGGGCGCTTGCGCAGCAGGTTGACCGTGGCCGACGGCACGCCGGCGCCGCTGAGCAGGCCGTTGGCGCCGCGGATCACTTCGATACGGTCGTAGAAGGCGGTGTCGTACTCCTGGTTGGTGGAGCCGCTGTAGGTGGGAATGCCATCGACCTGGAAGTCGGTGATGGCGAAGCCGCGCGCGTAGTACAGCGGGCGCTGCGTGTCATAGAAGGACACGCTCACGCCGGTTACATTGCGCATCACATCGTTGATGCTGAACAGTGATTCGTCCTGCAGGCGCTGCAGGCTGATGGCGGTGGCGGACTGCGGGGTCTCCTGCAGGGTGATCGGCAGGCGCGTGGTGCTCGACGGTGGTGCGGACTGTTCGGCGCGGACGCTGACCCTGTCCAGGGTCTTGGCATCGGCAGTGCCATCGGCGGCGGCGAACGCGCTGGGCGCGGCCAGCAGGGTCAGCGACGAAAGCAGGGCAGCCGGCAGCAACGCGCGGCGGGGCAGGCGGTTACGGAGGATCAGGGACATGGTGGGCTCGAGGCTCGGAAGCGGGGAAGGGCGGCAACAGTCGTCCAGCACCCGGGGCGGCGGCTTCGGGCACGGTCAGGTCCATCTGGGGAGGTGCGATCACTGCACAGGACGCAAATGTAAATAATTCTTAACAACATTACAATTCGCGTCATTCGCAGGGACTTTCCGGCGCAGAGCAGTGGCGGGCCGGGGTCGGATCCCGTCGCCGCAGGCAATGGGCTCTGACCCCATCATCGGCGGCCAGGTGCAGGTCAGAGCCCTCCCGTGCGGGAGGAATCCGACCCATTTCGCACAAAAACAAACGGCCACCCGAAGGTGGCCGTCCGTCTCCATCGAAAGCAAACTGCGGGCTTACAGCGCCTGCAGTTCCTCGTTGGCGTTGCGCTTTTCCTTGGCCGCTGCCGGCACTGCAGCCGCAGCAGGCGATGCCGCGTTCGCATCCACCGGCACCTCCAGATACGGCAGATGCAGGGTCTGGCTGGTCAGCGTACGGATCTCGTTGACCAGCGCGGCGCTGTCGTTGAGCTTGCGCCCGTACGACGGCACGATCTCGCGCAGGCGGGCTTCCCAGCCGGCCTTCATCTGGTCCGGGAAGGCCTTGGCCATCAGGTCCAGCATGATCGGCGGCGAGGTCGACGCACCCGGCGAAGCGCCGAGCAGGGCGGCGATGGTGTGGTCCTTGTCGGTCACGATCTCGGTACCGAACTGCAGCACCGGGCCCTTCAGCGGATCACGCTTGATGATCTGCACGCGCTGGCCGGCGGTCACCAGCTTCCAGTCACCCGGCTTGGCAGTGGGGAAGTACTTGACCAGCTCGGCCTGGCGGTCGGCATCGTTCAGGCGCGCCTGGCCCATCAGGTACTGCACCAGGTCCAGGTTGTCCTTGCCCACTTCCAGCATCGGGCCGACGTTGTTGTGGTTCACCGACGAGTACAGGTCCCACCACGAGCCGTGCTTGAGGAACTTGGTGCTGTACAGCGCGAACGGCCCGAACAGGACCACCGGCTTGCCGTCCAGCTTGCGCGCATCCAGGTGCGGCACCGACATCGGCGGCGAGCCGGTCTCGGCCATGCCGTAGGCCTTCACGCCGTGGCGCGAGGTCACGTCCTGGCCCTGGAAGGCGAGGAACTGGCCACCGACCGGGAAGCCGGCGTAGTCCTTCGATTCCGGAATGCCGGACATCTGCAGCAGCTTCAGTGCAGCGCCACCGGCACCGATGAACACGAAGCGGGCGTGGGTGGTGGACTCGGTGCCGGCCTTGAGGTCCTTCACCGTCACGTTCCAGCTCTTGTCGGCGTTCTGCCGCAGCGCGCTCACTTCGTGGTTGAGGTGCAGGCTGAAGTTCGGGCTGCGCTGCAGGCCGGCGGTCAGCTGGCGGGTGATCACGCCGAAGTTGACGTCGGTGCCCAGCGGCATCCAGGTCGCGGCAACCTTCTGCTTCGGGTCACGGCCTTCCATCAGCAGCGGGGCCCACTGCTTGATCTGGGCCGGATCCTCGGAGTACTGCATGCCATAGAACAGCGGATTCTTCACCAGGGCCTGCTGGCGCTTGTGCAGGTAGGCAATGTTGTCATCGCCCCAGACGAAGCTCATGTGCGGGGTCGGGTTGATGAAGTCGCTGGGCTGGCTCAGCCGGCCTTCCTTCACCTGGTGCGACCAGAACTGGCGCGAGACCTCGAACGATTCGGCGATGCCGACCGCGCGCTTGGTCTCGATGCTGCCGTCGGGCAGTTCCGGTGTGTAGTTCAGTTCGGCGAAGGCCGAGTGGCCGGTGCCGGCGTTGTTCCAGCCGTCGGAGCTTTCACCGGCGACGCCGTCGAGGCGTTCGTAGACCTGGATGTTCCAGTCCGGCTGCAGTTCCTGCAGGTAGGTGGCCAGGGTGATGCTCATGATGCCGGCGCCGACCAGCACAACGTCGACGGGCTTGTCGTTGCTGGCGGCGGGCACCGAGCGCTGGGTCAGCGGCCAGTACAGGAACAGCGCGGCGGCCAGCAACAGCAGCACGAGCAGGGCGAGAAGAGCCTTGCCAAATTTCTTCATGGGGGCGGGATCGTTGGCGGAGGGGAAGGGGTCAGGATGCGCGTGGGGCAGGGAAAGGGCGTGAAGAAACAACGCCTTGCAGCATCCATATGCGATTCTAACCGGATCCGGTCTGTTTTTGATGCAACGCAGCATCCGGCGTTTCGCGCCATCCTCACCCGCTAGCGCCGGGTGATGCCCGGCGAACGAAGCCTTGCCAGCGTCAGGCCATCCCTGGCGACAGCTTCACTCAGACCAGCTCAAGAATCTCGTCGCCGGCCTCATCAATCTCGCCGGTCGGGCGCCAGCCCAGGCGCCGGTAGAAGCCATGCGAGCGCGAGCGTGGGTCGGCCGAACAGGCCAGGAACAGGCGTTGGTGGCCGGCATCGCGGGTCAGGCTGACCACGTCCTGCAGCAGCTGGCGACCGATGCCGCGGCCTTCATACTCGGGCAGCAGGGCCAGCACCAGCACCTCGCCGCTGTCGCGGTCGGCGAAGCAGTAGCCGGCCATGCGCTCGCCCTCCCAGGCGACGCGGCCGATCGAATCGCCCTGGGCGATGCCGGCCGCCCAGCTGTCCTCGGTGATGCCCAGCTCTGCCAACTGCGCGGCGCTGAAGGCGTTTTCGCGGGTGCGCCCGCGCAGGTCGATGCAGGCGGCGGCATCTTCGGGGCGCGCATCGCGCACGGCTATCGGCATACAGGACACCCTTGTAGTGATTGGCCCGCTAGTATCCGCATCACGCATGGACCCGGTGTGGAGGGTTGATGGAGATTGGATGGAGCAAAAAGGGGACGGAGGGGATTAAGTCGTCTTTGCCCGATGTGTCGCTTGGGCCTTATACGACTTAATCCCCTCCGTCCCCTTTTCAGCGCTTGCGCCGGATCAGTGCCGAGGAGGCCTCCAGCACCGCGCGGGTCAGCAAGGCCATGGTCTGCACGTCGCCCTTCCAATGCTGCCAGTACAGCGGCACGTCTTCCCACGCGCGCTGGCGCACGTAGACCAGGCGGCCCGCGTCCAGGTGCCGCTTGACCAGCGGCAACGGATTCATCGTCCAGCCCATGCCGCCGAGGTTGGCCTGCACGAAGGCGCGCGTGGACGGAATCCACCAGGTCGGCGCGGTGCTGGGCAGGTCGTCGCCGGCCATGCGCCGGGCGAAGCGCGACTGCATGTCGTCCTTGCGGTTGAACACCAGCACCGGGGCCTGCGCCAGCGCCTGCGCGGTCACGCCCTTGGCGAAATGACGCTCGCGGAACTCGGGGGTACAGGTGGCGGCGTAGCGGATGCTGCCCAGTGCATGGATCTGGCAGCCCTGCACCGGCTCGTCCAGGGTGGTCACCGCGCCCAGCACCGTGCCCTGGCGCAGCAGCTCCACGGTGTGGTCCTGGTCCTCCACGCGCAGGTCCAGCGTAGTGCCGGTGGTCTGCGCGAACTGGTAGGCCGCCTGCGGGAACCAGGTTTCCAGGCTGTCGTGGTTCACCGCCACCGGGATGCTGGCCTGTGGCAGATCCTCGTCGGCCAGGCCCATCCGGTGCAGCGCATCGTGCTCGAGCAGGGCGGTCTGCTCGGCCAGCTGCACCAGCAACTGCCCCTCGGCGGTGGCGGTGGCCGGGGTGCCGCGCTTGACCAGCAGCCGGCCGATCCGGTCCTCCAGCGCCTTGACCCGCTGCGAGATGGCGGACGGGGTGACATTCAGCGACTGCGCGGCGCGGTCGAAGCTGCCTTCGCGGATCACTGCGGCCAGGGCGCGCAGCTGGGCATGGTCGATACGCATCGAATTAAGTTCCGCTAATGTTGATTTAGGAAGTTTAGCTCGTCTTTTTCATGTTGCGGCGCGACAATGGCGCCCGTTCCGGTGCTGTCCGCCTTCGCGAGGCACCGTCCCCCCAAGCAAGTAAAGGCAGTGAATCCCATGTTCTCGGTCATCTCCGCCAGCACCGGCCTCGGTGCCTGGTTCTCTGGTGCAGCTACCGGCATCGGCCTGTTCGCCGTGGTCGGCGCCCAGAGCGCCTTCATCCTGCGCCAGGGCATCCTGCGCAAGCACATCGTGCCGGTGGTCGCCACCTGTGCGGCCATCGATGCGATCTTCATCTTTGCCAGCGTGGCCGGCCTGCGCACGCTCACTTCGGCGCTGCCGTGGCTGACCACCGCCGTGCTGTGGACGGGCGTGGCGTTCCTGGCCTGGTACGCGATGAAGTCGGCGCGCCGCGCGATCGCCGGTGGCGGCGGCATGGGCGAGGCTGACAGCGACGACGGCAGCCGCCGCGCAGTGCTGATGGCGGCGGTCGGTTTCTCGCTGATCAACCCGCACTTCTGGCTGGACATGATGGTGATCGGTTCGATCGCCGAGAACTTCGGCAACGCCCGCATGGCCTTCGCTGCCGGTGTGGTCACCGCCAGTTGCCTGTGGCTGACCGCGCAGGGCCTGGGCGCGCGCCTGCTGGCGCCGCTGTTCACCAAGCCCAGCACCTGGCGCGTGCTCGACGGCACCATCGCGGTGATCCTCAGCATCCTGGCCCTCACGTTGGCGGTGCGCGGGGTCCACTGACCCGGCGCACGCCCCCCGAACCCACGTCCTGACTCTCTCTCCAAGGTAGTGGTAACGACGGCACCGGCAACGGTGCCGTCGTTTTTTGTGCGCCACTGGCGGGCCGGGCACTGGCCTGCCTAGAATCGGCCAGCCGGGACAAGGGGTCCAGGCAGGGGGAGAGAAGGATGCACAAGCGCTGGCTGGCCGCCATCATCGTGGCGGGACTTTGGTGTGGAACCGCTGCTGCGATCGATCTGGGCGCCTATGTGCGAGCGGACAAGTTCGGCGATGTCATGCTGTCTCCCGGGGGCGATTATCTGGCCGCGACCGTGCCTGCGGACGGCTTCACCGCTGTGATCATCCTTCGTACGGACGACAACACGCCGGTGGGCAACCTGCGCCCACCACTCAATTCGCATGTCTTCGGCCTGCACTGGGTCAACAACGATCAGGTGATGTTCGGTCTGGCGCAGAAGTTCGGTACCCGCGACGCGCCGTGGGCCACCGGCGAGCTGCTGACACTGGATGCACGCACCGGACGACCGGAACTACTGGTGGGCTACCGCGACCTTGGCCTGCGCGTGCGGCCCAAGTACCGGACGTCGGCCGCGGCGTTCCTCATTGACGCCCTGCCTGGCGATGATGCGCACGTGGTCATCGCAGTAGGCGGATCGCGGCTCGATGCCAACGGTTATGCGGCCCAGCTGGAACTGGCAAGCGGCAAGCAGCGGCTGCTGGCCCGCGCGCCGATGCCGGGTGCCTCCTATGTGGTGGATGCCCGCGGCGACGTACGTTTCGTACAGGGCGCCGGTACTGACAACATCCATCGGCTCTACCACCGCAACGGTGGCGACTGGGCGCTGGTCAACGATGAGAAACGGAGTGGTCGCAGCGAGGCGGCGCTGGGCTTTTCCGTCGACGGCCAGCTGGCCTACCTGCTCAGCGAGCAGCCCAGCGGCCCCGATGCCATCGTCAGCTGGAACCCGGCCACGCAGGAGCGCAGGGTCGTGCTGCGCGATGAGGTTGTCGATCCGGCACGACTGATCCGCAGCCCGGGCAGCACCGTGCCGGTCGGCGCGCTGTTCCTGGGAAACACGCCGCATACCCGGTTCTTCGACGAAAGCTCGGACGAGGCACGGTTGTACCGCAGCCTGGAGGCGGCCTTCCCCGGGCGTGCAGTATTCATCACCTCCAGTACCCGCGACGGTCGCCGGCTGCTGGTGGAAACCGGGTCCGGTTCCAATCCGGGCGAGTTCTACCTCTACGACCGCGACCGCAACCAGGCGCGCTTCCTGATGGCGCGCAGCGAATGGATTGATCCGGAGACCACTGCGTCGGTGCGGCCGGTCCTGCTGAAGGCGCGTGACGGGCTGGAGCTCCATGGATTCCTGACAGTCCCGCATGGCAGTACTGGCCGTGACCTGCCGATGGTGGTGGTGCCGCATGGTGGGCCGATCGGGATATTCGACAACGGCAGTTTCGACCACGAGAACCAGTTGCTGGCCGCTGCCGGCTACGCCGTGCTGCAGATCAATTTCCGCGGCTCGGGCAACTACGGCCGTGCGCACAGCCGGGCAGCACTGAAACAGTGGGGGCGCGCGATGCAGGACGACGTGACCGACGCGACGCGCTGGGCGATCAGCGAAGGCATCGCCGATGCCCGGCGCATCTGCATCTACGGTGCCAGCTACGGCGCCTACTCGGCGATGATGGGCGCCGCGCGCGAACCGGGGCTGTACCAGTGCGCGGCCGGCTATGTGGGCGTCTACGACCTGCCGCTGATGTTTACTGGCGGCGATATCCAGGACCGCGATTCCGGAATGAGCTACCTGCGCGAGTGGCTGGGTGATCCGGCCACGCTGGGTGCGGTCTCGCCGGTCAACCTGGCCGAGCGGATCAAGGTGCCGGTGTTCCTGGCGGCCGGTGGTCAGGACAAGCGCGCCCCGATCCAGCACACCGAGCGCATGGAAGCGGCGCTCAAGCGTGCCGGTACGCCGGTGGAAAGCCTGTACTACAAGACCGAAGGGCACGGCTTCTATACCCAGGCCCATCGCAGCGAGTACTACGGCAAGCTGCTGGCGTTCCTGTCGCGCAGCCTGGATGGCAAGACCGCCACGACTGCGGCTGCGGACGGCAAGGGCAGGGCGCCGTAACGCAACGGCGGCGGATGATCCAACCGCCGCCCCGGTTCCTGCCTGTGCGTGGGCTTACTTCACCCCGTGCATCATCTTCTTCAACAGTGGCGCGGCAATGAAAGCGGCCAGCGCACAGCCCAGGCCGATCCACATCAGCAGCCAGAACAGGTGCGCATAGGCACCGGCGGCGGCCACCATGTCCAGCGATTCGCCTTCCGGCACCTCGATCGCGGCCAGCTTGCCGAACAGCGCGGCCAGCGTCTCCGAGAAGGCGGTGGCCAGGAACCAGGTGCCCATCATCAGGCTCATCACCCGCGGCACGGCCAACTGGGTCACCGCCGACAGGCCGACCGGCGACAGGCACATCTCGCCACTGGCCAGCAGGAAGTAGGCCAGCACCAGCCACCACACGCTGGCCATCTCGCCGGTAGCGCCCACCTGCTGCGCGGCCAGGGCCAGCGGCACGAACGACAGTGCGCCGATCACCAGGCCCCAGGCTGATTTGACCGGCTTGCCCGGTTCCCAGCCGCGGCGGTCCATCCACGTCCACAGTGCGGCGAAGGCCGGTGCCAGCAGCACCAGGAACAGGCCGCCGAGGTAGGTCAGCGAGCCGGCGGTCTGCGGAATCACCAGGCAGTCGCGCACCAGCAGCACCAGCATCAGCACGACGATGGCGGCGAAGAACGTGCGCGGCGCAGCCGAACCCGGACGACGCTCGGACAACCGCGCGCTGACCACGAAGCCCAGCGGTGCCAGCAGCAGTGAGAGGATCGACCACGGCAGCGGCGTACCGCCGGTGATCACCAGCGAGGGCACGATGTCCTTGGTCAGCAGCCGGTCGGTGAAGGTCACCCACGAGCCGTAGGACTGCTCGTACATGGTGAAGAACACCAGCGCCATGAAGATCAGCACCATCAGCGCGATCATCTGCTGGCGCTGTACCGGCGTGCACTTGCTGCCGGTGAACCAGGCGAACCAGACCAGCACGCCGCCCAGCACCACCACCATCAACATCAGTGCCAGGCTGATTTCACCGCCCAGCGCGAACGCGCCGTTGCCGGCCGCCCACATCAGCCACGCCACCGGCAACACACCGAGCACCGCGCACAGATAGATGAGCCATTCGCGCGGCAGGCCCAGCACCTTCTGCTTCAACGCCGCCGGCTGCGGCGGCTCGGCGTGGCCCTGCAGGTACTTCTGGCCCCACAGGAACATTGCCAGGCCGGCCAGCATGCCGATGCCGGCCGCACCGAAACCGTACTTCCAGCCGTAGGCCTCGCCGAGGAAGCCGCACACCAGCGATGAGAACAGCGCGCCCAGGTTGATGCCGGCGTAGAACAGCGAGAAACCCGAATCGCGGCGCGGATCGTCCTTGGCGTACAGCTTGCCGACAATGGTGGAGATGTTCGGCTTGAGGAAGCCGACGCCCATGATGATCAGCGCCAGCGACAGGTAGGTCACCGCCAGTGCCGAGGTGTCGCGCACCACTTCGCCGTTCACCCGGTACGCAGCGTGGCCTTCGAAGGCCATGCCGAGGTGGCCGAGTACCAGCAGGATGCCGCCGAACAGCACGGCCCGGCGCATGCCCAGCCAGCGGTCGGCCAGCATGCCGCCGAATACAGGGATGCAGTACACCAGGCCACCGTAGGCGCCGAGCAGGTCCAGGCCGGCCTTGTCGCCGAACAGGTGGTACTTGGTCAGGTACAGCAGCAACAGCGCCTTCATGCCGTAGAAGGAGAAGCGCTCCCACATTTCGGTGAAGAAGCAGACATAGACGCCTTTGGGGTGGCCCAGGAAGTCGTCGGAAGCGATAGCGGTGGAATTCATCGCGGAATTATAGGCCTGTGGCCCGATCCGCTTTCAGTAGATCCACGCCATGCGTGGATTGCCGGACTGGCCTGGGCGATCACAGGTACCGCAACCACGCCAGGTCACGCCTTCGCGCCTTGAACCGCGCGAATGCCCGGGTCGGCGGGTACAGCACCACCGCCAGCGCACAGGCCACCAGCAGCAGGCCGCTGACCGAATCCAGGGCATACAACTCGCCATGGGTCGGCCCCCAGGCCGCGAGCGCGCCCAGGTACAGCGCCTTCAGCACATACAGGTGCAGCAGGTAGAAGAACATCGGCGCGGCGCCGATATCGGCCAGCGGGCGCAGCGCACGCGCCAGTGGCGGCCATTCGTACAGGCGCAGCAGCAACAGCCCTACGCCCAGGGTCAACAGCAGGAACTGCAGCGACGGCGGGTACTTGGTGATGTTGAGCACGCTAATCCAGGTGCGCAACGCGCTGGTCTGGTACTGCCACGGTGCATCTCCATACTGGTTGGCGAACCGCAGCAGCGCGAACATGGCCAGCGCACCGACGCCTGGCCACAGCAGCCAGTGCTGGCGCTGCGTCGGGTCGCGCTCGCGGGCGAACCACGGTCCCAACAGATAACCCAGGGCGATCACCCCGATCCATGGCAGCACCGGATAGGAGGTGCGCAGGCGCAGCGCGCCGGCCTCGATCCAGTCGCGCTGGTGCAGCACTTTCCACAACAGCGCCAGCAGGCCATTGCCTTGCACCCGTAAGCCGTCGAACAGGTTGTGCCCGGCCACCACCGCGATTGCCAGCACCAGCAGGGCCGGGCGCGGCAGCCAAAGCAGCCCGGCCAGCGCGATCATGCTCAGCCCGATGGCCCAGATCACCTGCAGGTACAGGGTTTCTGGCGGCAGCTGGAAGGTCCAGGCGAAATTCACCAGGGTCAGTTCCAGCACGACCAGGAACAGCCCGCGCTTGAGCAGGAACGCGGCCGTGGCCCGGCGCGGATCCGCCTGGCGCTGGCCGTACAGCCAGGCCGACAGGCCGGTCAGCAGGACGAACACGGGTGCGCACAGGTGGGCCAGCAGACGGCAGGCGAACAGCGCGGGGGAGACCGTCGCCGCGTCCATCGGGTCGCTCACCTGGTGCTGCAGGAAGAAGGTCTCGCGCACGTGGTCGAGCAACATCAACAGCATCACGGTGCCGCGCAGCTGGTCGATGGAGGCCAGGCGGGTAGTGGGGGAAGGGGCCACGTACGAGGTTCGGTCGGCGTGACAGGATATAACATAACAATTACGTCTTTCCAGCGCGTGCTGGGCGGTTCCGACGAGCGCGCGCGTCGGCTCAGGGCAGGCAAACCGAGGGGCTCCAGCCCAGCGCCTCGTCGTAGTGGACCTGGATCGCTCGCAGGCTCCCGTCGGGGTTGGCCTTCAAGCAGAATCGGGCGCTGTGGTGTTGCGTGGCGCCGGTCCTGGTGGCCGACAGCGAAACGTCGTACAGGCGTCCGGGCTGCAGCGGCATCGCCGTCTGCCTTGAAATGGCGTTGGCTGGCACTTCTCCGTAGACCACGCAGGCTCCGGGTGGAAGTGGGATTGATGCGGGATGGGCAAAGTAGAACGACCATTGCCGCCGCAGCGGTGGAGTAATTGCGTCATGCACCTCCACACCAAACACCTCCGGAGTTTTACCGATACGCTTGCGCTCCTTCCTGGGTAGTCCGAAACAAGGTTTGCCGGCGTGGTCGGTGATCTCGACTGCGCCAATGCGGCTCCAGGCAGATGCGTAATCGCAAAGCGGCATCAGGCAGGTCAGGGTCACGACAGCCACGACCGGTAATTTGATCGGGCGGATCCGCAGTGGGTTGTTCATCGGGCGGCTCAGCGTCATCGGTTCAGATCATGAACACGATGCACGGGGCGTTGAGGCACTTCAAACGATGATGGCTGGAATGCTGCAGTACTGGTTGGCCGGGCCCCTGCAGGACAAAGAGACCGCGAGGCCCGGCAGCCCTCCGGCATGTGCCCCATGCGCTTGATGCGTTGGCCGAGTTTGGCCAGAAGCGACTATCTCACTGCCGACCTGGCCGCAACCCTCCCGAACCGCACTGGACTTGCTGCCTCCTGAACGCTAGCGTGCAAGGGATTTTTTGCCAGCAGGGGCTTCCATGAACCACGACGCTGCGCCCAAGCAGCTCACCTTCCGCGCAGTGGCCCTGGCCATCGTGCTGGCGGTGGTGCTGTCGGCCGCAAACGCCTACCTCGGTCTGTTCGCAGGCCTGACCATCGCCACCGCCATTCCCGCCGCGGTGATTTCCATGGGCGTGCTGCGCCTGCTGGGCGGTGGCTCCATCCTTGAAAACAACATCGTGCAGACCGGCGCTTCGGCCGGTTCGTCGATCGCCGCCGGTGTGATCTTCACCATCCCGGCGCTGGTGATCATGGGCTACTGGCCGGACTTCAAGTACTGGTGGGTGCTGGGCATCGCCGGCCTCGGCGGCCTGCTGGGCGTGTTGTTCTCGGTGCCGCTGCGTCGTTCGATGATCGTCGAAGACCCGCTTCCGTTCCCGGAAGGCAAGGCTGCGGCCGAAGTGCTCAAGGCCGGTGAGAATCCGGGCCCGGGCCTGAAGATCCTCGGCCTGTCGGCGGTGATCGGTGCCTTCGTCAAGCTGGCCGCGGAAAGCGGCATGCGCCTGATCCCGGACGCCTGGGCCACCTCGGCCTACGTCGGCAGCTCCAAGGTCACCGCCTTCATCGGTACCAACCTGTCGCCGGCACTGCTGGGCGTGGGCTACATCGTCGGCCTCAACGTCGGCATCGTGGTGGTGTCCGGTTCGATCCTGACCTGGCACATCGCCATTCCGATCTACCAGGCGTTCTTCATGAACACCGATCCGGCACTGGCCGCGTCGGTTGCCGCGGCTTCGTCCACCGAGGCGGCGTTCGCCATCTGGGGCGCGAAGATGCGCTACCTGGGTGTCGGCGCGATGCTGATCGGTGGCATCTGGACCCTGATCTCGCTGCGCAAGTCGCTGCTCAACGGCGTCAAGAGCGGCTTTGCCGCCGCCCGCAAGAGCGGTGGCCCGGTGCTGGCGCACACCGAGCGCGACCTGCCGATGAAGTGGATGCTGGTGGCCTTGGTGGTCTTCGTGCTGCCGCTGCTGGCCCTGTACCAGGCCATCGTCGGCCAGTGGCACGTGTCGATCCCGATGACCCTCATCATGATCGTCGCCGGCTTCCTGTTCGTTTCGGTCTCGGCCTACCTGGCCGGCCTGATCGGTTCGTCCAACAACCCGGTGTCGGGCATCACCATCTCCACCATCCTGTTCGCCTCGGCCGTGCTGGTCGTGCTGCTGGGCGCCGACGGCCTGAAGCCGGTCGGTGCCGGCGGCGCGCCGCTGGGCGCCGTGGCCGCCATCATGATCGGCGCGGTGGTGTGCTGCGCCGCTGCGGTTGGTGGTGACAACCTGCAGGACCTCAAGGCCGGCTACATCGTCGGCGCCACCCCGTGGAAGCAGCAGCTGATGCTGGGCATCGGTGCCTTCTCGTGTGCGCTGATCATGGCGCCGGTGCTGAACCTGCTGGCCACCGCCTACGGCATCGGCGTGAAGTCCGAGCTGCACCCGAACGCGCTGGCCGCGCCGCAGGCCAACCTGATGGCCTCGGTGGCCAAGGGCCTGTTCGGTGGTGAACTGCCGTGGACCTTCATCGGCATCGGTGCCGTGGTCGGTGCCGCCATCATCGCCTTCGACAGCTGGCTGAAGGCGCGCAACGCCCGCTTCCGCGTGCCGGTGCTGGCCGCCGCCATCGGCATCTACCTGCCGCTGGAGCTGATGGTGCCGATCTTCCTCGGCGGCCTGATCGCCCACCTGGTCGAGCGCTTCCACAAGGTGCGCGCCGATGACGAAGAAGGCCGCGACCGCGTGCACAAGCCGGGCGTGCTGTTCGCCGCCGGCCTGATCACCGGCGAAGCGCTGATGGGCATCGCCATCGCGATTCCGATCGTGGTCAGCAGCCGCGCCGACGTGCTGGCCGTGCCGTTCCACCTGCCGGGCGCGCAGTGGATCGGCCTGGCCGTGCTGTTCCTGGTCGGCTGGCTGATCTACCGCACCGGCAAGTACGCCAAGGCGTAAGGGGGCTCTGCCCCTGGGTTCAACGGGTAGTGCCGGCCGCTGGCCGGCAATCCCGGAATCCCGTGATACCCCTGGTTGCCGGCCAGCGGCCGGCACTACCGCAGACCCCGCTTCGGCGGGGTTTGCTGTTTCTGGCGATTGTCCGTCTGCAGCCATGACCGATGGCCTTGGCAGCCCCGGCCGCACGGGCCTACCATCGGGTTTTTGCCGTCCTGCGGAGACCCCGATGAAACTGCGTCATGCCCTGCTGCCACTGAGCCTGCTGGCCGCCCTGCCCAGCGTCGCCGCTGCCCGTGGCCTGGAAGTCCGCGACATGGTGGCCATGGACCGCGTCTCCGCGCCGGTGCTGACCGCTGACGGTGGCACCGTGGTGTTCGCCAAGCGCAGCGTCGATGCCAACCTGAAGGCCTCCACCGCGCTGTTCGCGCGCAACCTGCGCACCCGCGATGCAGCGCCGCCGAAGCAGATCACCCCGGCCGGCTGGAACGTCAATTCCGCTTCGCTGTCGGCCGATGGCCAGACCGTGTATTTCCTCAGTGCCAGGAACGGCAGCCAGCAGCTGTACGCGCAGCCGATCAGCGGCGGTGCTCCGCGCCAGCTGACCGATTTCCCGGTCGACGTGGACAGCTACCACGTGTCGCCGCAGGACGACCGCGTGCTGTTCAGCGCCGGCGTGTTCCAGGACTGTGCCTCGGACCTGGCCTGCACCGAGAAGAAACTGAAGGAAAAGAAGTACGCCAAGGCCAGCGGCCAGGTGTGGGATTCGCTGTTCGTGCGCCACTGGGACACCTGGAGCGACGGTCGCCGCAACACCCTGTTCGTCGCTCCGCTGCCGACGGCCAAGGCCGGTGCGGTCAAGGGCGCGTCGGCGCTGAGCGCGACCATCGATGGTGATGCGCCGTCCAAGCCGTTCGGCGGCAATGATGACTTCGCGTGGTCGCCGGACGGCGCCAGCGTGGTGGCCAGCATCCGCGTGGCCGGCAAGCAGGAGCCGTGGTCGACCAACTTCGACCTGTACCGCTTCGACGCCGCCGGCAAGCAGGCACCGGTCAACCTGACCGCCTCCAACCCGGCCTGGGATGCCGGCCCTGTGTTCAGTGCGGACGGCAAGACCCTGTTCTACCGTGCGATGAAGCGCCCGGGCTTCGAGGCCGACCGCTTCGGCCTGATGGCGATGGACCTGGCCAGCGGCAAGACCCGCGAAATTGCGCCGCAGTGGGATCGCTCGGCGGGCGGCATCACCCTGTCCGCCGATGGTGCCAGCATCTACACCACGGCCGATGACCTTGGCGAACACCCGCTGTTCCAGATCGACGTGGCCAGCGGCAAGGCCACCAAGCTGATCGGCGACGGCAGCGTGACCTCGGTGGATGTGGCCGGCAACAGCGTGGCGATCACCCGCAACAGCCTGAAGAGCAACGACCAGGTGCTGGTCGGCCTGCTGCCGGCTGCGGGCGAGGCCATCGGCGAACTGCGCGCGCTGACCCCGGCCGCTGGTGAGGTGCTGAAGGACGTCAGCTTCGGCGACTACGAGCAGTTCGAGTTCAAGGGCTGGAACAACGACACCGTGCATGGCTATGTGGTCAAGCCGCACAACTACCAGGAAGGCAAGTCCTACCCGGTCGCGTTCCTGATCCACGGTGGCCCGCAGGGCAGCTTCGGCAATGGCTGGAGCTACCGTTGGAATCCGCAGACCTACGCGGGCCAGGGCTACGCCGTGGTGATGATCGACTTCCACGGTTCCACAGGCTACGGACAGGCCTTCACCGATGCGATCAGCCAGCACTGGGGCGACCGCCCGCTGGAAGACCTGCAGAAGGGCTGGGACGCGGCGCTGAAGAAGTACTCCTTCCTCAACGGTGACAAGGCCTGTGCGCTGGGCGCCAGCTACGGCGGCTTCATGGTCAACTGGATCGCCGGCAACTGGAACAGCCCGTTCAAGTGCCTGGTCAACCACGACGGCGTGTTCGACCAGCGCATGATGGGCTACGCCACCGAAGAGCTGTGGTTCACCGAGTGGGAGCAGGGCGGCACGCCGTACCAGAAGGCCGCGAACTACGAGAAGTTCAACCCGGTCAACCACGTGGCGGACTGGAAGAAGCCGATCCTGGTCATCCACGGCCAGCAGGACTTCCGCATTCCGGTCGAGCAGGGCCTGGCCGCGTTCACCGCTGCCCAGCGTCAGGGCATCGAATCGAAGTTCATGTACTTCCCGGATGAAAACCACTGGGTGCTGAAGCCGAACAACAGCATCCTGTGGCATGACACCGTCAATGCCTGGCTGAAGCAGCACATCGGCAACTGATGACTGCAGCGCCGCCCTTCGGGGCGGCGCTTTTGTTTCGCCATCTGCTTTACCGGTGGGGGCCGACCGTTGGTCGGCACACCCTCATGATCCGCCGCCAACAGCAGCCGGCCAGCGGCCGGCTCTACCCAGAGCACCTGCATGATCCAGAACGACATCGTCGTCTTCGGTTTGATCGCCGCCACCCTTGGCGCCGTGTTCTGGACCGCCTCGCGCGAGCAGGGCCTGTGGAAGCGCTTCTACACGTTCGTGCCGGCGCTGCTGCTGTGCTACCTGATTCCCGGCATCTACAACACCGTCGGCCTGATCGATGGGCAGAACACCAAGCTCTACAACCCGATCGCACGCGACATCCTGCTGCCGGCAGCGCTGATCCTGCTGACCCTGGCGGTGGACATCAAGGGCATCCTGCGGCTGGGCCCGAAGCTGGTGCTGATGTACCTGGGCGCCTCGGCCAGCATCATGCTCGGTGCGGTGGTGGCGTTCCTGGCGATGCGCGCGCTGCATCCGGAAACCGTGGCCGGTGACACCTGGGCCGGCATGGCCGCATTGGCAGGCAGCTGGATCGGTGGCGGTGCCAACATGCTGGCAATGCGCGAAGTATTCGACGTCAATGCGACCACGTTCGGCCAGTTCGCGGTGGTCGATGTCGGTGTCGGCTACGTGTGGATGGCGGCACTGATCTTCCTGGCGGGGCGGGCAGCGAAGATCGACGCGCGCAGTGGCGCCGATACTTCGGCCATCGATGAACTGAAGGAGCGCATCGCGCGCTTCCAGGCCGAACACGAGCGCATTCCCAGCCTCACCGACCTGATGCTGATCGTGGCGGTGGCCTTCGGCGGCGTGGGCCTCTCGCACGCCATCGGCGCGCCGCTCGCAGCATGGTTCAAGGCCAACGTCAGCTGGGCCTCGCAGTTCAGCCTGGACGCGCCGTTCGTGTGGGTGGTGGTGCTGTCGACCACGCTGGGCCTGAGCCTGAGCTTCACCCGTGCGCGCACGCTGGAAGGCGCGGGCGCATCGCGCCTGGGCTCGCTGCTGCTGTACTTCCTGATCGCCTGCATCGGCATGCAGATGGATCTGGTGGCGCTGCTGGACCGCCCGTGGCTGTTCCTGCTCGGCCTGATCTGGATTGCCGTGCACATCGTGCTGCTGTGGTGCCTGGGCAAGCTGCTGAAGGTGCCGTTCTTCTATTTCGCCATCGGTTCGCAGTCGAACATCGGTGGACCGGCCTCGGCGCCGGTGGTGGCCGCGGCGTTCCATCCGGCACTGGCGCCGGTGGGCGTGCTGCTGGGCACGATGGGCTACGCCACCGGCACGTACCTGGCTTACATCGTCGGCATCACCCTGCGCGCGCTGGCAGGGCAGGGCTGATGGGGTAGTGCCGGCCGCTGGCCGGCAACCCGGTGATGCTTCACGGGTTCGTGAGGTTGCCGGCCAGCGGCCGGCACTACCGATGCGTTACGCCACCGGCAACCCGCGTTCGATCAACCACGCCTTCGCGTCTTCGGCGTCCTGCTCGAACCGCGCCGAGTGAAAAGAGGGGCGCCGCAAGGTCAGGCGCGTCGCCACGCGCCCGTGGCCAACCGCGCCCGCGGCTTTACGCAACCGGCAAGCCGCGTTCGACCAGCCACGCCTTCGCGTCTTCGGCGTCCTGCTCGAACCGCGCCGAGTGAAAAGAGGGGCGCCGCAAGGTCCGGCGCGTCGCCACGCGCCCGTGGCCAACCGCGCCCGCGGCCTTACGCCACCGGCAACCCGCGTTCGACCAACCACGCCTTCGCGTCTTCGGCGTCCTGCTCGAACCACGCCTGTGTCGACCCCAGCCGATACGTGTACCCCCAGGCATCCATGTCGGCCATCAACCGCGCACTGCCGACACCAGGCAAACGCCCAGCCAGCACGATCTGCAGGTAGCAGGTGGCATCTTCCTCGGCGACCGAATCGGTGGCGTCGGTGTGCACCTGCGCGCGCCGCTCCGGCGGCAATACGATCAGGTGGCAGGCTTCATGCAGCATCGAATGCACCGGGGTGTCATCGCGCACATAGACATTGCTGGCGATGATGCCCGCCTCGGGCTCGCCCCAGTAGCTGCCGGGAATCGGTTCGCCTGCGGCCACGTGGTGCAGGCGAAGGCCATGCGCGGCGAGCAGGCACTGCGCGTCGGCGAAGGCGATGTCGCCCACGCAGGTGATGTCCACGGCGGTTGTCGTATCGGTCATGCAGGTCACGCGGCCCCGCCCATGCAGGCACGGGCGGGGCGGGGCATCAGGGTTTGTCCGGGCCTTCAGGCAGCGCCACGGAGATGTCCAGCACATCGTGCTGGCCATCCTTCACCAGGTCGACCTTCACCGCATCGACGTCGATGTTCACGTACTTCTTGATCACTTCCAGCAGCTCGCGCTGCAGCAGCGGCAGGTAGTCCGGGCCACCGCGGTGGCTGCGTTCCTGCGCGATGATGATCTGCAGGCGGTTCTTTGCGGTTTCGGCGGTGGTCTTCTTCGCTTTGAGGAAATCGAACAGGCCCATGCTTACCCTCCGAACAGCTTGCTGAAGAAGCCCTTCTTCTCGACGCTGGTGAAGCGCATCGGGCGATCTTCGCCGAGGATGCGCGCGACGGCGTCGTCATACGCCTGGCCGGCAGCGGATTCGACATCCAGGATCACCGGTTCGCCCTTGTTGGAGGCATTGAGCACGTCGCCCGATTCGGGGATCACGCCGATGGCCTTCAGCCCCAGCACTTCCTCGACGTCGGCGATGCTGAGCATCTCGCCGGTTTCCACACGCAGCGGGGTGTAGCGGGTCAGCAGCAGGAAGGCAGGCACGTTCTGGCCGGATTCGGCCTTGTGGGTCTTCGAGTCCAGCAGGCCGATGATGCGGTCGGAGTCGCGCACCGAGGACACTTCCGGGTTCACCACCACCACGGCGCGGTCGGCGAAGTACATCGCCAGGAATGCTCCCTTCTCGATGCCGGCCGGCGAGTCGCAGATGATGTAATCGAAGCCATCGGCGGCCAGGTCCTTCAGGACCTTGCCCACGCCTTCCTGGGTCAGTGCGTCCTTGTCGCGGGTCTGCGAGGCGGCCAACACATACAGGTTGTCGAAGCGCTTGTCCTTGATCAGGGCCTGCTTGAGGGTGGCTTCGCCATGCACGACGTTGACGAAGTCGTACACCACGCGGCGTTCGCACCCCATGATCAGGTCGAGGTTGCGCAGGCCGACGTCGAAGTCGATCACCGCCACCTTCTTGCCGCGCCGCGCCAGGCCACAGGCCAGGCTCGCGCTGGAAGTGGTCTTGCCCACGCCGCCCTTGCCGGAGGTGACTACGATGATTTCAGCCAAAGGACTTCTCCTGGTTCTGCATTAGTTTGGGGCTGCGTCAGTCCAGCGCAGCGATCTTGATCTGGTCCTGTTCCAGCCACACCTGCACGGCCTTGCCGCGCAGGTTGTCCGGAACATCGTCCAGTACCTTGTAGTGGCCTGCAATGGCCACCAGTTCCGCATGGAAATCACGGCAGAAGATGCGTGCCGCGGTGTTGCCCTGGGCCCCTGCCAGCGCGCGGCCGCGCAGGGTGCCGTAGATATGGATGCTGCCATCGGCGATGACCTCGGCGCCGGCGCCGACGGTGGCCATCACGGTCAGGTCGCAGTTCTCCGCGTACAGCTGCTGGCCCGAACGCACGTTGCCCAGCTGCATGCGGCCCGGCTGCGGCGCGGCTGCATCTGCGATCTTGGCTACCGGTGCGGCCGGGGCTGGCTTCGGTTCGGCGCGCGCGGCGCGGCGCGGTTCCGGCGCGGGCGGCGGCGGAGCCGCTTCGGCCTCGGCACGTTCGTACTGGGCGCGGAACTTGGCCAGCAGCGGCAGGCCGAGCTGCTGCGAGAGCAGGTCGACCGCGCTGGTGCCATAGGCCAGCGCCACCGGCAGCACGCCAGCGCTGCGCAGGCCATCGACCAGCGCCTGTGCGGTGGCCACGTCCGGAACCTGGCTCAGGCCGCCGAAATCGAGGATCACCGCCGCGCGGCCGAACAGCTTCGGCGCACGGGTCACGCGCTCGCGCATTTCCTGCACGAGGCGTTCGACATCAAGGGTACGGATGCGAAGGTTGGCGATGCCCACCTGGCCGATCTTCAGTTCACCGGCCTGTTCGTAATCGAAATTCACCGCCACGCTCAGGTCCCCGTCGGCCGCTGTGCCTGCGCCGGCAGCTGCCGGGCGCGTGTCCATGCCACATCCGGCAGCTTGCCGCCGTAGGTCTCCTGGACCCACGGGTAGCTGCACAGTTCCTTGGCCAGCATGCTGGCACGCACATCGACCTGGGCCATGGTGTTCTGGCCCAGCTCGCGGAAGCCGAAGCTGCCGTGGAAGAGCAGGGCGGCATCGGCGCCGTGGTCGAGGAAGACTTCGCAGGTCATCTGCGGGTAGCGCAGCTCGGCAAAGCTCTGCGCGTCGGCATAGAACGCACGGCCGACGCCACCGCCGCGGCGGCGGCTGGCGACCACAATGCGGTCGATGTAGAAGAAGGGGGTGTCCAGCTGCTGCTTGAACCAGGCGAAGTTGCTGCTGTCGTGCTGGCTGTCGCTGCCGAAGCCGATCAGGAAGCCGGCCAGGTTGCCGTCGCGCTCGGCGACGCGGAAATACTCAGCGGTTTCATAGAACAGGCGCAGGCGGGCCGCATCCAGGGGAAGGATGGCCAGGCCAGCGTTGTTGTTCAAAGCCAGGACGGAATCGAGCTCGTGCTCGCGCACGTCGCGGATGACAATCGACATTGTGACTCCGTGGGGTAACGCGGTTGGTCCATCAAGGGACCCTGCGCACGATTATTGCATGCCCGGGGTGGGCTGCGGCATGAACAGGCGACCGGGCAGGCATGACTTCCGTGGGGTGCGGTGTGCAGGCCGGGCCCGTAGAGTGCTGGCATGTTGGGAGTCCTCAGCCATACCCGCGTCCTTCGCCTGGCCGGCCTGTTCACCTGGGTCATGGTCGGTCTGCCCCTGGCGTACTCGCAGTTCGAGAACCTGCACAGCCGCGGTGACATGGGCGGCTGGGCGGTCCTGCTGTTCGTCGCCTACCTGTCCTTCGGCACCTCCTATTACTGGCTGACCCGCATCCTGCGCAGCGACAGCCCCACCAGCTGGCTGGACCGCGGCCTGCTGCTGTTGCTGACGATTTCGGCGCTGGGCGTCAGCTTCCTCAGCGGCTCGGGCCTGGGCAGCATCCTGATGATGGTGGCCGCCGGGGTCATCCCGTGGATGCTGTCGGTGCGGCTGGGCGTGCTGTGGCTGCTGGTCAGCCAACTGGCGGTGGCCCCGGTCTACTACTTGCTGCTGCGCTTCCCGTTGTTCGAAGCGGTGATGCAGTCGCTGCTGTACGGCGGCTTTTCCATGTTCATCTTCGTGACCAGCCTGGTTGCCCGGCAGCAGACCGAGGCGCGCGACGAACAGCGCCGGCTCAATTCAGAGCTGCGTGCCACCCGCGCCTTGCTTGCCGAGAGTGCCCGCGTCAATGAGCGCACCCGCATCTCGCGCGAGCTGCATGACCTGCTGGGCCACCAGCTGACCGCGCTGACCCTGAACCTGGAAGTGGCCGGGCACCTGGCCGAAGGGCAGGCGCTGGAGCACGTGAAGCGCTCCCACACCTTGGCCAAACTGCTGCTGGGCAACGTGCGCGAGGTGGTCAGCCAGCTGCGCGAGACCGGCGCGATCGACCTGGCCGCGGCGCTGCGCCCGCTGACCGAGAACGTGCCCTCGCTGGACATCCAGCTGGAGATCGAGGATCCGCTGAACGTGGAAGATCCCCAGCGGGCCCACGTCCTGCTGCGCTGCACGCAGGAGATCATCACCAACGCCGTGCGCCACGCCGGTGCGCGCCACCTGTGGATCAAGGTGTACCGTGAAGCCCCGGACCGGGTGGTGGTGGAGGCCCGCGACGACGGTGTCGGCGCGGACATGGTCAATGTGGGCAATGGCTTGCGCGGCATGCGCGAGCGCCTGCAACAATGTGGTGGCCAGCTGCAGATCGAGACCCGTCCCGGTGAAGGCTTCCGCCTGCGGGCAACGGTGCCGGCAACGGTGCTGGTGGCCGCCCTTACCAAGGTTCCTGAAGGAGTACGTTGATGATTCGCGTCTGCCTGGTCGATGACCAAACCCTGGTGCGGCAGGGAATCCGCTCCCTGCTGGCGCTCGACGATGGCATCGAGGTGGTGGCCGAGGCCGGCGATGGCCGGCAGGCGGTCGAGCTGATCCCGCAGGTGCGCCCCGACGTGGTCCTGATGGACATGCGCATGCCGGTGATGTCCGGACTGGAAGCGCTGCAGGTGCTGTCGCGGCAGGAACAGCTGCCGCCGACCATCATCCTCACCACCTTCGATGACGATCAGCTGGTGCTGGCTGGCCTCAAGGCCGGTGCCAAGGGTTACCTGCTCAAGGATGTGACCCTGGCACAGCTGGTCGGTGCCATCCGTACCGTGGCCGAGGGTGGTTCGCTGGTACAGCCGGCGGTGACCCAGCGCCTGTTGTCGGGCCTGGAGCACATGCGCAACGAGTTCGTCAGCCTGGACCGCCCGGACCCGCTGACCGACCGCGAGACCGAGATCCTGCGGCTGATGGCCAGCGGCTTCTCCAACAAGGAGATCGCCAACTCGCTGGGCGTGGCCGAGGGCACCATCAAGAACCACGTGTCCAACATCCTCTCCAAGCTGGGTGTGCGCGACCGTACGCGCGCGGTACTGAAGGCGTTCGAACTCCAGCTGGTCTGAGGAAAATCGTTTCGGTACAAAGACTTGGGTGGTGGCAGGGGGTTCCGGCCAAGGTGCCCCCCTACTTGCCGGGCAGCGGTATGCGTTACCCTTCGAATTCTTTGTCCATACAAATACGCAGCCGGCAGGGAAACCGGTGCGCCAATCCCGATAAACAATGCCCGCGAAGCCTGCTAGGATTGGCGCTTCGCTTCAATCAACCCGGCCGTGGGATCGGCCCCGGAGACTCTCTGAATGACCCGTATTATCGAGTTCCTGATCGCCTTGGGGATCGTGGCTGGCCTGTTCGTCATCATTGGCGTATGTCTGCCGGGCGAGCGTCACATCACCGAAAGCATCGAGACCAACCGCAAGATGACGATCGTGTACGACACGGTCAGCAGCCTGCGCCGCTTCAAGGACTGGAACCCGCTGGTACTGCGCGATCCCGCCGTTGAACTGAAGCTGTCCGGCCCGGCCTCCGGCAAGGGTGCCACCCTGGACTTCACCTCCAAGGACCTGGGCACCGGCTCCTGGAAGATCACCGACGCCGAAGAGAACAAGCGCGTTGCGATCGCCATCGAAGACGCCACCAAGGGTCACGACAAGGTCACCACCTTCACCCTGGAGCCGACCGGCAAGGGTGGCCGCAACGTGAAGATCACCCAGGACTACTCGGTGAAGTACGGCTTCGACCTGTTCGGCCGTTATGCAGGCCTGTATGTCAGCCGCCAGATCGGCGACGACATCAAGATGGGCCTGTCGCGCATGGCCAACATGCTGGCCACCGTCCCGAACGTCGACTACCGCACGCCGGAAGCCCCGCTGACCGATCTGGCCATCGTCGATGTGCCGGCTGAGGATCTGCTGGTCGTCAACGCCGGTAACGTGGACCGCGGTCAGGACACGATCACCAAGTCCATCAAGGACAACCAGGAGTGGATCAAGCGCGTGATGGAGGCCAATGGCCTTGAAGCCGCCGGTCCGTTCCGCATCATCACCACCGACTTCGGCCAGGAGAAGTACGCCTTCGACATCGCCCAGCCGGTGAAGAAGAAGGGTGCTGAAGGTGCCACCGCTGAAGCCCTGACCGTCAAGATCGACGGTGGCGCTCCGGTGAAGTATGTGCACGTGGCTCCGCACCGCTCGGCACATGCGGCCTACACCGGCCACATGGCGGGTCTGGACGTTGCCCGCAACGGCCTGCGCGCCTGGGCTGTGACCTCCGGCAACGAAGTGATCGACCGTCCGTACGAAACCTGGAAGGATGGCATCGACAAGTCGTTCACCCCGGAAGGTACCTACGACATTTACTGGGCCGTCAAGTAAGCCTCGGCTGACCCATGTAGTGTTGGACACGAAAACGCGCCGCTCATTGCGGCGCGTTTTTTTTTCATCTGGCGCCCGGAAAGGGCGCTGTGCAAGGAGCCCCCATGTTCAACCTGGAACGTCGCGCACGTAAGCCTTCCCTGCTGGCCTGTCTTGGTGCGCTGCTGGCGGCGGCCTCGATCGGCCTGTCCGCCTACGCATCGCACGCTGTGGCCGACCCGCTGGCACAGCAGCACCTGAACATGGCGGCACTGTATGCGTTCGCGCATGGCGCGGTGCTGGTGGCGCTTGGCCCGCGTGCGCAGGGGGCGATCGCGCACCTGGCGCTGTACGTGCTGCTGCTGGGCGTGTTGCTGTTTTCTGGCAGCCTGGTGGGTGGTGCGTTGTGGCAGTGGCCGACGCGGATGGCGCCGATCGGGGGCACCAGCATGATGGCCGGATGGGTGTTGCTGGCGATCAATGCGTTGAGGCGGTGACTGAGTCGAGGTTGTTTCTTCGATCCATGCTGATGCGATCTGCACCGTCCATGGGCGTTACTTTTCTTTTCGCGCGAAAAGAAAAGTAACCAAAAGAAACGCGCCGCCGGCCGCGAGCCGGTGCTGTGCACCGGTCCCCTGCGCTCCTCGGCCCGTCGAGGGGCGGTGCGGGAACTCGCTGCGCTCAGACACCCGCACCTCTTCGCCCTCGCCGGACCTGCGGTGCTCGGCTCGCTTGAAGGCGGACCCAACAGCCGCGCGCTGATCCCTTATAGAGGCTTCGAGCGAAGCGACCGGCTTCTGTCTTTGCCTTCTTGTTCCATCTCGTGGAGGGCGCGCGCGGAATCCGCCCGGACAGCTCCATGAATTTCGCCCTGCGGCCGCCACGAGGGGCTCAGCCGTTGGCCGGTCTCCAGCACCAATGCCACGGTTCGTAGACGATGCCGTGCGGGTTGTCGCGCGGGTAGCTCAGATGGAAGCCGTGCCCGCCGGCATGCGCCTGCAGCCACGCGAACGCGTCAGTGGTTTCGAATGATTCTTCGGCCGGGGCGTCGCCCGGTGTGCCGATGTCCAGCGCGTGGCCGCTGTGGTGTTCGCTGAAACCCGGTGCGGCATTCACCTTCAGGATCTCGGCCACGCTCAAGCCGCGCGCCAGCTTCCGTTCGAAGATGCCCAACTGGTAGGCATGGCTGCGGAAGCCGGAGATGGCGTCCAGCGCAATTCCATCCTGTGCCGCGTGCAGTCGCATCCGCCGCCAGCCCTGCGCGGCGCCACGGCGCAGCCACAATGGGCGTGCAAAGCGGTCGCGACCGGCGAAGTGCAGCAGGCACGGCTCGGATTCCAGCGGCAGGCCGCTGTCGTCGGCATAGCGCTGTGCATCCAGGCCAAGCTGCTGCAGGCGCTGCTGCAACCCGGCCAGCGGCAGCCACTGATCTTCCAGTCCGGCGCCGAAGGGCCGTGCAGCTGCGGCATCCAGCAGTGCCAATGCTTCCTCGACCCCGGGTTCGCGCGGCAGGCGCGGCACCATGGCGTGCACACCCTGCGCCAGTACCACCGCCAGATAGCGGCCATCACGCTTGCGCCGCAGCACCCACTGCGCCTGTGACAGCAGGCGTGAGTCCAGGTTGCTGCGCGCGCGCAGCAAGTCGGCGGGCCACAATTCGATGGCCTCGGTATTGATCAGCAGGGGGGCGCGTCGTTGCATCGCCGCAGCTTACTGCCGTGGCGCCGACGCGGCCACCTTGCGCAGCGCATCGAGCAGCGCCTGCGGCCGGTCCACACTGAGCAGCAGCGTGCTGCCATCACTGACCGGCAGGGCGAGCACACGCGCACGGTCGGTGACCAGGGCGAAGCCCTTGCCGCCTCCCTGCAGGCGAAAGTGGCCCGAGTAGAAGCCCGGCATTGAATAGCCATTGGTTTTGACACGGATGCCGTAGCGGCGGTCACGCTGCAGGTCGACCACCTCGGCCTGGTCCAGCCGCAACTGCGCCACCGGCACCCGCCGCCGGTACATCGTTGAACGCACGTCCAGCACATCGCCGGCCAGTTCCACCCGGCGGCGGAAGAAGGCCGTGCCCAGTCCAATGCCCAGCAGGGCAATCACCAGCAGGCTCCATGCCGCACTGCCGCCCATCCGGAACCAGGGCGGCGACAGCGTTACTTCGATCCAGGGTGCGCTCGCCGGTGCCTTGTACAGCTGCGCATACAGGCAGGCCACGAAGGCAGCCAGCAGCGGCAGCACGATCCAGAGCACGCGCAGCGGCGAGCTCTCGGCCACGTCAAAGGGTTTCGGGTCGCTGCCGCCCATGGTTCAGGCCTCCTTCTTGAACACCAGCATCGCCGGGCGCATCGGCGCCGGGATGATGATGTTGACCAGTTCCCAGCCCAGTTGGCCCTGGCGGCTGAGTTCGGCCTGCACGTCCTCGGGCTTGAGTACACCCATCATGGACGTCTTGACCTCGATGGTCTGGTAGCTCCAGCGCTTGCTCATTCCTTGTCCTCCGGCGATGGCGTGGGTTTCGGCAGGCGTCCTGCCTTGCGCAGGGCGTCGCGCAGTACGTATTCGATCTGCGCGTTGAGGCTGCGCAGCTCGTCGTCAGCCCAGCGCTGTGCCGCGGCCAGGACCTCGGCATTGATGCGCAGCGGATAGGCTTTCTTCTCACTCATGAAAACTCCTGGCGGGGCGGTGGGGCACCCCGTTGCGAGGATGGCTCAGTAAAGCGAACCGGCGTTGACGATCGGTTGGGTGCCGCGGTCCGAGCACAGCACGGTCAGCAGGTTGCTGACCATGTGCGCCTTGCGTTCCTCGTCCAGTTCAACCACGCCGTTCTTCTGCAGTTCGGCCAGGGCCATTTCGACCATGCCGACTGCACCGGCCACGATGCGCGTGCGAGCGGCGATCACCGCGTTGGCCTGCTGACGCTGCAGCATGGCCTGGGCAATTTCAGCGGCGTAGGCCAGGTGGCTGATGCGTGCGTCGATCACCTGCACGCCGGCGTCGGCCAGACGCTCGGCCAGCTCGTTCTTCAGGTGCTGGGAGATCTCGCTGGCGTGGCTGCGCAGGGCCAGCTGGCCATCCTCGTGCTGGTCGTAGGGATAGCTGGTGGCCATCGCGCGCAGCGCGGATTCGGACTGGATGTGCACGAAGCTCTCGTAGTCGTCCACGTTGTAGACCGCTTCGGAGGCGTCGACCACCTGCCAGACGATCACTGCGGCGATCTCGATGGGGCTGCCGTCCAGCTCGTTGACCTTCAGCTTGCCGCTCTCGAAGTTGCGCACGCGCTGGCTGACCCGGCGCTTGGCATAGAAGGGGTTGTTCCAGCGCAGGCCGTTGTCCTTGACCGTGCCCACGTACTTGCCGAACAGGCTCAGCACGGCCGCCTGGTTGGGCTGGATGGTGTACAGGCCTGCCAGGATGAACACGCCCAGCGCCACCAGCAGGGCGCCCAGCAGCATCAGCAACAGGTTGGGCGAGCCGGCACTGGCCTTGGCTGCCACTCCCAGTACGAACAGGGCGGCGCCAGCGAGGGCGACGAGCAGGGCGCCGGCCAGCGTGCCGAGGCCGTTGAGGGAAGACAGCGACTTCTCTTTCATGGCGGTACGTCCTTGAGGGTTCGGAATTAAGATATCAAAGTGATATCACTTGTCGGCTACCGTTCGTCGGATGCCGTGGCCGGGGCGGTCGGCCAGCTAGAATGCCCACCCGCCTTCACATCGCTGCTGGAACCGCCATGGCCAAGCTTGGAACTCCGTTGTCCCCCTCCGCCACCCGCGTGCTGCTGCTGGGCTCGGGCGAACTCGGCAAGGAGGTGGCCATCGAGCTGCAGCGGCTGGGCGTGGAGGTGATCGCCGCCGATCGCTATGCCGATGCGCCGGCCATGCAGGTCGCGCACCGCTCGCACGTGATCGACATGCTCGACGCGATGGCCCTGCGTGCGCTGATCGCCCAGGAGCAGCCGCACCTGGTGGTGCCGGAGATCGAGGCCATCCACACCGAAACCCTGGTCCAGCTGGAACAGGAACAGGGCCTGCGGGTGATCCCGACCGCGCGCGCTGCGCGCCTGACCATGGACCGCGAAGGCATCCGCCGCCTCGCCGCCGAGACCCTGGGCCTGCCGACCTCGCCGTACCGCTTCGTCGATACCGAGGCCGAATACCGTGCTGCCGTGGCCGCCATCGGCCTGCCGTGCGTGGTCAAGCCGGTGATGTCGTCCTCGGGCAAGGGCCAGAGCACCCTGCGCAGCGAGGCGGACATCGCCCCGGCGTGGGAGTACGCGCAGACCGGTGGCCGTGCCGGTGCCGGCCGCTGCATCGTCGAAGGCTTCATCGATTTCGATTACGAGATCACCCTGCTGACCGTGCGCCATGCCGGCGGCACCTCGTTCTGCGCGCCGATCGGCCATCTGCAGAAGGATGGTGATTACCGCGAAAGCTGGCAGCCGCAGCCGATGTCGAGCGCCGCGCTGGCGCGTGCCGAAGAGATTTCGCGCGCGATCACCGACGACCTTGGCGGCTGGGGCCTGTTCGGCGTCGAGCTGTTCGTGAAGGGTGATGAGGTGTGGTTCAGCGAAGTGTCGCCGCGCCCGCACGACACCGGCCTGGTGACGCTGGTATCGCAGGAACTGAGCGAATTCGCGCTGCATGCGCGCGCCATCCTTGGCCTGCCGATTCCGGTGATCCGCCAGAGCGGCCCGTCGGCATCGTGCGCATTGCTGGCACACGGCGAGGGCGTGCCGTACTTCAACAACGTCGCCGCCGCGCTGCAGGTGCCGGACACCGCCGTGCGCCTGTTCGGCAAGCCGAGCGTGCACGGTCATCGTCGCGTGGGCGTGACCCTGGCGCGCGCGGAAACCATCGACGAAGCACGCGCCATCGCGCGTGATGCCGCCGAAGCCATCGGCGTCGAACTGCGCCCCTGAAAAAGGAGCGACGACCAACGGTCGTCGCCTACCGAAACCCGGTGGGTACCGACCGTTGGTCGGTACGCTGCTCTACCGCACGTCCACCCACACCAGATGATGGTCGCTGCCGTCGGCGATCTTCGCTTCCGGGCTTTCATTGGCCGGCCAGAAGATACCGCTGCCGACGTATTCGAAACCGGTCGAGGGCAGCACGTAGTCCAGGCGCATGGTGCCGGACTTCGGGCCGAAATCGCCGGTGGCGTGGAACGGTGCGCCCTTGCGCTCGATGCCCTTGGCCGCATAGGCCAGGCTGGTCTGCTCGCCGCCGACGCTGCGCGGGGTGGGGTAGCGCAGCACGCGGGCGTTCTCGATCAGCTCGACGATCGCCTCATGGCGACCGTCGCCGTCGACCGGGTCGTTGTTGAGGTCGCCGAGGATCACGAAGCGCGCGTCCTGCGCCAGGCCGCCGCACTGGCCCTTGTCGTCGCACAGCCACGGCTTGTCACCCTTGGACAGGTATTCCTGCCACAGGCGCAGTTCGTCGTGGTTGCGCGCCGCGTTGCGCTTCTCCGGACCGTCGAACACCGGCGGGGTCGGATGCGAGACCAGCGCATGCACCACGCCGGCCGGGGTCTTCACCGGCACGTCCCAATGCGACTTCGACGACAGGCGCAGCTGCGACCACACGTGGTCGTTGTAGAAGCTCTTGCCGGTACGCGGATCGACCGGGCGGATCGCACCGGGCATCGCGCTCCACTTCAGCAGCTGGAAGCTGCGCACCTTGGCTTCATCGATCGGGTAGCGCGACAGCACCAGCATGCCGTACTGGCCCGGGTGCAGGCCGTAGCCCCATGCATCGTTGCCGCGGCTGCGGCCTTCGCCACCGACCACGCCGTTGTTGTCCAGGTCCAGCCCGCTGGGCACGCCGGTGTTGACCGGTGCCAGGTAGCGGTAGGCGAAGTGCAGCGGCTTGCCGCCGCCAGGCTGGGCCACTTCCAGGTAGCGCTTCTGGAACAGGTCGGCGGCGCGATGGGCGTCGTCGAAGTCGAACTCATTCAGCAGTACCAGGTCCGGGCGCACCTGCTGCAGCACCGCGGCGATCTTGCGCGCGTGTTCGCTGTCACCTTCCAGTTCCTTGATCAGGCCACCGGCGTCATCGGAGTACAGCGAGGTGTTGTAGGTGGCCAGGCGCAGCGCAGCGGACGGCTTTTCGGTCATCGCGGGGGACGTGGCGAAGGCAGGGGCGGTGGCGCCGCAGAGCAGGGCCAGGGCGAGGATCAGGGGGGGGCGGCGGGTCATGTTCATGGGCCGTATTGTGCACCCGGCCCGGTGTCAGCGGTTTGTCAGCGCCCGTCCAGATCATTGTCGAAATCGTGCCAGCGGCGGCCATCGTAGGCTTCCAGCGGATGGAAGCGACGCTTGTAGTCCATCTTCTGGTGGCCGCGGATCCAGTAGCCCAGATACACGTGTGGCAGCCCCTCGCGGCGCGCCCATTCGATCTGTTGCAGGATCGCGAAGGTGCCCAGCCCGCGCGCGGCATGGTCCGGGTCGAAGAAGGTGTAGACCGCCGACAGCCCGTGCTCGGTGACGTCGGTCACCGCCACCCCCAGCAGCTGGCTGGGCTGGCCGTCGTGGCCGGGCAGGCGCATTTCCATGAAGCGGGTGTGCGACCAGCTGCCGATCAGGAACTGCTCGAACTCGTGCGGTCCATGGTCGTCCATGCCGCCGTTGGCGTGGCGGTGGGTGAGGTAGCGGTGATACAGCGCGAACAGGTCGTCGCGGGCGGTGGCGGCGGTGATCCGCACCTCCAGGTCGGCATTGCGGGCGGCGCAGCGGCGCTGGCTGCGGTCCGGAGCGAAGCGCGCCACCGGGATGCGCACCGCCACGCAGGCCTGGCAGTGCGCGCAATGCGGCCGGTAGACCAAGTCGCCGCTGCGGCGGAAGCCCCAGCTCAGTGCCAGCGGATAGAGCGCACCGAGGCGGCGGTCGTTCGGGTCCAGCACCAGGTCGCGTGCCACCCGGTCCGACCAGTACCCGCAGGGGTGCTCGCCGGTCTGGAAAAGTCGCAGTTCGTCGTCTCTGTCGCCATGTATCGCCATGGGCACAGCATAGCCCCAGGTTGTCGCAGTGGCGGCGACTGTCCGGCGGATGAATGGAATCGGCAGTAGCGTCAACCGACGTCGCGCCCGGGCGTTGTTGTCCCCCGAGGGTGAAGTGATCACCCCGACGCTGTTCCCATCCCCAGGAGTGACCTCATGATCCGTACCCCCCTGCTGCTGGCCCTGCTGCTGGGCACCTCCGCTTCCGGTATCGCGCTGGCCGCCGACACCCCGACCACGCCCGCGCCGCGCCCGGCCAGGCTGGACACCAACGGCGACGGCGTCATCGACCGCAGCGAGGCGGCCGCCAACCCGCGCCTGGCCGCGAAGTTCGACGAGCTGGACAAGAACAAGGACGGCAAGCTCTCGCGCGATGAGCTGCCGCGCTGGCAGCATGGGCGACGTGGCCACGGCGGTGAGCGCTGGGCCAAGCTGGACGTCAACAAGGACGGCCGCATCAGCCGCGAGGAAGCCAAGGCCGATCCGCGCCTGGCCGCGCGCTT
The DNA here is from genome assembly GCF_059370655.1 of Stenotrophomonas sp. YJH_SMC_133. Lineage (NCBI taxonomy): Bacteria > Pseudomonadati > Pseudomonadota > Gammaproteobacteria > Lysobacterales > Lysobacteraceae > Stenotrophomonas > Stenotrophomonas sp. YJH_SMC_133. The sequence continues at coordinate 3,188 of NZ_JCAFTW010000003.1, read as the reverse complement.
CGACCAGCTTGATCTGAACAAGGACGGCTACCTGGACAAGGCCGACCGCGAGCTGCGCATGAAGCAGCATCGTGATGCCTGGTTCGCTGCCGCCGACACCAACAAGGATGGCCAGCTGAGCAAGGCCGAGTTCGACGCTGCCAAGGGCCCGATGCACGGTGGCCCGCGCCATGGCGGTCCGCGTGATGGCGCTGCGCCGAAGCCGCAGCGCTGAGGTTCAATGCAGTGATTGATGACAACGCCGGCGTACTGCCGGCGTTGTCCGTTACACGTTTCCGTTGCGCATCAGCGCATATACCACCAGGCCGATCACGAATACGTTCGCCCCGATGATGCCGGTGCGCCCGTACACGGATTCATATTTCCAGTTGGTTCCGCTGCGGCCGCGCCGCGCTGAATCGCGCGCGATCATGGGTGCCATCACGCGCTGCAGCGGCACCAGGCACTGGTAGTTCACCGTACCCAGGCCGATGACGAGAATCGCAAGTTGCAGCCAGATTGGCACCTGCAGCATCTGCGAGATCAGCAGGCTGGTGCAGACGACCATCGCGGTGAACGTATTGAGGTGCACGAAGCGCCGCACTGCTGTTCGTTCCTGCTGGGTGTCTGCGAAGCGCAGCAGGAAGCGGCCACCCAGATAGCTGCCGATGATGCCGCCGACGACGCCACCGGCAACGGTGGCCCAGTCGCTGGCGGGAATCAGGTGCAGCTGGCTGGCGGCGGCCGTCAGTGAACCCATGGCAGCCCCGCCTGCGGCACTGACGCCGCCCAGGCCCAGCTTGCTGCCGCCCACGCCGACGCCGGTGCCGAGCAGGATCGCGGCGCTGGCGGTGCCGGGCGCGGCCACCAGTACCATCGAAGCCACCGCCGTGGCGAATGCGGCGCTCGGCGCGCTGCTGCGCGCGAACTCACCGAAGCGCTGCAGCAGGCCGTCGCGCACCAGGGCACGTGCACGTGACAGGCGCTTGCGCACGGCCGCATCGCTGAGCCCGAGCAGATCGGCGACCTGTTGCGAGCGCTGCCCTTCGCGGTAGTACAGCAGCAGGACTTCGCGGCTGTCGGCCGGCAACGCTGAAATGATGTCCTCGGCGGCGACCTCTTCTTCCACCCGCTGCAGGCGGTCGGCCGCGCCCGGTGAAGGGTCGGCGGCCATGCCCATCGCCACCTCGGCGGCCTCGCCGGTCAGCGGCCGGCCACGTTGTGCACGCAGCCAATCGCGGGCCAGGTTGCGGGTGATCTGCCGAAGCCAGGGCAGGAAGCTGGTCGAACTGCGCAGCTGGTGCAGCTGCTGCCAGCCCTTGACGAAGGCTTCCTGGGCGATGTCCTCGCTGGCCTGGCGGTCGCGGGTGATGGCCAGCGCGATGGCGGTGACCGTGTTCTGGCAAGCCAGCACGATGCGGCCATAGGCGTGCTGGCAACCGCTGGCGGCGGCCGGCAGTTCGCGTTCCAGGGTCTGGTCGATCGATGCGGCGAACGTCGTCATGGCGGCGGCTCTCCTGCTGGGATTGTGTCCCATGACGGAGCCGCGCGCCCAATGTGACCGACTTTCTGTGCGGTAGTGCCGGCCGCTGGCCGCCATCCTCATGACAAAAAAGGGGACGGAGGGGATTAAGTCGTTTGTGCCTCAAACGACTTAATCCCCTCCGTCCCCTTTTTGTGGCTGCCGGACGGCGGCCGGCACTACCCGTGCGTCATTTTGAGGGCTGGATGCGGACCCGGACTTCTTCTTCCTCTTCCGGCGCGGCCTGCGGTGCCGGCTGTACCTGCTGCGGCTGGGCCTGCGGCGCAGGGGCCGGTGCGACCGGTGCCGGGGCACCGCGATGGCGCAGGCCGATCACCAACGCCACGCCGGCGATCACCACCAGCAGGGCGATGCGGATGCGCCAGGCCCAGCTGCCGCCGCCGCTGCCCGGTTCCGGCGCGTCGCGGAAGGCGAACTCGGCGGTCGGGTGGTCGCGACGGGTGGTGTCGAGCAGGCGCGCCTCGCGCAGGATTTCACGCGCGCGCGGCTGATCGTCGGCGCGTACGATCCACACCGCTGGATAGGCGTTGGCGTTGCCCAGGTCGGTATAGCTGAACTGACCGCGGCGGCGGGTCTTGTACGAGCGCCCGTTGGTCACCTTGACGTCGATGCCATGCTCGCGCAGGAGCTCGGCCACGCCTTCGACGGTTTCCACGCGCTGGCTGCTGAAGATCTGGCGCATGGGGTTACTCCTTGGCTGGCACGGCAGCGGCCGCGGCCTGGTCGGGAACGACGCGGATCAGGCCTTCCTGCGCGGTGCTGGCCACCAGCACGCCATTGCGGGTGAAGAACTGGCCGCGGGCCAGGCCGCGCGAATCCTGCGCGCTGGGGCTGTCCAGCGAATACAGCAGCCAGTCGTCGGCACGGAACGGGCGGTGGAACCAGATCGCGTGGTCGAGCGAGGCCATCTGCACGTGCGGATGGTAGTAGCTGATACCGTGCGGGAAGGTCGCCGTGCCCAGCAGGTGGAAGTCGGAGGCGTAGGCCAGCAGCGCCTGGTGCAGCTCCGGCGCATCGCCCACCGGTTCGCTCAGGCGCAGCCACACCTGGTGGTAGGGCGGGCGCTTGGGCGGGTTCAGTTCGTCGCGCGGGTACACGTGGCGGAACTCGAACGGGCCACCGCGCGACAGCCAGCGCTGCACCTTGATCGGCAGGCGTTCGAGCACTTCCGCCGGCAGCGGACGATTCGGCTCGATGTCTTCCGGCTGTGGCACTTCGGGCATCTTGTGCTGGTGCTCGGCGCCGGTCTCGGCCTGCTGGAACGAGGCCGCGCAGAAGAAGATCACCTTGCCGTGCTGGATCGCGGTGACCCGGCGCACCGAGAAGCTGCCGCCATCGCGGGTGCGGTCCACGTCGTAGACGATCGGGTGGTCGATGTTGCCAGCGCGCAGGAAATAGGCATGCAGCGAGTGCACGTGGCGGCCATTGTCGACCGTGGCCTGCGCTGCGGCCAGCGCCTGGCCCAGCACCTGCCCGCCGAACACGTACTTGGTGCCGATGTCGCGGCTCTGCCCGCGGAACAGGTTGTCCTCCAGCCGCTCCAGCGTGAGCAGATCGATCAGCTCGGAGACGACGGGTTCGGGCGTGTCGTTCAAGGGGGGCGGCCACAGCAGTGAAGAGGCCCCGATTATACCGGTGCAGGCCAGCCCATCATCGGTAGTGCCGG